>NZ_ANAH02000001.1:0-338710 GCF_000335475.2 Cystobacter fuscus DSM 2262 | reverse complement strand
CCGCGTGCACGGCCTCGGCCACCGCCTCGGCGGCGAAGGCGCCGGACTCCAGGGCGAACTCGATGCCCTCGCCGGTGAGCGGGTTGACGAAGCCGGCCGCGTCCCCCAGCAGCAGCGCCTGATTGAAGGTGGTGTGCCGGGCCGAGGAGCCGAAGGGCAGGTGGTGTCCCTTGGGCCGCCCCACGCGCCGGCCCCCGGCGAGCTCCGCCGCCACGCGGGGGCTCGCGCAGAAGCGCTCGAGCAGCTCGGGCAGCCGCGCGCCGGACGCGGCGAGTTGGTCCGCGCGCATGCCCAGGCCCACGTTGGCCCGGCCTCCGGGCAGCGGGAAGATCCACCCATAGGCGGGCAGCAGCGTCTCGTCCCAGAAGAAGCCCAGGCCCCGGGGGTGTGACAGGCGCACGTTCTCGTAATAGACGCGGATGGCGAAGGCGCACTCGTGCGCGGGGAAGCCCGGGGCCCCGAGCGCGCCGCGGATCACCGAGGGCGAGCCGTCGCATCCGAGCACCACGTCGGCGAGCAGCGACTCGCCCCCGAGGCAGCGCAGCCGCGGCACGTCGCCCTCGCGCTCCAGGCCCACCACCCGCACGCCCTCGCGCAGGGTGGCCCCCGCCTGGACGGCCCTGCGCACGAGCCGCTCGTCGAGCACCTCCCGGGGGATGATGCTGGCCCTGCCGCCGAAGAGGCGGGCCGGAATGGCGGCGTCCCACACCACGCCGCCCGGGGACACGGCGTACACCGAGTCCACGGGCGTCCCGTCGGTGCTCGCCAGTGTGCCGAGCCCCAGGCGCTCCAACATCCACAGCGTGCGCGGCGTGCAGCCATCCCCACACGTCTTGTCGCGGGGAAAATGGCCGCGCTCCAGCAGCGTCACCCGGGCGCCCTGCTGCGCGAGGAAGGTGGCGGCCGATGAGCCCGCGGGTCCTGCTCCGACGATGACGATATGGGGGGCGGAGGCACGGCCGGGCATGTGTCACGCCCTCTTTACTACGCCGGCTCCGCTCGGAAGGGAGGGATCCCGTCTCACCCTCGCGCGGCGGACACTCCGGCCGGGGGGGCGCGCTGCGCGTAGACGGTGGGCATCAGCGCGCGCACGCGCGTGCCCAGGCCCAGCAGGCTCTCGGAGTGGCCGAGGAAGAGCATTCCCTGGGGGTGGAGATGGTTGAGCAGCCGCTCCACGGCCCGGGCCCTCGAGGCCGGGTCGAAGTAGATGAGGACGTTGCGGCAGAAGAGCAGATCGAAGCGCCCCAGCATCCCGTTCTCGTCGTTCAGGTTCACCCGCTGGAAGCGCACCAGCGCGCGCAGGTGGGCGTCCGCCTTCATCCACGCCTCCTGGCTACCCACGCCGCGCAGCATGTAGGCACGCAGGTAGGGCCTGGGAATCTGCACCGCCTTCTCCACCGGCCAGCGCGCCTGCCGGGCCTGCTCGAGGATGCGCGTGGAGAGATCCGTGGCGAGGATGTCGATCTCCCATCCCTCCTCGGCCGGCAGGTGGTGGCGCAGCACCATGGCCAGGGAGAAGGGCTCCTCGCCCGTCGAGCACCCCGCGCTCCACACCCGCACCCGCTTGCCTTCGCCGCTACCGGTGTCCCCCTGGGCACGCCAGCGCGGCAGCACGTCACGCGCCAGGAAGTCGAAGTGCCGGGGCTCGCGGAAGAAGTGGGTCTCGTGCGTGCACAGCGCGTCCAACAGCCGCACGCGCTCGGCGCTGTCCTCCTCCGCCCGCCGCAGGTAGGTGCCGAAGGAGGGGTTGCCCAGCTCGCGCAACCGGCGCGACAGCCGCCCCACCACCAGCGCCTTCTTCGCGGGCGACAGCCAGATGCCCGCCTCGCGATAGACGAACTGCTGGTAGCCGGTGAACTCCCGATCCGACAGCGGCGGCGGCTCGGGGGGCACGGACTCCCCGGGCTCCTCCCGGAGCATCTTCTTCATGCGACCTTCCCGGTGGTGCGCTCGGTGTCCTCCCCGGGCGGGGCCCGCAGCGCCGTGGCCGACAGCACTTCCTGGCCGCTGAGCACCTTGTCGATGTCCAGCAGCAGGATGAACTTGCGCGCCGTGCCAACGCGGCCCATGCCCAGCAGGTACTCCACGTGCACCTGCGTGCCGAAGGCGGGCGGCGGCGCCACGTCCTCGGGCCCCAGCTCGATGACCTGGCCGATGGCATCGGCGAGCAGGCCCAGGACGATGTCCTCGTTGCCCTGCCGCACCTCCACCACCACGATGCAACTGCGGCGCGTGAGCTGGATGGGCGGCAGGCCCAGCTTCACCGTCAGGTCCACCACCGGCACCACGCTGCCGCGCAGGTTGAACACGCCGCGCACCCACGCCGGGGCTCCGGGAACGCGGGTGACGGTGTCGTACTCGATGATCTCCTTCACCCGCAGGATGCCGAGCGCGTACTCCTCTCCGGCGAGGATGAAGCTGAGGTACTGCGTGGCGGCGGAATTCTCCTCGCTCATGTCATTCATCATCACACCTGGAAGCGCTTGAAGTCCCGATCCTCGTCGGGATGGTGGGCGGGGGCGGAGGCCCGGGGGGCTGGCTTGGACGCTCCGGCGCCGAGCCCGCTCGTGGCGGCCTTCAACCCCGCGGTGGGCGAGTGCGTCTGCGGGCGGTGGGCGGCCGGGGGACGCGTGCCGCGCTCGGAACCCTCGGTGGCGAGGTGGAAGAAGGACACGAGCTGCTGCAGCGCCTCCGCCTGGGCGGACAGCTCCTCGGCGGTGGAGGCGAGCTCCTCGGAGGCCGAGGCGTTGCGTTGCGTGACCTGGTCCACGTGCAGCATGGCCTTGTTCATCTGGGTGACGCCGGTGGCCTGTTCGGCCGAGGCGGCCACCACCTCCTGCACCAGGTCCGCCGTCTTGCGGATGGAGGGCACCAGCTCCGAGAGCAACTGCCCCGAGCGCGACGCCACCTTCACGCTGCTGGAGGCCAGCCCCGAAATCTCCCGCGCCGCCGTCTGGCTGCGCTCGGCCAGCTTGCGCACCTCGGTGGCCACCACCGCGAAGCCCTTGCCATGGGCCCCCGCGCGCGCCGCCTCGATGGCCGCGTTGAGCGCCAGCAGGTTGGTCTGGTAGGAGATCTCCTCGATGATGGTGATCTTCTCCGCGATGGAGTTCATCGCCTCCACGGTCTCCTTCACGGCCCGGCCGCCTTCCTCCGCGTCCCGGGCGCCCTGAAGGGCCATCTGCTCCATCTGCCGGCTGTGGTCCCGGTTCTGGGTGATGGTGGACGTCATCTGCTCCAGGCTCGCGGTCGTCTCCTCCACGCTGGTGGCCTGCTCGTTGGTGCCATGCGACAGGCTCTGCGAGGAGGAGGACACCTGGGCCGACGCGGAGGCGAGCGTGCCGGCGCCCTCTCTCACCTCGCTGATGACCTGGGAGAGCTTGAGCACCATGCGCTGCATGGCGGAGAGCAGCCGGCCCGTCTCGTCCTGGGTCTCCGAGGTGACCCGCACGCTCAGGTCGCCATCGGCGATGCGATCCGCCACCCGCAGGGCCTCGTGGAGCGGCCGGGCGATGATCCGCGCGATGAGGATGCTGAGCAGCACGCCGACGAGCAGGCTGGCCCCCACGACGGAGAGGATCCACCCCCGCGCGACGGCGTAGATGTTGTCCGAGTCAATCGACGCCTTGCGCGAGGACTCCTGGATGACCACCGCCAGCTGATCCAGCTTGTCGGAGGAAGCCTGATAGAGCTGTTGCGCGCGGCCCTGGTTGATGCCCTGGAGCTGGTCCAGGGTCGGGTTCTTGCGTGACAGCTCGATGATGCGGTCGTGTTCCTCCAGGTAGTCCCTCCAGAGGCGGGTGAACTCCTCGTACAGGAGCCGCTCCTTCTCGGAGGAGATGAGTGGCTCGTACTTCTTGAAGCTGCTCTGGATGGCCTCCTGCTCCTGCCGCATGAGCCGCTCGAACTCGGTCATCTGCGCGGGATCGGTCGACATCATGTGCTGCTGCTCGAGGATGAGGAAGTCCGAGGTGTCGGTGTTCGCGGCGGACACGTAGATGATGCTGGGCATCCAGGTGTCGGTCACCACGTCCGTCGCGTCATTCATCTTGCTGAGCTGCTGGGTGGCGAAGAGACCCAGCACGACGTTGAGCATGCTCAGGCCGATGAAGGAGAGGAGCAGCTTGGTGGAGATCTTCAGGTTGTAGAACCAGGTCATGGATGGGGGTGATTCGGGGTGGGGAAACACTCAGGCGAGGGCGGCGGGAGAGGCCGCCTGGAGCGCCTGCTGAAGGAGCGCGGGGACGTCGAGGATGAGGGCGACCCTGCCGTCCCCGAGCAGGGTGGAGCCCGAGAGTCCGGGCAGTCCCTGGCAGAACCTGCCCAGGGGTTTGATGACCGTCTGGCCCTGGCCGAGCAGGGTGTCCACGGCGAGGCCGGCGAGGCCGCGCTCGTGGCTGATGATGACGAGATTCTCCCGGGCGGGCGTGCTGCCTCCCAGGGCGAAGTGCTCGCGCAGGCGGAGGAAGGGCAGGGGTGAGCCGCGCAGGTGGAAGACGCCGGTACTGCCCGGGCGGCTCTCCGCCGCGGGCAGCTCCACGCACTCCAGCACGTTCTGCAGGGGGATGACGTAGGTCTCGCCCCCCACCGCGACGTTGAAGCCCTCGATGATGGAGAGGGTGAGCGGCAGGCGCAGACTGAAGGTGGTGCCCTGGCCCGGGAGGCTGTCCACGGACACGGTGCCCCGGAGCGACTCCACGTTGCGCTTCACCACGTCCATGCCCACGCCGCGGCCGGACAGCTCGGTGATGCGCTCGGCGGTGGAGAAGCCGGGCGCGAGGATGAGCCGCAGCAGCGCGCCCTCATCCGGCGTCTCCTCCGGCCCCAGCAGGCCCCGCGTCCGGGCTCGCGCGGTGATGCGCTCGCGGTCCAGGCCCGTGCCGTCGTCCACCACCTGGATGACGAGCGTGCCCGCGTCGTGGAAGGCGCGCAGACTCAAGGTGCCGGTGGGCGCCTTGCCGCGCGCCTGGCGCACCTCGGGCGTCTCCAGTCCGTGGTCCATGGCGTTGCGCACCAGGTGGGTGAGGGGGTCGCGGATGAGCTCGGCGATCGTCGTGTCCACCTCCACGTCCTCGCCGCTCAGCTCGCAGCGCACCTGCTTGCCCATGGCGAGGCCCAGGTCGCGCACCGTGCGGACGAAGGGCTGGAAGGTGCGCCCGATGGGCACCATCCGCACCTTCATCACCAGCTCCTGCAGGTCCAGGTAGAGCCGGTCCCCGTCGCGGTGGGCCTCCATCAGTTGCTGGGGCGTGTAGCGGTGCGCCTGCGTGAGCATCTCCGCGAGCCGCCCGCGCGCGATGGCGATCTCCCCGGTGAGATCCAACATCCGGTCCAGCCGCCCCAGCCCCACGCGCAGGGTGTGCTCCCGGTGCGCGGTGGGCTCGGCCGGGGACGCGGGCCGCTCCGGCGCCGTCACGCGCGCCTGGACGGGCTGGGAGGCCTTGAGCGTGCTCTCCAGGAGCCGCCGCACCTCCAGGGCCGGCAGCCGCTGGGCGGACTCGCTCGCGGGCTCGAGGCCCACCTGCTCGCGCAGCACGTCCACGGCCTGCAACATCAGCGAGCCCAGCCCGGCGTGCAGGACGACGGCCCGCGCCTCCAACAGCGTGAGCAGATCCTCCAGCAGGTGCGCCAGCTCCACCGCCGCGGTGAGGCCCACCGCGCCCGCTCCGCCCTTGAACGTGTGCAGCGTGCACTGCAGGGAGGCGAGCGGTGGCGAACCAGACGTGCGCTCGAGCGCTAACAGGCCCTGTTCCAGCGTGGCGAGTTGCTCTTCGGCCTCGGCGAGGAAGAGGCCGTGGATCTTCTCCATCTCGGGAGTCATGGGGGCCGAATGCAACAGCAATCCGCGCGCCAGGATTCTTTTGTTCACAATCGTTCGAATTTACTCGGCCCTGGCGGCTGCCCCCGGCTCGGTTTCCAAGATCTTGAGTCTGGATTCTAGACTTTGGCCGAGAGGCCCAGGCTCTTGAGCTTCTGGTACAGCGAGCTGCGGGGGATGCCGAGCCGCTGGGCGGCGCGGCCGACGTGCCCTCCCTCCGAGGCGAGTACCCGGGAGATGTGGCGGCGCTCGACTTCCCGCAGGGTGAGCGAGAGGTCCGACTCCGGCGGGGACGCGGTGGGCGCGTCGGGGCGCATGCCCGCGAGGGCGGCGTTGAAGTCCAGGTCCTCCGTTTTCAGCACGGGGTGGGCGGAGAGGAGGGCGGCGCGCTCGAGCACGTTGCGCAACTCGCGCAGGTTGCCGGGCCAGGTGTAGCCACACAGGGCGGCCTCGGCCTCGGCCGTCAGCCCGAGCCCGGGACGTCCCAATTCGTCGGAGAGCCGCTCGAGCATGTTCCGGGCGATGATGGGGATGTCCTCGGGGCGCTCGCGCAGCGCGGGCAGGCGCAGGGGCAGGGTGCTGATGCGGAAGTAGAGATCGCCGCGGAAGCGCCCGGCGCGCACGCGCTCGACGAGGTTCTGGTGGGTGGCGGCGATGAGCCGGATGTCCACCGTGCGCTCCTCCACCTCGCCCAGCCGCCGGAAGCGCCGCTCCTCGAGCACCTTGAGCAGCTTGGGTTGGACGAGCGGATCCATGTCGCCCACCTCGTCGAGGAACAGGGAGCCCTTGTGGGCGACCTCGAGCAGGCCCAGCTTGCGCTGGACGGCGCTGGTGAAGGCACCGCGCTCGTGGCCGAAGAGCTCCGTCTCCAGGAGCTGCGGCGCCAGGCCCGCGCAGTTGAGCTGCACCAGGGGCGCGCGCGCCCGGGGCCCGCGCAGGTGGATCCACGAGGCGAGCATGCCCTTGCCCGTCCCGGTTTCTCCCAGCAGCAGCAGGGCGCGATCGCTGTCGAGCAACCGGCGGACGGTGGCTTCCAACTGGCGGATGAGCGGGCTGACGCCCAGGAACGGCTCGGGCCCGCCGGCCGTGTCCGGGGGAGGAAGGGCGCGGGTGCGTTGCGCCTCCAGCGCGTGCTCCATCAGACGCAACAGAGTGGGTGGCTCCACCGGCTTGGGCACGAACTGCTCCGCTCCGAGCTTGATGGCCTGGACGGCGCCGTCGATGGAAGGGGTGGCGGAGAGCACCAGCAGGGGGACGGAGGGATGGCTGGCGCGCCACTCGGGGAGCATCTCGGACAAGGGGCTCCCTGGCAGGTGCTCCTCGAGCAACACCACGTCCGGCCGGGCGCGACGCAGCAGCTCTCGCGCCTCGTGGGCGTTGCGCGCTTCCAGTGCCTCCCACCCCCGCGGCTCGATGAACCGGCGGAGGGCAGAGCGGAGTTCCAGGTCCGCGTCGGCGATCAGACACCTACCCGTCATGGTGGCTCATCACTCACCTCCTCTGAGGGATCGCTAGGGTGGCACCCCGACGCTCGAGCAGTGCGAAGGCCCTTCAGGTCGCCGCTGCTTGTGATGTAGCCACTCGGGGTGGCCCGGGCATCGCGGCCCTCGCGCCGGGCCCGCATCAGGAGGCGAGGGGCTGGCGCGGAGGGCGCGTGCGCTCCACGGCGGCCTTGAGCTGGCCGCAGCCCGCGTCGATGTCGATGCCGCGGCGCTGGCGCACGGTGCTCGGCAGGCCGTAGCCCGCGAGGATGTCCTGGAAGGCGCGCACGGAGTCGGGGCCGCTGGGCTGCTCGGCGTAGCCCACCGTGGGGTTGAGGGGGATGAGGTTGACGTGCGCGTCCATGCCCTGGAGCAGCGCGCCGAGCGCGTGGGCCTGCTCGGGCGTGTCGTTGCGCCCGGAGATGAGGGCCCACTCATAGAAGATGCGGCGTTTGCGCTTGTCCGTGTAGTAGCGGCAGGCGTCCATCAGCTCGGCGAGCGACCACTTGCGCGCCGCGGGCACCAGCGCGCCCCGCTCCGCGTCCGTGGCGCCATGCAGGCTCACCGCGAGCTGCACCGGCCGGTCCTCGTCCGCGAGCCGGCGGATGCCGGGCACCACGCCCACGGTGCTCAGGGTGATGAAGCGCGGCCCGAGCGCCAGCCCCAGCGCGTCCACCAGGATGTCCACCGCCGCGAGCGTGCCCTCGTAGTTGTGCAGGGGCTCGCCCATGCCCATGAGCACCACGTTGCGCAGGGACTCGTTCGTCTCGCGCAACAGCCGCGTGACGTGCAGCACCTGGCCGATGATCTCCCCGGGCGACAGGTGGCGCACGAAGCCCATCTGCCCGGTGGCGCAGAACACGCACCCCATGGCGCACCCCGCCTGGGTGCTCAGGCACACCGTGGCCCGGCCCTTGAACCGCATGAGCACCGTCTCCACCGTCTGCCCGTCGCGCAGCCGCAAGAGCAGCTTCCGGGTGTAGCCGTCCGAGCTGAACACCTCATGGTGGGTGGTGGGCCGCTCCAGGAGCGTGCGCTCGCGCAGCGTCGCCACCAGCTCCGGCTTCAGCCCGGTGAGGGCGTCGAAGGACTCCACCTGCTGCCGGTAGAGCGCCGTCCAGAGCAGATCCCGGTAGTGGGCGCTGTAGCCCCAGCGACCCAGCAGCTCGCCCAGGGCGGCGCGGGGCAGGTCGTACAGGTTGACCAGGGGAAGGGCGGGGGAGGCATCCATCGTCGGACGGATAACACACCCCGGCCCTGGACGAAGGGGTGGAGGGGACAGACGAGCGGGCGGGCGCCGTTCCTCCGGTCCGGGCCCTGGGTCCACCAGAGGACGGAGCCGGGCGCCGGGGCGCGTTTTGTTGTCGATCGGAAGCCTGCCCTGGCACGGGTGCCCTGGGGGGCTGTGAGACCTTCCGTGGGGACTTAAATTTCCACGGTGAAAATCGAGCGGCGGTGGGACGTCCTGGTGGTGGGGGGCGGTGCGAGTGGGACGTTGCTGGTGACCCAGCTCCTGCGAAACGCACCCGGCCCGTTGCGGGTGGCGCTGGTGGAGCGGGAGGCCCGCACGGGACCGGGGCTGGCCTACTCCACCTCCCATTCGAGTCATCTTCTCAATGTCCCGGTGGGGCGGATGAGCGCCTTTCCGGATGACCCCGAGCACTTCCTGCGCTGGATGCGCCGGGTGGAACCCGACACGGACCCGGGTGACTTCGTTGCCCGCCAGCGCTATGGCCAGTACCTCGAGGCGCTCCTCCGGGAGAGCCGGCGCGCCGCGGCGCCGGGCGTCGTGTTGGAGTTGATCCGGGGCGAGGTCTCGGCGCTCTCCGAGGAGGATGGCGTCGTCCGGGTGTCGCTCGCCCAGGGCCCGTCGCTCGAGGCGCGCGCGGTGGTGCTGGCCCTGGGCAATGCCTCGCCCGCCGACCTGCCCGTGGACGGGGGCGGCCTCTTCGAGAGCGTGAACTACGTGCGCTCGCCCTGGGCCCCGAGAGCCCTGGAGCACATCGAGCCGCACCACTCGGTGTTGCTCGTGGGCACGGGCCTGACGATGGTGGACACGGTGCTCTCGTTGGCCGAGCGCAACCACGAGGGCCGCATCCACGCCCTGTCCCGGCATGGCCTGCTGCCCCAGGTCCACCGTCCCGGCGTCCAGCCAAGTCCGCCGCCGCGCTTCTCCGAGCCGCGCAGCACGCGAGCGCTCTTCCACGAGCTGCGCCGCGAAATCGAGGGCTTGCCCGAGGGGAGTGACTGGCGGTGCGTGGTGGATGGGTTGCGGCCGGTGACGGCCTCGCTCTGGCGCGGCCTGCCCGTGCCGGCCCAGCGCCGCTTCCTGCGTCACCTGAGGACCCTGTGGGACGTGCACCGTCACCGCATGGCCGCCTCGGTGGCGGACACCCTCGCGCAGCTGCGGCGTGCCGGGGTGCTGCACGTCCACGCGGGGCGCTTGCGTGGCTTCCAGATGTTGGAGGAGGGCTGGGTGGAGGCCCGCGCGCGGCCTCGCGGGGTGGTGTTCGAGGCCACCTTCCGCGTCCAGCACGTCATCAACTGCACCGGCCCCGACTGCTCCTTCTCCCGGGGCCAGCCCCTGCTGCGCTCGCTGCTGGAGTCCGGCCTGGCCCGGCGCGATGCCCTGGGGCTCGGGCTCTCCACGGACGAGGGAGGCGCGCTGCTCGACGGCCAGGGCCAGCCCTCCGCGGTGCTCTTCACCCTCGGGCCGCTGCGCCGGGGCGAGCTGTGGGAGAGCACGGCGGTGCCGGAGATCCGCGACCAGGCCGCCGCGCTGGCCTGGCGGCTGCGGCGCGAGCTCGCCGCGCGCCCGGATGCGTTCGCTTCCCGTGATGTCCATCCCTTGTCGTGAGGAGACTTCTTCTTTCCCATGGGCCTTCAAATCGACTGCGAGAAGTTCGAGACCCAGGAATACGAGGCCTTCGGCGAACGACTCACCGAGAGCCTCGAGGTGTTGCGCGCCCTGATGGCGCGGCCGGGCTTCGGTGAGGGCGCGCCGTCACTCGGCGCCGAGCTGGAGATGTTCCTCGTGGACGCCCACGGACGGCCCCTTCCGGTGAACCGGCAGGTGCTGGGTCAGACGAAGGATCCGCGGGTGACGGTGGAGCTCAACCGCTTCAACATCGAGTGCAACCTGCGGCCGGGGCCCCTGGCGGGACGTCCCTTCTCGGCGATGCGCGCGGAGTTCGAGAGCGCGCTGGCGGAGGTGGCGCGCGCGGCGGCCACGCAGGGGGCGCGCGTGGCGGTGATGGGCATCCTCCCCACGCTGCGCGAGGCGGACCTGCGGCCGGGCTCGCTCACGGCGATGCCGCGCTACCGCGCCATGTCCACCTCCATCCGCCGCAGCCGGGGCGAGGCGCCCTTCCGCGTGGTCATCCAGGGGGAGGATCCGCTCTCCCTGGAGTGGGACGACGTGACGCTCGAGGGGGCCAACACCTCGTTGCAGTACCACTTGAGGGTGCTCCCGGCGGACTTCGCGCGCTTGTACAACGCGTGCCAGCTCGCCACGGCGCCGGTGCTGGCGGTGAGCGGCAACTCGCCCTTCCTCCTGGGCCGGCGGCTGTGGGACGAGACGCGCGTGGCGCTCTTCCGCCAGGCGGTGGATGACCGGGGCGAGGGCTCTGGCGAGGCGCCCCGGCCCGGACGCGTCAGCTTCGGCCACGGCTGGGCGCGCGAGGGCGCGTGGGAGCTGTTCGCCGAGTCGGTGGCGCTGCACCCGCCGCTGCTGCCGGTGCTGGCGCCGGCGTCCCCCCGGGAGCACCTGACCGAGGACGGCCTGCCGCGGCTCGAGGAGCTGCGCCTGCACCAGGGTACGGTGTGGAACTGGAACCGCGCCATCTACGACCCCGCCGATGGGGGCCACCTGCGCATCGAGATGCGCGCGCTGCCCGCGGGCCCCACGGTGGAGGACATGCTGGCCAACGGGGCTCTGCTCCTGGGCCTCACGCTGGGACTGGGCGGCGAGGTGGAGCGGCTCTTGCCCTCCATGCCCTTCGCCTACGCCCAGGACAACTTCCTGCGCGCCGCGCGCCACGGCCTGGACGCGGTGCTCCTGTGGCCCGAGCGTCCCGGCCACGCTCCCCGGGCCCTGCCCGCTCCGGACCTGGTGCGGCGGCTGCTGCCCGTGGCCCGGGAGGGGCTGGTGGGCGCGGGCGTGGACCCGGACGAGGCCGACGCGCTCCTGGGCATCATCCAGGCCCGGGTGGGCGCCGGGTGCACGGGGGCACGCTGGCAACGGAAGATGTTGGCCTACCTGGAAGCACACATGCCCCGACCCGATGCCCTGGGGGCCTTGCTGGAGCGATATTTGACCCATGCGGCGTCCGGCAGGCCGGTCCACGAGTGGCCGGGAGCGTGAAAAGCGGTGGGGAGTGCTTCCGCGCTTGCGACGAGGGCCTGACCTTTGCGACGCTCCAACCCTCTTGCATGCCCCTCGTTTCGTTGGTCTGCCCTGGTGAGTGAGCCTGTTGCCGCGAAGGTCCTCGTCGTCGAGGACAATCGAACCATGCTGGCCCTGATGCAGTACTACCTGAGCAAGGACTTCACGGTCTTCCTCGCCAGGTCCGCTGAAGAAGCACTCGAAGTGCTTCAGCGGGAGCAACTGCACGCGGTCGTATCGGATCAAAACCTTGGGGACGGCTTGATGGGAGTGGACCTCCTCAAGCGGGTCTCCGAGCTCCAACCCCATGCCGCGCGCATCCTGGTGACGGCATCCCAGAAGCTGGAGGACGCCCAGAAGGCCATCAATGAAGCGCGGGTGAATCACTTCCTCACCAAGCCCTTCACCGAGCAGGAACTGAAGAACACCGTGGGCCAGGCGGTGCACAACGCCGCGCTGGTGGCCATCCGCGACAAGATGGTGCAGGAGCTCAAGGAGCAGCTCGGGCTGCGTCCGGCCAAGCCGGCGGCGGGGCGTTCGCCCCCCTCGAGCACCCGCATCAAGACGGTGGAGCCGCGCGCGCCGGATGCCAAGGGCGGCGGCAACCAGCCGCTCATCCCGGAGAGCGAGCGGCTCGCCTTCCGCGATGGCCTCACGGGCCTCTACAACCACCGCTACTTCCAGGAGGCGCTGAGCGCGGGTCTGTTGAGCGCGCGGCGCCGCGAGCAGAAGTTGATGCTGGTGCTCGTCGACATCGACGGCTTCCGGCGCTTCAACCTCTCGCGCGGCTACGCCGAGGGCGACAAGCTGCTGCGCCGCGTGGCCCAGTTGGTGACGGAGCTGATGGAGGATCCCGTCACCCACGCGCGCAGCGACAACTCCTCGGAGATCGCCGCCCGCTACGACTGGGACGTGTTCGGCGTGGTGCTGTGCAACGCGGACGTGGAGCGGGCACGCACCTACGCGGAGAAGCTGCGCAAGGCGGTGGAGGAGCTCGACTTCCCGGAGGGCACGGGCGGCGGACAGGGCGAGGTGACGGTGAGCGCCGCCATCTCCGTCTTCCCGGATCCAGCCCGCTCCGAGCAGGATCTCATCTCCTTCGCGGAGAAGGCCCTGCGCGCCTCCAAGCTGGTGGGCCCCAACCGGGTGGTCATCGCCAACCAGGGCTGAGGGCCGCTCCGCCCGGCCGTCGATACGGCCGGGGGGAGCACGGTGGTCACCCGGGGAGGGCGGGCTCGCGCTCCCGCCCCCTTCTCCCGGGAGCCCCGGATGATGAAGGTGCCCGTTTCAGTCGTCGGTATTGTTCACGACGACCACCTGGGTGTCCGCGATGTGGTCGTGAAGGCAGCGGCGCTGCTCGGTGAAGATGCAGAGCGTGTCGACGAGGCTGAAGACGTTCCAGGTGCACATGCCGATGAGCGCCGGCACCACGTTGCGCAGGAAGATGAGCCGGGCGAGGTCCACGGGACCGCCATCGGTGCGCACCACCTTGATGTGCATCATGCGCTTGCCCAGGCTCTGCCCCACGGTGGCGAGCAGGTAGAGCTGGTAGCCCGCGACGCCCAGGGAGCCCAGCAGCCCCAAGCCGATCACGAGCAGGGAGCTCTCGACTCCGCCGCCCGACAGCAGGATGCCGAGGAACGAGCACGCGAGAATCGGCGCCACCAGGGCGAGCTGATCCACGAGGACCGCGACGAAGCGGGCACCGCGGTCGGCGAGCGGGGGCCGGATGAGCGGCAGACACGTCGTGCAGTAGTCCTGCCGGTCGTGCGCGACCTGGAAGCACTGCTCGCACGCGTAGTTGCCGCACCGGTTGCACAGGGTGACGGCGCGCTGCTCGGCATGCAGGGCACAGAAGGCGCCTGGGCGCTGGGGCGCGGAGATCTCGGGTTCGGACATGGGTGCTTGCATGTTCGCAGCGCGGCGGCACCCCGCTCAAGGGCTTACCCCCCGGGCTCCTCCTCGCCGCCGCGCCGCAGGCCGAGCCGCCGACGCAGCTCGCGGGCGGACTGGCGGCTCACCTCCACCGTGTGGCCGCGGGCCGTGCGCGCCAGGTAGCCCCCCGTCTCCAGGGGCTCCAGGCGCGTGACCTGGGCGAGGTTGAGCAGGGCGCGGCGGTGCACCCGGTAGAAGCCCTCGGTGGGCAGCCGGTCCGCCAGCTCCTGCAGGCTGAAGTCGGTGAGGTAGTCGCCCTGGAGGGTGAAGATGGTGACGAGCTCGTCCTCGAGCGTGGCGTGGGAGATGCTCTCCGGCGCCACCAGGACGATGCCCTGGCGGGTGGGGATGGGCAGCCGATCCAGGCGGACGGGCTCCTGGGGGGGAGGCGCGAAGCGGGCGCGCGCGCGGTCCAGGGCCTTCTGCAGGCGCGAGGCCTCCACGGGCTTGAGCACGTAGTCCACGGCGCCGTGCTCGAAGGCCTCCACGGCGTGGCCGGGGTGGGCGGTGATGAGGATGACCTGGGGGCCGCCCTCGGGAAGCAGGGCGAGCGCGTCCAGGCCACTGAGCCCGGGCATGTGGATGTCGAGCAGCACCACGTCCACGCCCCCGGCGCGCACCGTGTCGAGCACGGCCTGCGCGTCGCAGACCTCGCCGCACACGGTGGTGCCGGGCAGGGCCGCCAGCAGGCGCGCGAGGCGCTTGCGCGCGACCAGCTCGTCATCCGCGATGAGGATACGCAGGGGAGGGCTCACGGACGCGCAGTGTAGGCCACGCTCAGGGCTCGCGGGGAAGCTGGCGCACCTGGAAGCCCGCGCGCTCGAGCAGGGCGAGCAGTCCCTCCGGCCCCACCAGGTGCCCGGCGCCCACCACCACGAAGTGCGTCTCCGGCGCGTCGACCAGCCCGGCCAGCTTGTCGGCCATCCGCCGGTTGCGGGTGTAGAAGAGGGCCTCGTAGAAGGGCTGGAAGGCGGGCTCCTTCGCCTGGGTGAAGAGCAGGTCCGCGAGGGCGCTGGGATTGCCTCCCTCCCACGCGGTGCTCATCCGCGCCATGTTGACCGCCGTCAGGGGCGACTGCTCGATCATCTCGCGCAGCATGAGCTCCTGCACCGGATCCGGCAGGCTCGCGAGCATGCCCAGCTGCCCTTCCATCGTCTCCAGCTCCACGATGCGCTTGGTGTCGCGGGCCTTCGCCAGCAACAGCCGATCGATTCCCCCCGCCTCCGAGTAGCCCGCCCGTTGCAGCTCCAGCACGGAGAGGGTGATGTAGAGCAACCAGGGCCGCATGCGCTCGACGGCCGCGGGGGGCAGTCCCACCTTCGCGAGCAGCTCGGGCAGGCGGCTCCGGGTCTCCTCGCTCAGGTGCGCCTGGAGTCCATCCGGAGGGGCATAGGTGCCCAGGCGCAGCACCAGCTTCTGGGTCTCCTTCGCGTTGGCTTGGGCCTTGTCCGGATCCAGCTCCACCACCAGCGCCTGGGAGCGCGCGAGCGCGGCCTCCAGGGAGGGTGGGAAGGTGAACTGGCCCGGCAGGCCCAGGTGGATGGAGCCGGTGAGGTAGAGCGGCTTGTCCGGAGCGCCCGGCCGCGTCACCTCCCAGAGGAAGGCGGGGGGCTGGGCCACGGCGGCGGGGGCTTGCGCGGAGGTCGTGGCGCAAGCGGTGGCGAGCAGGGCGACGAGCAGCAGCGGGAATCGGAGGGGTCGCATGAGTGGGCGCGAGCCTGCCATGCCCCATGGGGGGGGTGGAGTGTGCTCCCGTCGGGCGGGGGACGCTTCACGCCGTTATCGGGCTTGCCTCCACGGAAATTCGTGTTTTGCTAGGTGCACGGACATTCTCCAACCAGGGAGGCCCCGATGAAGTACTTCGCGGTGCGGTGGGTTCATTCGGATCCGGAGTATCCGGTCCTGCGTCTTGGCGAGTACGACGGTGGGGGGTGGGAGCAGCGGAAGATCGATGTCTACCGGGATGGGCGGGTGGGCTTCGCGGATGCGCACGAGGAGCGCGACGCGGAGCTGGCCCTGGTGCCGATGCCCGGCCTGGAGGAGATCGCCGCCGAGACGGAGTCGGCGCCCCTGGAAATCACCCGGGCGGAGTTCGAGCGGCTCTGGGAGCAGCGCCGGGCGGGGGGCGCTTACTGGAAGGCCGCGCTGCTCACGACGACGCGCGGGAACTTCCTTCGGGGGTGAGCGGAAGTTCCAGCGTGGCCACGGCGCCCTGGCCGGGGCCCTCGCTCTCCAGGGTGAGGCGGCCCTCGAGCATCCGCGCCGCCAGTGCGCTCGAGTGCAGCCCGAAGCCGTGGCCGTCCTTGCGCGTGGTGAAGCCGTGGATGAACAGGCTGTCCATCAGCTCCGGCGCGATGCCCACGCCGCTGTCCGTCACCTGGATGCGCGCCACGTTGCCTTCGGCCTCCAGCCTCACCCAGAGGTCGCGCTGGCGCTCGGGCACTCCGTCCAGCGCGTGTTTGGCGTTGCTCAGCAGGTTGATGAGGATCTGCAACACCTTGTGCTTGTCCACGTTCACCGGGGGCACCCGCGACAGCTCCCGATGGACGGTGATGCCGTGACGCCGCAAGGACTCCAGTTGGATGCGCAGCGCGTCGTCGACGAGCTGGGACAGCTCGCACTCCTCCCGCATCAGTGAGTTGCGCGCATACGTCTGCTGCACCTGGACGATGGCGCGGATGTGCTCGATGTGCCGGTTCATCGCCGCCATGTCCTCCATCAGGCGCGTCTGCTCGCGCATCATCTCGTCGCCGAGCGCCACCAGGTATTCCGGCATCTGGCCGCCCCGCGGATCCTTCGTCAGGAAGTCCGCCAGGGACTCCCGGTGCTCCAGCAGCAGGGCGCCGGCCTGCCTCACCCGGCCCACGCGCAGGGCGCCCGCGGTCTTGCTCATCATCTCCAGGTCGACGACGGCACTGGTGAGCACGTTGCCCACGTTGTGCAGCACGTTGGAGGCCACCTCCGCCATACCCACCTCGCGCGCGGTGTCCACCAGGCGCGCCTGGGCTTGCTTGAGCTCGCGCGTGCGCTCCTCCACCCGCCGCTCCAGCTCGTCATTGGCCCGGCGCAGCTCCGTCCGGGCGCGCTGCACGTCCGCGTACAGTCGCGCGTTCTCGATGGAGATGGCCGCCTGCGACGCGAGGTGTCCCAGCAGCGCCAGGCGTGCCGGGCTGAAGGCGTTGGTGGCCAGGTCGTTCTCCAGGTACAGGGCCCCGGAGAAGTGCTCCCGCCGCAGCAGGGGCAGGCACAACACCGAGCGGGCTCCGCCGCGCGCCAGGTACGCATCGGAGGAGAACGCATGGGGCTGGGAGGCATCGCCGATGAGCACGTGTTCGCGCGTGCGCCGGACATAGGCCAGGAGGGTCCACGGCAGCTCGTGGTGGTGTCCCTCGTCCAAGGCCACCAGGGCGCCCTCCGGCGAGGTCTGGAAGAGGGCCGCCACCGCGAGCGTGTTTTCCCCAGGCAGCAGCAGGGCACCCTTCTGGGCGCCGGCGTTCTCCATCGCCGCCCGTATCAGCGCCGTCACCAGGCGCTCCAGCTCGATCTCTCCGGAGACGGCCTGCTGGGCCTTGACCACCGTGAGCGCGTCGATGCGGGTGGAGTCCGTGCTGCTGGTGCTCAGCGCTTCCTGGGGGGAGTGGGTGGGCGCGAGCTCTGGCCACAGGGACTCCAGGTGCTGGACCTTGGCCCGCGCTCCCCACCGTTGATAGGCCGCCCGGGCCTCGCGCGCGAAGGCGTGGGCGACGATGGGCGCCTCGCGCGTGCGCCAGAAGTTCGCCGCGAGCTCACTGGCCAGCCCCACGTACTGGATGGCGCCGTTCTCCCGGGCCGAGCGGATGGCCTGCTCGTAGGCCCGTGTCGCCTCCTCCGCGTGCCCCAGGAGCCGGGCCCGCTCCGCGAAGACGAGCCGCTCGAGCGCGCGGAAGTTCTCCGGGCAATTCTCCGCCCACTCCGCGAGCTGCTGGTGGTGCCGCTCGATGGCCTCCATCCACTCCCGCTGCTGCTCGGGCGAGGCCCCCGCGAAGCACGCGGCCAGGGTCAGGGCGCGGTAGAGGTGGCCTTCGCGGGCATTGAGGTGGCCAGGGCTGGCCCACAACAACCCGGCTGCTTTGTCCGCCGCTTCTCGGGCTTCCCCGTAGGCGCCGCACATGAAGCGCGACTGCATCTTGGTGACCCAATAGTTGCACTGCGCGCCGCCCGTGCGCTCGGGCTTCATCCGCGCTTCGTAGGCCCGTTCATCGAAGCCCTCTCCATCCAGGGTGGAGAATGACAGGGAGTGGCCGCGCAGCTGTTGCACGTAGCGCTGAATCACCAGGAGCCAGTCCTGGGGATCCACGAAGCCCGTCTTGCCCAGGTACTCGGCGCGTACGAGCGACTCCTGGTAGACCTCGTCCAGGGAGTGCCCCATGGCCAGGCGATTGGCGAAGAGATAGACGCTGCAGTAGCAGGCGGGCGCGATGTCGCCCACTTGAAGCGCATGCCGCAGGCCGTTGAGGAGCAGTTCCTGCGCTCGGGCGAGGGGTTGGACCCAGTAGCTGCTGAACTGCATGCCGAGCAGCACGCCACCCCGGCGGGCGGACAGGTGGTAGCGCTCGACGAAGCCGAGGGCGAGCCGTGCGAAGGCATGGCCTTCCCGGTAGCGCTTGAAGAACGAGCCGGTGATGACGCCGAACCAGGCGTACCCGGACACGGCGCCGTCCACGAAGCCGTGGCGCAGGGTCAGGGAGACCATCTGGCTCAGGATGATGACGAGCAGGTGGGGGTTGCTGGAGGAGTAGGCGCCGGGGAAGAGCTTGAAGAGGGCGACGACGGCCATCTTCATGTCCGGGTTGGTCATGAGGGGCAACTCGAGGAGGCTCTCGATGGGGCGCTGCCCCAGCAGGGTCCACACCTCCTCGTGGGCGGCCACGGCCTCCTCCCGGGTGGGGTTCGGCGAGACGGGCATGCCCAGCCGCGCCAGGCACTCCAGCATGGAGTTCATGCCCTCCCGGAACTTTCCCGTGCCCAGGTGGACATCCATGAGCAGCACGTGGACGGCCACGGTGTCCGCGCGGGAGCGTGACCGGGGGAGGAGTGACTCGGCGAGACGTTGTGCCACGAAGGGGTCGCCGCTCATGAGCTCCGTGCGCGCCTGGGCGAGTCGCACCTGGAAGGACAGGGCGGGGTCCGTCTCCCAGGGGTCCCCGGGAATGAGCGCGAAGGCCGTCCAGAAGTAGGTGAGGGCGGGGCGCAGCGCGAGCGCGGCCTGGGCCTTCCTGCCCGCCTCGGCGTTGAGCCGCGCGAGCTGGTGGCGCTCGGTGGGATCCTCCATGAGCGCCAACCCGGCGTTGAGCTGGCTCACCACCTCGAAGAGCGACTCGCGCACCTGCTCCGGCGACAGGCTCTGGAGCAGCAGCCGGCCGATGCGCAGGTGCACCTGCTGGCGCTTCTCCTCGGAGCTGAGCGAATGGGCCGCCTGCTGGATGCGGTCGTGCAGGAATCGGTACGTCTCCGGACCCACGCGCCCCAGCAGGCCTTCGCGCAGCGCGGGCTCCAGGCCCTGCTCCACCTGCTCCACCTCGGACAGTCCCGCGAGGGTGCCCAACATCTGGAGCGAGAAGACGGCGCCCGCGCACGCCGCCAGTTGCAGCAGGTGCTGCGTGCCCGGGAGGAACTGGCGCAGCCTGCCCACCATGAAGTCGACGATGTTCTCCGAGTAGTCCCGGGCCCGTACTCCCTCGGCATCCCACCGCCAGCCTCCTTTCGGCAGGCGCACGAGCAGGCCATCCTGATGGAGTGTCACCAGCAGTTGCCGCAGGAAGAAGGGGTTGCCTCCCGTCTTCTCGTGCACCAGCACCGCGAGGGGAGAAACCACCTCCTGGCCCGCTCCTGGGAGCGTCTCGCCCACCAACTCCTCCACCTGCTCCACGCGCAGCGGCTCCAGCCGGAGGTCCGTGAGGCGCGTGCCCGCCTCGCGCGCCTTCTCCAACATCGTCATCAGCGGGTGCGAAGGGCCCACCTCGTTGTCCCGGTAGGCGCCGAGCCACAACACGGGGGGAGTCTCCGGTTGGCACAGCATCTGCTCGAGCGGCCACAGGCTGGCGGAGTCCGCCCACTGCAGGTCATCCAGGAACACCACCACCGGGTGCTCCTTCGTGGAGAACACCGCCGTGAACTGGCGCACCACCCGGAAGAGGCGCTGCTGCGCCTCGCTGGCGGGCAACTCCTGGAGCGCGGGCTGTGGACCCACGAGGACTTCCAGTTGGGGCACCAGGTCCACGAGCACCTGTCCCTCGCCGTCCCACGCCCGGTTCACCTGCTCGCGCCACCGGGCGAGTTCCTCTTCGCTGCCGGCGAGCAGTTGCTGCACCAGCCCGCGCAGGGTCTGGGCCAGGGTGGCGTAGGGGATGTCCCGTTGGAACTGGTCGAACTTGCCGTTCAGGAAGAACCCGCGCCGCCGCACCACCGGCTTGTACAGCTCGTGCACCAGCGAGGACTTGCCGATGCCCGAGTAACCACTGAGCAGCAGCAACTCCGGCCGGCCCGTGCGCGTCACGCGCTCGAAGCCCTCGAGCAGGGCCGCCACCTGCGCCTCACGCCCATAGAGCCGTTGCGGCAGTTGGAAGCGTTGGGGCGTGTCCTGGGTCCCCAGGGGGAACACCTCCCGCACGCCCTGGCCGAGTGCCTCGTGGCAGCGCTCCAGATCGGCCTTCAAGCCCTCGGCGCTCTGGTATCGCTCCTCGGCTACCTTGGCCAGCAGCTTCATGACGAGCGCGGACAAGGCGGGCGGCACCTGGGGATTCAGCTCGTGGGGCGGCTTCGGGCGCTGCGTCAGGTGCGCATGAAACCACTCGAGCGCGTCCCTGGCTTGAAAGGGCCTGCGCCCCGTGAGCAGCTCGTAGAAGGTGACACCCAGCGAGTAGAAGTCCGTGCGGTGGTCCACCACGCGGTTCATCCGCCCGGTCTGCTCGGGCGACATGTACGCCAGCGTGCCCTCGATGAGATGCGCGGGGGCCGCCTCCAGGTGCTCCACCCGCTGCAACGTCGCGACACCGAAGTCGATGAGTCGCGCCTCGCCGGATGGCTCCAGGATGATGTTGGAGGGCTTGATGTCCTTGTGGATGATGTCGCGGAGGTGGACCTCGGCCAGGGTGGAGACCAGCGAGAGGGCCAGACTCAAGAACCGGGAGACCTCCATCGGCTGGCCCGTGGCCTCGGACAGGGGCTCGCCCTGTATCCGCTCCAGCAGGAGCACCGGCCGCTCGTGAATCCGCTCGTAGGCGTAGGGCCTGGTCACCCCACGTACGTCCCGCAGCCGCTGCAGGATGGCGAACTCCCGCCGGTAGCGCTCGTTCTCGCTGGCGCCGGGGGAGGGGGCCAGGGGCGTCTTGAGGATGACGGGGACACCATCGGCCTCGCGCACCGCGTGGAACAGCACGTTCGAGCCCTTGGCCAGGAGGGTACCTAGGACCTTGTAACCTGGGATGTCCAACATGAAGACGTGTCCTCTTGGGCCAGCTCCTCGGGGACGCATGGCGCCAGCACTCCCGAGCGTATGCCGTTCCAGGCGGGGCACGGCGAGTGGAAGTGCACCCTCGCGGGTGCTTCTCGGGCGCATGCTCGTCGTGGTACTGGGCACGGCTTGGGATGATGGGACCGCATGAGCGTATGCCGCGCGGGTGGACTGGCGGGGCCGCTGGGCGGGCCCTCGGATTGGAAGGCCACTCTGCTCACGACGACGCGCGGGGACTCCCGTCGGAGGTGAGCGGAAGCTCCAGCGTGGCCACGGCGCCCTGGCCGGGACCCGCGCTCTCCAGGAGGAGGCGGCCCTTGAGCATCTGTGCCGCCAGCGCGCTCGAGTGCAGCCCGAAGCCGTGGCCGTCCTTGCGCGTGGTGAAGCCGTGGGTGAACAGGCTGTCCATCAGCTCCGGCGCGATGCCCACGCCGCTGTCCGCCACCTGGATGCGCGCCACGCCTCCCTCGGCCACCAGTCTCACCCAGAGGTCGCGCCGGCCCTCGGGCACTCCGTCCAGCGCGTGTTCGGCGTTGCTCAGCAGGTTGATGAGGATCTGCAGCACCTTGTGCTTGTCCACCTTCACCCGGGGCAGCTCCGACACTTCCCGATGGACGGTGACGCCGTGACGCCGTAGGGACGCCAGCTGGATGCGCAGCGCGTCGTCGATGAGCTGGGACAGCTCGCACTCCTCCGTCATCAGCGAGTTGCGCGCATACGTCTGCTGCACCTGGACGATGGCGCGGATGTGCTCGATGTGCCGGTTCATCGCCGCCATGTCCTCCATCAGGCGCGTCTGCTCGCGCATCATCTCGTCGCCGAGCGCCACCAGGTATTCCGGCATCTGGCCGCCCCGCGGATCCTTCGTCAGGAAGTCCGCCAGGGACTCCCGGTGCTCCAGCAGCAGGGCGCCGGCCTGCCTCACCCGGCCCACGCGCAGGGCGCCCGCGGTCTTGCTCATCACCTCCATGTTGACGACGGCACTGGTGAGCACGTTGCCCACGTTGTGCAGCACGTTGGAGGCCACCTCCGCCATGCCCACCTCGCGTGCGGTGTCCACCAGGCGCGCCTGGGCTCGCGAGAGCTCGCGCGTGCGCTCTTCCACCCGCCGCTCCAGCTCGTCATTGGCCCGGCGCAGCTCCGTCCGGGCGCGCTGCACGTCCGCGTACAGTCGCGCGTTCTCGATGGAGATGGCCGCCTGCGACGCGAGGTGTCCCAGCAGCGCCAGGCGTGCCGGGCTGAAGGCGTTGGTGGCCAGGTCGTTCTCCAGGTACAGGGCCCCGGAGAAGTGCTCCTGCCGCATCAGGGGCAGGCACAGCACCGAGCGGGCTCCGCCGCGCGCCAGGTACGCATCGGAGGAGAACGCATGGGGCTGGGAGGCATCGCCGATGAGCACGTGTTCGCGCATGCGCCGGACATAGGTGAGGAGCGTCCACGGCAGCTCGTGGTGGTGTCCCTCGTCCGAGGCCACCAGGGCGCCCTCCGGCGAGGTCTGGAAGAGGGCCGCCACCGCGAGCGTGTTTTCCCCAGGCAGCAGCAGGGCACCCTTCTGGGCGCCGGCGTTCTCCATCGCCGCCCGCATCAGTGCCGTCACCAGGCGCTCCAGCTCGATCTCTCCGGAGACGGCCTGCTGGGCCTTGACCACCGTGAGCGCGTCGATGCGGGTGGAGTCCGTGCTGCTGGTGCTCAGCGCTTCCTGGGGGGAGTGGGTGGGCGCGAGCTCTGGCCACAGGGACTCCAGGTGCTGGACCTTGGCCCGCGCTCCCCACCGTTGATAGGCCGCCCGGGCCTCGCGCGCGAAAGCGTGGGCGACGATGGGCGCCTCGCGCGTGCGCCAGAAGTTCGCCGCGAGCTCACTGGCCAGCCCCACGTACTGGATGGCGCCGTTCTCCCGGGCCGAGCGGATGGCCTGCTCGTAGGCCCGTGTCGCCTCCTCCGCGTGCCCCAGCAGCCGGGCCCGCTCCGCGAAGACGAGCCGCTCGAGCGCGCGGAAGTTCTCCGGGCAATTCTCCGCCCACTCCGCGAGCTGCTGGTGGTGCCGCTCGATGGCCTCCATCCACTCCCGCTGCTGCTCGGGCGAGGCCCCCGCGAAGCACGCGGCCAGGGTCAGGGCGCGGTAGAAGTGGCCTTCGCGGGAATTGAGCGTGCCGAAGCAGGACCACAACAACCCGGCTGCTTTGTCCGCCGCATCGCGGGCTTCCCCGTAGGCGCCGCACATGAAGCGCGACTGCATCTTGAAGAGCCAGTAATGGCACCGCGAGCCGCCCAGTCGCTCGGGCGTCATCCGCGCCTCGTAGGCCCGTTCGTCGAAGCCCTCCCCGCTCAGGGTGGAGAATGACAGGGAGTGGCCACGCAGCTGTTGCACGTAGCGCTGCGCCACGACGAGCGCCTCCTGGGGATCCACGAAGCCCGTCTTGCGCAGGAACTCGTCGCGCACGAGCGACTCCTGGTAGACCTCGTCCAGGGAGTGCCCCATGGCCAGACGGTTGGTGACGAGATAGACGCTGCAATAGGTGGCGGGTGCGATGTCGCCCACTTGAAGCGTATACCGCAGGCCGTTGATGAGCAGTTCCTGCGCTCGGGCGAGGGGCTGGACCCAGTAGCTGCTGAACTGCATGCCGAGCAGCACATCCCCCCGGCGGGCGGACAGGTGGTAGCGCTCGACGAAGCCGAGGGCGAGCCGTGCGAAGGCAAAGCCTTCCCGGTAGCGCTTGAAGAACGAGCCGGTGATGACGCCGAACCAGGTGTACCCGGGCACGGCGGCGTCCACGACGCCGTGGCGCAGGGTGAGGGAGACCATCCGGCTCAGGATGATGATGAGCAGGTTTGGGTCGGAGGAGTAGGCGCCGGGGAAGAGCTTGAAGAGGGCGACGACGGCCATCTTCATGTCCGGGTCGGTCATGAGGGGCAGCTCGAGGAGGCTCTCGATGGGCCGCTGCCCCAACAGGGCCCACGCTTCCTCATGGGCGGCCACGGCCTCCTCCCAGGTGGGTTGCCACGGGACGGGCATGCCCAGCAGCTCCAGGCACTCCCGGATGGAGTTCATGCCCTCCAGGAACGCACCCGTGGCGAAGTGGATGTCCTGGGTCAGCATGTGGAGGGCCACGGTGTCCGCGCGGGTGCGGGCCCGGGGGCGGAACTCCTCGAGCTGGCGCCAGGCCTCGGAGGGCGAGCCGCTCAGCAGTTGCGTGCGCGCCTGGGCCAGTCGCACCTGGAAGGACAGGGCGGGGTCCGTCTCCCAGGGGTCCCCGGGAATGAGCGCGAAGGCCGTCGAGAAGTAGGTGAGGGCGGGGTGCAGCGCGAGCCCGGCCTGGGCCTTGGTCCCCGCCTCGGCGTTGAGTCGCGCGAGCTGGTGGCGCTCGGTGGGGTCCTCCATCAGCGCCAACCCGGCGTTGAGCTGGCTCACCACCTCGAAGAGCGACTCGCGCACCTGCTCCGGGGACAAGCCCTGGAGCAGCAGGCGGCCGATGCGCAGGTGCGCCTCCTGGCGCTGTGCCTCGGAGTTGAGCGAGTGGGCCGCCTGCTGGATGCGGTCATGCAGGAAGCGGTACGTCTCCGTGCCCACGCGCCCGAGCATGCCTTCGCGCAGCGCGGGCTCCAGGCCTCGCTCCACCTCCTCTTCCCCGGGGAGCCCCGAGAGGGTGCCCAACAGTTGGAGCGAGAAGACGGTGCCCGCGCACGCCGCCAGCCGCAGCAGGTGCTGGGTGTCCGGAGGAAACTGGCGCAGCTTGCCCACCAGGAAGTCGACGATGTTCTCCGAGTAGTCCCGGGCCCGCACTCCCTCGGCATCCCACCGCCAGCCTCCTTTCGGCAGGCGCACGAGCAGGCCCTCCTGGTGGAGCGTCACCAACAGTCGCAGCAGGAAGAAGGGGTTGCCCCCCGTCTTCTCGTACACCAGCTCCGCCAGGGGGGAGACCACCTCCCCGCCCGCTCCCGGGAGCGTCTCGCCCACCAACTCCTCCACCTGCTCCACGCGCAGCGGCTCCAGCCGGAGGTCCGTGAGGCGCGTGCCCGCCTCGCGCGCCTTCTCCAACATCGCCATCAGCGGGTGGGTGGGGCTCACCTCGTTGTCCCGGTAGGCGCCGAGCCACAACACCGGGGGACTCTCCGGATGGGACAGCATCTGCTCGAGCAGCCGCAGACTGGAGGGATCCGCCCACTGCAAGTCATCCAGGAACACCACCACCGGGTGCTCCTTCGTGGAGAACACCGCCGTGAACTGGCGCACCACCCGGAAGAAGCGCTGCTGCGCTTCGCTGGCGGGCAACTCCTGGAGCGCGGGCTGCCGGCCCACGAGCACTTCCAGTTGGGGCACCAGGTCCACGAGCACCTGGCCCTGGCCGTCCCACGCCCGGTTCACCTGCTCGCGCCACCGGGCGAGCTCCTCCTCGCTGCCGGCGAGCAGTTGCTGCACCAGCCCGCGCAGGGTCTGGGCCAGGGTGGCGTAGGGGATGTCCCGCTGGAACTGGTCGAACTTGCCGCTCAGGAACAGCCCGCGCCGCCGCACCACCGGCTTGTACAGCTCGTGCACCAGCGAGGACTTGCCGATGCCCGAGTAACCACTGAGCAGCAGCAACTCCGGCCGGCCCGTGCGCGTCACGCGCTCGAAGCCCTCGAGCAGGGAGGCCACCTGCGCCTCACGCCCATAGAGCCGTTGCGGCAGTTGGAAGCGTTGGGGCGTGTCCTGGGTCCCCAGGGGGAACTCTTCCCGCACGCCCTGGCCGAGTGCCTCGCGGCAGCGCTCCAGATCGGCCTTCAAGCCCTCGGCGCTCTGGTAGCGCTCCTCGGCCACCTTGGCCAGCAGCTTCATGACGAGCGCGGACAAGGCCGGCGGCAGCTGGGGATTCAGCTCGTGGGGCGGCTTGGGTTTCTGCGCCAGGTGCGCGTGAAACCACTCGAGCGCGTCCTTGGCCTGGAAGGGCCTGCGCCCCGTGAGCAGCTCGTAGAAGGTGACGCCCAGCGAATAGAAATCCGTGCGGTAGTCCACCACGCGGTTCATCCGCCCGGTCTGCTCGGGTGACATGTACGCCAGCGTGCCCTCGATGAGATGCGCGGGGGCCGCCTCCAGGTGCTCCACCCGCTGCAACGTCGCCACGCCGAAGTCGATGAGTCGCGCCTCGCCGGACGGCTCCAGGAGGATGTTGGAGGGCTTGATGTCCTTGTGGATGATGTCGCGGAGGTGGACCTCGGCCAGGGTGGAGACCAGCGAGAGGGCCAGACTCAAGAACCGGGAGACCTCCATCGGCTGACCCGTGGTCTCGGACAGGGGTTCGCCCTGCACCCGCTCCAGCAGGAGGACGGGCCGCTCGTGAATCCGCTCGTAGGCGTAGGGCCTGGCCACCCCGCGCACGTCCCGCAGCCGCTGCAGGATGGCGAACTCCCGCCGGTAGCGCTCGTTCTCGCTGGAGCCGGGGGAGGGGGCCAGGGGCGTCTTGAGGATGACGGGGACACCATCGGCCTCGCGCACCGCGTGGAACAGCACGTTCGAACTCGTCGCGCGGAGCGTGCCAAGGACTCTGTAACCCGGGATGTCCAACATGAAGAGGTGTCCTCGTGGACGAGCTTCACTCCTTGGTGAAGCAGGGCGCCAGCACTCCTGAGCGTATGTCGTTCCCGGCGGGGCGCGGCGAGTGGAAACGCTCCCACTCGTAGGTGCTTCCTGGGCGCATGCTCGTCGTGGTACCGGGCACGGCGCCTCCCGGGAAGAGACGGGCCGCCTGGAGGTTCGTGAAGACGAGGCTCAGGGGGCTCGGCCGTGCTTCCGCTCGCAGCGCTCATGGGCGGCGCGTGCCACGGCGGGAGTCTCGAGCAGGTATTCCATCCGCTCCAGGGCGGAGAGGCAGGCCGTGGTGGCCGTCTGGAAGTACTCGCGCAGGGGTTCGGGTCGCAGGGGCCAGATGCGGACCAATCCATTTCCGCACACTGTGAGGGCTCGCGTCCCATCCCGTGTGAGATGCGCGTCGACACGGCACTTATCCTGATTCTCCTCAGGCCGTAGAACGAGTGGTGTGCTCTGTTCATCCAAAGACCAGAGACGGGTGGTGGTATCGTCGGAGACAGTGAAGACACGCGTGCCATCGGGGGTGAAGCTCGCAGAGCTTACCGGGCCTGTGTGTCCTTCGAGGATGATCGGCTTGCCGGTGCCGTCTGTCCGCCAGATGCGAGCGATGCCATCGTCAGAAGCGGTAAGGATGAGGGAGCCATCCGGGCTGAATGTGGCGGAGTTCAGTGGGTTGGTGGAGCCACTGAAGGCGCGCAGTGGTTTTGTCGTATCACTGGTAAGCCAGAGGCGGGCCTGTCCATCCTCGGAGGCGACGAGTATGTAGGCCCCGTTGGGGCTGAATGTGGCGGAAGTTGCGCTTCCCTCATGCCCATTGAGGAGTCGAGGCGGCTCCTCCCGGTCGGCGCGCCAGAGGCGCACCGTGTGATCCTCCGCGCCGGTGGCAATCAGGCTACCATCGGGGCTGAAGGCGGCGATTGTCACCGGGCCTTTGTGTCCCTTGAGGCGGAGGAATGGCTCATCCTCTGAGCTGTAGGTGTGCCACAGGCGAACGACGGGGCCGTTCGAGGTGGTGAGGATGCGAGATCCGTCGGGACTGAAGATGGCGGAAGTCACCCCATTTCTTTTGTTGACATGCATAACGCGGGGGGGCTGCCACAACTCCAGCACGTTCCATAAGCGAGCGGTGCCGTCGTCCGAGGCGGTGAGGAGGAGAGAGTCATCGGGACTGAACGTGGCCGTATTCACGGGGTGCTTGTGACCCTGGAGGATGTCCATCCGCTGACTCGTGCCGTTGATGCTGAAGAGGTAAACAGTGCCATCAGGGGCGGAGGTGAGAATGCGGGTTCCTTCGGGGCTGATAGTCGCGGGCATGTTCGCGTCTGGCGGGTTGAAGAAGAACCGTATGCCCTGTCCCTGTCCCCGGATTCTCCAGAGGCGAGCGGTGCCGTCAATCGAGGCGGTGAGGATGCGGGAGCCGTCGGGGCTGAACGTGGCTGAGTTCACCCAGTCTGAATGGCCCGAGAGTATGATGGGGTTCTTCATGCCAGAGGTGGGCCAGAGGCGGGCGGTTCCGTCACTGGAGGCGGTGAGGATGAGGGAGCCGTCAGGGCTGAAGACTGCGGAGGTCACCCAACCCGAATGGCCCGAGAGTACGAGTGGCTCTCGCGAACCATTGGCAGGCCAGATGCGAGCAGTGTTGTCGTCTGCTGCGGTGAGGATGAGGGAGCCGTCGGGGCTGAACGTGGCTGTATTCACATGTGCTGAATGACCACGGAATACGTGCTGCGCTTTTGTCCCGTTGATGCGCCAGAGACGAGCGGTGTAGTCGGCTGAAGACGTGAGAACATAGGCCCCATCGGGACTGAAGCTGGCCGAGGTCACCTCGTCCTGATGGCCATTGTACTTGTGGAGTTCCTGTCCTTCTAAACTCCAGAGGCGGGCGGTTCCGTCACTGGAGGCGGTGAGGATGCGGTTTCCATCGGGGCTGAAGACGGCGGAGGTCACCCTGTCCGTGTGGCCCTCGAACTTGACGAGATCCTCTCCTTTCACATTCCAGAGGTAAAGGGTGCCGCTATCCGAGGTGGTGAGGATGCGGTTTCCGCCGGGGCTGAATATGGCAGACCTCACATGCGCGTTCTCAGGATCCTTGAAGATGTGGAGGGGCTGGGTCGTATCCGTGACGCTCCAGATGCGAGTTGTGCCAGCATCTGAGACAGTGAGCATAAGGGAACCGTCGGGGCTGAAGACGGCGGAGTTCATTGCTCCACTATGGCTCGAGAGGACGCGTGACTGACCTGTTCCGTCGGCGCGCCAGAGGCGAGCAGTACCGTCGTCCGAGACCGTGAGGACGTGGGTGCCATCGGGGCTGAGTTGGACCATTTCAACGCTGCCGTTGTGCCCGATGAAGACGTTTTGACTGACGATGTGGTGGCTGACCTGCAAGGCGGACTGCAACCATTCGTTGTCCGACGCCTCATTCATGCCATACACCTCGCGCAGAACCAACAGCGCCTGGGTGGGGTTCTTGTCGATGAGGGCTCTCGCACGGGATATCCGGACGTTGACCAGGACCAACTCCTGCTGCTTGCGTGCTTCAAGGGCATTCTTCTCGGCGGCTTCCTGCTGCTTGCGTGCTTCAAGGGCATTCTTCTCGGCGGCTTCCTGCTGAACGTGTGCCCTCAGGGCATTGGTTTCGGCGATCTCCTTCTGGAGCAAGACCTCGCGTGCATTGGCCTCGGCGATCTGCTGCTGTTCGAGTGCTTCCTGGGCATTGGACTCGGCGGTCCGCTGCTGTTCGAGTGCTTCCTGGGCATTGGACTCGGCGGTCCGTTGCTGCCGCTGGGCCTCTCGTGCATTGGCCTCGGCGTTCTCCCGCTGCCGCTGGGCCTCCCGAGCATTGGCCTCGGCTGTCTCCTGTTGTCTGCGCGCTTCCCGGGCATTGGACTCGGAGGAGTTCCTCTGGGAGAGGGCTTCCTGGGCGTTTATCTCAGCGAGGTACTGCTGTTCGCGCGCCCTCTGGGCGTTGGCCTCGGCGAGCTCCTGCTGTCGCTGGGCCTCGTGGGCATTGGCCTCGGCGAGGAGCTTCTGGGTCAGGGCCTCCTGAGCATTGGCCTCGGCGCGGTATTGCTGCTCGAGTGCCTCGTGGGCATGGCGCTCGGAGGACTCCCGTTGCCGCTGGGCCTCCGCGAAGTTGCTCACGGCGGCGGCTTCCTGCCTCCGGGCCTCCTCGGCGAGGCTCTCGGCCTTCTCCTTCTGCTCGTGAGCCTCCCTCGCGCTGGACTCGGCGTCTTCCTTGCGTCGCTGGGCCTCCCAGGCACTGGCCTCGGCTTCCCCGGCCTTGGCCTGAGCCCTGTTGGCCTGGATGAGCGCCACCATGGTGAGCAGCACGAGGGCGATGCCCACCGTGAGTGCGACCGAGGAGCGACGGGCGCGCAGGACGCGCCGGCGCACCGCGCTGGCCCGGAGGAAGCCACTCTCGGTGGCGTTGAAGACCAGGGGCTCGGTGGGCTGGCTCCCGGGTGACACGTTGCCCAGGGCCAGCGGCAGGGCCGCGCGGCGCAGGGCCACCGGCGCGAGGCCCAGTTGCTCCAGCCGTCCATCCGCCCAGAGGAAGTCGCTGTCCCGGCCGTGGCGGTGCCACTCGGACGCGGCATGGGAGACGCGACGCAGCGACAACAACTCGCGCCTCGCCTGGAGCGCCCAGTCGTGGAGCCGAGGCCAGGCGGAGAGCAGCGCATCGTGCGCGGGCTCGACGCAAGGGCCGCCGTCATCGCTGGCCACCACGAGGCGGCAGGCCTCGAGCGTGCGCAGGGCCCGCTGGACGCGGTCATTCTCCTCCGGGTGGGTGTATTCCAGTTCGGCGCGGGGAACCCTGCGGCGCGCCAATCCTCCTTCCTCGGGAGACACCATGCGCAGCAACACGTTGCGCAGCGTGTGCTGGAAGGCGGGCAGTTCCCCTAGACGGGGGAGTGGAGGGAGGGATTGTCCGTCGGACGCGGGTGGCGGCGTGCCCGCGAAGACGAGCTCGGCCCGGCGCTGGAGCGCGCCCGCGATGCCACCGCCAATGCTCCGGTAGTCCTCGAAGGAGAGCGTGCGATCCTCCCGGCCACTGGCGAGACAGGCGTCGAACAACTCGCTGAGGGCCACCGAGAGCAGGGGCAGGGCCCCGGGCATTTGATCCACGTCATCCAGCAGGCGCTCGACAAGCCCTGGCTCGAAGAAGAGGACACAGCTCTCCGCGGGCTTCTCGATGCACTGCCGCAACTCGTCCCGGTTCATGGGGGGCAGTGGAAGGCGGCCTTCGTGCCAGCGCGCGGAAGTCACTCCGGAGGGCGAGAGCAGGGAGTGGAAGTGGGGCTCGAAGTCCGAGCGCAGCAACCACAACATTCGCAGCCGAGGGTGGGAGAGCTGGAGCAGCGCGCCCAGTGCTTGGAGGAAGGCGCGGCGCGTGGCGTCATCGGGACAGGTCGTGACGAGCTCCTCGAGGGGATCGACGACGAGCAGGAGCGACAGGTCCTCATTACGGGTGAGGAAGGAGACGACGCAGGCGGCGGCGACGTGGGGATTGACGGCGAGGCCCGTGGCCGAGGGCACGGAGGGGCCGGGCTCCATCGAGGCGAGCCAGGAGGACAACGCGTGGAGTGGCTGGGCGGAGGGACGCAGGGAGCGGGGAACACGCCAGGTGGGGTCGTCGCCCAGCCGTGGCAGGAGGCCCGCGTGGACGGCGCTGGACTTGCCCACACCGGAGGGGCCGCACAGCAGCAACAGGGGTTGGACGCGCAGGTGCCCGAGCAGTGAATCGATGAGGCGTTCGCGGCCGAAGAACAGGTGCCGGTGGGCCGAGGCGAAGGGCCTCAAGCCCAGATAGGGATTGGAGTGCCGGGAGAGCGGTGCCGCCAGGGGCAGGGTGGGGAAGGTGTCCGAGAGGAGGAAGAGGAACTCGCCACTGTCATGCCAGTCCAGGGGCCACAGGGCGGGAGTCTGTTGGCAGTGGACGGGCAGCAGATCGATCAGCCTGTCGCGCAGGAAGGTGTAGAGCTCGGAGGCGGTGATCAGGCCGTCCTGGTTGGTGTCCGCGGAGGAGGGGTGCTGGAGGGCCTGGAGCAGTGCGAGGGCGAAGGGCGAGTGGTGTCCGTCGCCGAGCGACTCCTGGGAGGGTTTGGCCAGGAGCCTGTCGGACGCCAGCTCGTCGTGGGCGGTGGAGGCCAGGAGCTGGAAGGAGCGGCGGGAGGAGAAGTGGCGGAAGCGCTCGAGGAAGAGGGGCGCGGGGAGGGAGGGCGCGCGGAGGTCCCTTGAGGAAGAGTGGGGGAAGGCCCCCGCGAAACAGCAGTCGAGGATGAGCAGCAGATGGCGGCAGGGCAGGTCACGCAGCGCCTCGCGGAGCGCGTCCATGCGCCAGTAGGAAGAGAAGTCGTCACGGCGGGCATCGGCGGGCAGCAGGAAACCCGAGAGGTGGTGGTGTTCGTCGGTGTGCGCCAGCCCATGTCCGGCGAAGTAGACCAGCAGCCTGTCCGGGGGCGGCTGGAGGGAGGCGAGTTGCTGGGACAGGAGGGTGGTGAGGGCTGACAGGGATGCCTGGTCATCGAGCAGGCAGATGACCTCGAAGCCCTGGCCCTCCAGTGCGTCCGCGACGGAGCTGGCGTCCCGGACGGCATTGGAGAGGGGCGGGATGCCGTGCGCGTAGGTGTTGATGCCAATGACAATTGCCAAACCTCGTTCGAGGTCCGGCCGGGCCACATCGAAGCCAGAGTATCGCATTGGCCAACAGAACAACTCGCGGTCTCGCGGGGAGTCCAGTGGACCGTGTGCTGATGATCAGCCCTCCCGTGTCAGCTGCGCGCTCGGCGCGTGGAGCGCGCGGGAGGCAGTTCCACCACGGCGTCCTCCGCGATGACGAAGAGCCGCTCTCCCTCTCCCGCCCGCATGTCCAGGCCACCCGTGAAGGCGCTGAATGCGGGCAGCACTCCGACCTGAGGACCCAGGTGGAAGCATGGCAGGCGCAGCCGGTCCGCGCCCGTGCTCAGCCGCACCGTGGGGTGCAGGTGGCCCGCGCAGACATACCTCCCCGGGGCGGGCTCCGGGTGGTGGGCGAAGCGGAACGGCCCCTCGTCCAGGTGTGACTCCACCAGCCGCATGCGCCACGAGGGCGGCAGTGCCTCCAGGTGCCGGTCATGGTTGCCGCGCACCAGCACCAGCTCCACGTCGTGGCCCTCGCGCCAGGCCGTCACGCGCTCCACCACGTCCGCCGTGAGTCCCCGGCGCGAGTGGATGAGATCCCCCACGAGCAGCACCCGCCGCGCCCCCGTGGCATGCAGCGCGGCGGACAGCCTCGCCAGGTCGTCCTCCAGCACGCCCGTGGGCAGGGGAATGCCGTGCTGGTGGAAGCTCTCGGGCTTGCCCCAGTGCAGATCCGCCACCGCGAGCACGCCCGCCTCGGGCCAGTACAGAGCGCGCTCGGGACGCAGCTCCACCTCGGTGCCGCCTAGGCGGACAGGGAGTCCTCTCGCAGCCATTTTTCCTTCATGCGCTGCACCCGATCCAACAGCGTCTCGTTGGACACGGTGGCGCCCATGCGCTCGACGACGAGCGGAAAGGCCAACGGCGTGGGCCGTGGCACGTGGACACATTCCAGCGGCGTGCGCTCCAGCCGCTCCAGGGTGCTCACCAGCCGCACCTGCTCGAAGTGCTGCTCCAACACCTCCCGCCTCGCCTGGACGAGCAGCATGTGGTCCGGCTCGTAGCGCGCGAAGACGTCATAGAGCAGGCCCGTGCTCGCTTGAATCTGCCGGGTGGACTTGCGCGCCCCGGGCAGCCCCGGCATCACCAGTCCCGCTACCCGCGCTACGTCGCGGAACTGCCGCCGCGCCAGCTCGCTCAGGTTGACGCTCTCCAGGATGTCTTCCACCAGCCGCTCTCGCGTGAAGAGCGCGGGACGCAGCGCCTCCTCGAAGGGGAAGGGTGAGGGGCTCAGCAGCTCCAACCCATAGTCATTCACCGCGAGGCTGAAGGTGGCCTTTTGCAGCCGCGTGAGGCGCAGGGCGAGCAGCGCCGCGAGCCCCTCGTGCACCAGCCGCCCCTCGAAGGGGTAGAGGAAGAGGTGGTGGCCCTCACGCGTGCGGCACAGCTCCACGAGGCAGGCGTCCTTCGCGGGCACTCGTGACAGCCGGGCCTGGACGTCCAACACGGGCCGGGCCGCCCGCAGCTCCGCGGCGTCCAGGTGTCCCTCGCGCGCGGCGTGGAAGGCGCGGCGCACGGCGGTGGCGAGCGAGCCCGACCACGGTAGGCGTCCCCCGTGCCACCGGGGCGTGGCCGAGGCGCGCTGCTTCGCGACCTTCACGTAGGCGGTGAGATCCTTCATCCGGCTGAACTCCAGCCGCTTGCCCGCGAAGAGGAAGGTGTCTCCCGGACGCAGCCGGCTCACGAAGGACTCCTCCACCGTGCCGATCCGCCCGCCCGTCCAGTAGCGCAGCTCCACCGTGGCGTCCGAGGCGATGGTGCCCACGTTGAGCCGGTGCAGCCGCGCCACGCGCGCGTCCGCCACCACGTAGCGCTCCTCCACGCGCCGCACCCGGTGGAACTGCGGATAGGCGCGCAGCGTGGGGCCTCCTTCCGTCACGAGCAGCAGGGCGCGGTCGAAGTCCTCCTCGCCCAGGTCGCGGTAGGCGTGCGTGTCACGCACCTCGGCGAGCAGCTCCTCGCGGACGAAGCCACCACCGAGCGCGCAGGTGACGAGGTGCTGGGCGAGCACGTCGAGCGGCTGGCGCAGGGGCGCGCGGGGCTCCACCTCCCGGAGGGCGAGCGCGTCGCGGGCCGCCGCCATCTCCACCAGCTCCAGCGCGTGCGTGGGGACGAAGAGCAGGTGCGCGGTAGCCCCGGGGCGGTGGGCACTGCGGCCCGCGCGCTGGAGCGTGCGGGAGATGCCCTTGGGGCTGCCAATCTGCACCACGCGCTCCACCGGGCCGAAGTCCACTCCCAGGTCGAGCGACGACGTGCAGACCACGAGCCGCACGCTCCCGTCCTTGAGCCCCCGCTCCACGGCCTCGCGCGTGTCCCGGTCGATGGAGCCGTGGTGCAGGGCGAGCACTCCCTCCCACTCGGGGCGGAGGAAGCGCAGCCCCTCGTACCAGCGCTCCGCCTGGGAGCGCGTGTTGGTGAAGAGCAGGGTGGGGTGCGCCGGATCCAACCAGTCCGACACCTTGCGCAGCATGGTCATGCCGAGGTGGCCCGCCCATGGGAAGGCATCCACGCTGTCCGGCAGGAGCGTCTCCATGTGCACGGGCCGCTCGAGCCCCGCGCTCACGAAGCTCGGCGTGACGCTCGGGCCCACGGCGGCGCGTGCCGCCTCGTCCAGGTTGGCCAGCGTGGCCGACAGCGCCCAGGTGCGCATCCCCGGCGCGAAGCGGCGCAGCCGCGCGAGCGCGAGCTCCACCTGCGTGCCCCGCTTGCTGCCCAGCAGCTCGTGCCACTCGTCCACGATGACGCAGCGCAGGGGCGCGAAGAGCTCGTGCGCGCGCTCATGGCACAGCAGCAGCGAGAGGGACTCGGGCGTGGTGATGAGCACCTCGGGCAGCCGGTCCTTCTGCTTGCGGCGGATGCTGCTCGAGGTGTCTCCCGTGCGGCTCTCCACCGTGATGTCGGCGTCGAAGGCGGACAGGGGCGCCAGGAGCGCCAGCTCGATGTCCCGCGACACCGCGCGCAGCGGCGTGATGTAGAGGATCTGCAAGCCCTTCTCACGGCGCTCGGCCACCTCCGCGAGCGGGCCGAGGTAAGCGGCATACGTCTTCCCCGCGCCCGTGGGCACGTGGATGAGGCCGCTCTCTCCTCGCGCATACGCCGCCCAGGCCTCGCGCTGGAAGGGGAAGGGCGTCCACCCGCGCGACTCGAACCAGGCGTCCACCCCCAGGGCGCGCGCCTCCGGTGGCGGAGCGGGAGGCACGGCCTTGCGTGCCGCGCGTTTCCGGGGCGCGGCCGTGCGCGGAGAGCTGGTGCGCGCGCGCCTAGGTGGGGGCATGGATCAGCTCCTTGAGCTGGTCGAGCGAGTCCGCGTCCTTGGGGGCCTTGTCCGAGCGCCACCGGGCGATGCGGGGAAAGCGCAGGGCCACGCCGGACTTGTGCCGGGGCGAGGCGGCGATGCCCTCGAAGTGCAGCTCGAACACCTGGGCGGGTTCCACCGAGCGCACCGGGCCGAACTTCTCCTTCGTGTGGGCGCGGATCCACCGGTCCAGCCGGGAGATCTCCTCGTCCGTCAGTCCCGAGTATGCCTTGGCCACGGGCAGCAGCTCCTCGCCCTTCCACACCGCGAAGGTGTAGTCCGTGTACAGGGCGGCGCGCTTGCCATGGCCGGGGTGCGCGTAGAGCAGCACCGCGTCCACGGTGAAGGGATCGATCTTCCACTTCCACCAGTCCCCGCGCTTGCGGCCGTGCTGGTAGGGCGACTCCAGCCGCTTGATCATGAAGCCCTCCACGTTGCGCTCGCGCGACTCGCGGCGGGCCTGGGTCAGCTCCTCCCATGTGTCCGCGGGGATGCGGGGGGAGATGGGGAACTGGGGCTTGTCGCTCAGCAGCGCCTCGAGCCGCGCCCGGCGCTCGCGCAGGGGAAGCGCGCGCACGTCCTCGCCCTTGTCCTCGAGCAGATCGTACGCCATGAAGACCGCGGGGGCCTCGGCGAGCACCTTGGCGGTGAGCTTCTGGCGGCCGATGCGCCGCTGCAGGCGGGCGAAGGGCAGGGGCCGTCCATCCTCATAGGCGAGGATCTCCCCGTCGAGCACGGTGCCCGGAGGCAGGCTCGTGGCCGCCTTGGCGATCTCCGGATAGCGCTCGGTGACCAGCTCCTCGCCGCGGCTCCACAGGTAGATGCCGCCCTGGCGGTGGATGAGCTGGCCCCGGATGCCATCCCACTTCCACTCGACCATCCACTCCGAGCGGTCCCCGAGGCCCTCCACGGGCTGTTCCAGGGGGCTGGCCAGGTAGAAGGGGTAGGGGCGCGAGCGATCCCCGTCGGACACGTCCGGCGCGACGAGCTGCTCGAAGAAGGCGCGGCTCGGGGCCCAGGTGCCCATGAGGCGGTGGGACACGGCGGCGGGGGGAAGCCCGGCGTACTGCGCCAGCGCGCGCACCACGAGCGTGTCCGAGACGCCCACGCGCAGCTCGCCGGTGAGCATCTTGTTGAAGATGAACAGCTCGCGGCGCGGCAGCGTGTGCCACCAGCCGGTGATGCGCTCGCGCTGCTCCGGCAGGGCCAGTCCGCCCAGGGGCAGGATGCGCTCCTCCATCCACCGAGACAGGGACAGCTCCTCGGTCACCTGGGGCTGCTCGGCCGAGTCGAGCAGCAGCGCGATGATCTCCGCGAGATCTCCCACCGAGGCATAGGCCTCGTCGAAGAGCCACTCGGGGGTATCACTCAGCTCGCGCGCCCACTGCTTGAGGGCCTTGGAGGGCACGAGCCGTTTGATGCGGCGGCCGGTGAGGAAGAACAGCCCCCAGGCGGCGTCCTCGGGGGGCGTCTGCCGGAAGTAGGCCACGAGCGCGTCCACCTTGGCGTTGGTGGAGGTGGTGGAGTCGAGTGTCTCGTAGAGATCCACGAGCCGGCGCATGGATTCAGTCCTCCGCTTCGCCCTCGAAGGGCGTGGCCAGGGGGGCGGCGTCGATGCCGAGGTTCTCGCGCAGGTAGCGCGAGAGGGTGTCGCTGGAGCCGTGGGTGGCGAGCACGCGCGAGGCGCCCGTCTCCTTCGCCGTGCGCAACAGCCCCGGCCAGTCCGCGTGGTCGGAGAGGACGAAGCCCCGGTCATAGCCGCGGCGGCGCCGGTTGCCGCGCACCCGCATCCACCCCGAGGCGAAGCCCGTCTCGTGCTCGCCGAAGCGGCGCATCCACGTGGAGCCCGCGGCGCTGGGCGGCGCCAGCACGAGCGCTCCCGCGTAGGACGTGCCCTTCTCCGCCTCGGACACGGGGCGGGTGGGCAGCATGGGCACACCCGCCTCGCGGTAGAGCTCCACGAGCGCGTGCGTGGCCCCGTGCACGAACACCTCGCGGTCCGTGACGCGGGCCAGCTCCGCGAGCAGCCGCTGCGCCTTGCCCAGCGCGTAGCAGAAGAGGACCGAGGCCCGGCCCGCCTCGCGGTTGGCGTCCCACCAGCGCAACACCTCCTCGGCCACGCGCCGCGTGTCGTCCCAGCGGTAGATGGGCAGCGCGAAGGTGGCCTCGGTGATGAAGGTGTCGCAGGGCACCACTTCGAAAGGCAGACACGTGGGGTCCGCGTCGCGCTTGTAGTCGCCGGAGACGACCCAGACCTCGTCCTTGTATTCGAGGCGGATCTGCGCGCTGCCCAGCACGTGGCCCGCCGGGTGGAAGCTCACCGTCACGCCACCGATGGTGAGACACTCCCCGTAGTCGAGCGTGGTGATGTCAGCCTCCGCGCCCAGGCGTTTGCGCAGCAGGCCGCGCGAGGGGCGGGTGCCGAGGTACTGCTGACTGCCCCAGCGGGCGTGGTCGCCGTGCGCGTGGGTGATGAGGGTGCGGTTCACGGGCCGCCAGGCGTCGATATGGAAATCCCCCTGGGGGCAGTAGAGCCCCTCGGGGGTCACCGTGACGAGCGGCTGTCGGGTCGCGGAACGGGCCATGGGCATCCAGCTCCTGGAGATAACGGCCGCGCACGGGCGCGGCGCCGGGATGGGACGTCGTCGCGATGGCCTGGCCCCCCGCTTGCCCGGGGGGCGCCCGCTACTTCTTCTTCGGCTTGCCGCGTCCGCCGTACTTGTCGAACTCATGCGACAAGCCGCGCTCCAGACTGCGATCGTTCCACGGCGGGCCCGCCTCCGAGCGCTGGCCGCCATTCTGTTCCGTGATGTCGTTGAGATGCTCGGCCCGGCCCTCGGCGGGAACACGGTCGCCGTGCTCCTCGGGATCCTTCTGTTTGGCCGGGTCCAAGGGGATGCCCATCCTGCGGTTGAGGTATTCCTTCTCGTCCATGACGTCGCTCCCTTGGTGAGAGAACCCGCTCGCGCTCCCGGGAGGGGAGGCGCGTGTTCCCCCAAGGTGTGCATCGGATGGTGAGGGTGCCGCACCGCGCCTCCCCGCATGGGCCGCTGGGAGGGCGGGCGAGGTGCCGAGCGGATGCTCAGCGCTGCCGGGGCTCGTCCTTCCAGAGCGCGAAGCCCCCGAGCAGCCCGGCGATGTTCTCGGTGATCTTCACGTTGGGGGGCAGCTTGATGTCGAGCAGGCGCGCATTGCCTCCGCCGACGTAGATTTGCCGCGGGTTCCAGATGGGCTGGATTTGCTGGAGCACCCGCTCCACGTGCTTGTTCCACTTCTTCTTGCCCACGCGATCCAGCGCGGCCTGGCCCACGTAGTCCTCGTAGGTCTTGCCTCCGTGGAAGGGGTGGTGGGCCAGCTCCAGGTTGGGCACGTACTTGCCGTCGATGTACAGGGCGCAGCCCATGCCGGTGCCCAGGGTGAGGACCATCTCCAGGCCCTTGCCCTCGATGACGCCGAAGCCCTGGACGCCGGCGTCGTTGAGCACGTGCACGGGGCGCCTGGTGAGCTGGTGCACGGCCTCGGCGAGGTTGAAGCCCACCCAATCGGGGTGGAGGTTATGCGCGCTCTTCGTCACGCCTTCCTCCACCACGCCCGGAAAGCCCACGGACACGCGCTCGAAGTCTCCCAGGGGTTTGATGAGCTTCTCGATCGCGCGCAGCACCGCCTTGGGGGTGGCGGGCTTGGGCGTCTTGACCCGCCGCCGCTCGTCGAGCGCCTTTCCCTCGGGTCCGAGGACGAGCGCCTTGAGTCCCGAGCCGCCGATGTCGATGGCCAGGGTGCGCGGCCCGGTGGCATGGGTTTCGCGGACGGTCTTCTTGCGGGGGCTGGGCTGGGGAGCTTTCTGGGACATCCATCCTCCGAGGGGTGGAGCGTCAGTGTACAAGCGGATGAGGGTGCCGCGTGGGCTAGAGTGACGTCCTTTCAGGAGACGCCATGAAGCGGATGGTCGTGGGGTTGATGCTGTGTTGGGTGCTGGGCATGCCCGCGGCGCCCCACGCGCAAGAGGTGCCTCTGGAGGCGGCGGGTGACGCGGCCGCGCACGAGGTCCTGCGCGCGCTCGAGAACGACATGGAGCAGGCGCTCAACGCTCGGGACGTGGACCGCCTGCTCTCGCACGTCACCGAGGACGTGGTCTTCACCACGATGAACAACGACGTGCGCGTGGGCAAGAGCGCCATCCGCGCCTACTACGAGAAGATGCTCATCGGACCGGGCCGCGTGGTGGACAAGCTCACCACGAAGTTCGAGGTGGATGGCCTGACGCGCCTGTATGGCACCACGGGCCTTGCCCAGGGCTCCTCGACGGATCATTACGTGCTCGCGGATGGCTCGGACTTCGTCGTCCACGGCCGCTGGAGCTGCGCCCTGGTGAAGCAGGGCGAGCAATGGCTCATCGCCGCCTTCCACTACTCCACCAATGTGTTCGACAACCCCGTGCTCGACAAGGTGGAGCGTGTGTCATTGAGCATCGGCGCTGTCGTCTCGGTGGTGATGCTGGGGGTGGGCTTCGTGCTCGGCCGCGTCACGGCGGGGCACCCGAGAGGGAATCCCTGACACTCGCGGGGGCGCGCAGGAACGGCAGTCGCCGGGGCAGCCGCTTCGTCCAGAAGCCCTCGATGGAGCGGTGGAACAGCCGCAACAGGGCCACCCCGGGCCGATCTCCGAGCGCGGCCAGCTCCGCGCCCGTCTGGGAGAGAAGGACGCGCGCGCGGCCGTGCTCGGCCACCAGCCACTCCCGTCCGGCCACCGAGCCCACCAGGGCCTCGGCGTCCCAGGGGTCCGAGCCCTCGGCCCGCACCGCCCGGGCCACCTCGGCCGGGACGTTGGAGAGGCCCTTGTCCAGGTCCTCCCGCAGGTCGCGCATCGCCGAGCACCAGCCGAACGCGTCGAGCAGGGAGGGGGCGTCCAGGGTGCGCACCTCGGCACGGGCCGTGTGCAGCATCAGGTCCACCGACAACCGGAAGGTGTCCCGGTGGTGGGCGCGCAGCGCCGCGGCGTCGAGCTCCTGGCGCTCGCGCACGCGCACCCGGTCCCTCCGCATGGTGCGCACGAGCTGGAGCGCGTCCGCCCGTGCCCCCTCGTCCCGGAGCTCCGCGAGGAACACCCGGCCCAGCATGGTGGCCACGTCCTCGTCACCGCCGCGCTCCGCCTCCAGCCGTACGAGCAGGGCGTCCACCCAATCGAGCGGCTCGCCCACGACCGCCCGGTCTCCGTCCAGCACGTCGTCCACGAGCTGGAGGAAACAGAAGCCCACGCGGGCTCCTCGCAGGGCGCTCCAGCGGGGCACGGAGGCGCCGTAGAGCCCCAGGGCGGCCAGGAGGTAGCGCGGGTGACGGCGGGAGAAGCGGTACATCTCCCGGGCGCAGAGTGCCTCCACGCGGAGGGCCGGGAGGGGGAGGGCCTGGACGGACGAGTCCTCAGGCGGGCGCGTCATCCGGGTCCTCTGGCAGTTGGGCGGTGAAGTCGAGCAGGGACGCCAGCACGGGATCTTCCCGGGCGGCGGCCGGGCGGAAGCGCATTCCCTGGAGCACGGAGAGATCCCCGCGCAGGAACGACGTGAAGAGCCATCGCGACAGGGCGAGCCGTGGCCGGGTGAGTCCCGGAACGGCGCTCGGGGGCGCGGCGAACGACGGCAACACCGACATGCCGCCGGGGTCCGGGTGCAACCCGGCGAGCAGGGCACTCCGGGTGCGTCCCAGGTCGCTCTCCACCGAGAGGAGCGTTCCTCCATGGAGCGTCAGCGTCACCTGGATGTGGTCGCGCGACAGCGCCTTCATCATCCGATCATGGAGCGCCCGGCCCGTGACGCGCGACGTGAAGCGCAGCCTGAGGGTGAAGGGGTCGGGCCGCTCGATGAGCGGGGGGCCGCGCAGGGCGCGGTGGTGCACGGTGACCTGGTGCTCCAGATCGAAGGCGTTCGCCACGAGCGGCAGCCAGGAGCAGCCCACGGACACGGGAGTGCCCGCGTGCCAGCGCAGCTCGGGGGCGCCCACCTGGGGAGGCGGAAAGAGGACCACGGGCCCGTTGAAGACGAGCACGAGCCCATGCCGCTCCACCACGGGGAAGGCCCGTTGGGTGGGGCGGGCCGCTATTCCAGAGCCTTCTGGCGCGGCACGGCAGACGCCCCTGCCGTCGAAGCGCAGGTGGTGCAGCGGGCAGCGCAGGTGCTCGCCGATGACGGTGCCCCGCGCGAGGTGGGCCCCCAGGTGCGGACAGTGGGCCGCGAGCGCCTGGACCTGACCGCCCCGTGTCCGGAAGATGGCGAACTCTCGCCCGGCGAGGTTCCAGCCGATCACCTGTCCGGGGTGCAGGGACTCGGACGGACAGACGGCGTACCAGGAGTGCAACCGGGCCGGCTCGATGTGACGGATGCCCTCCGTGCCTGCCACGACAGTGACCGCCATGGCGCGCAACCTACCATCCCCGCCGGCCCCGCCCGGTGCGTTGAGATGGTTGGATCTTCATGGTAAGGCCAACGGTTTGCGCCATGGCACGCACGACGACGATTGAGCTGCACAAAGAAGACATGAAGTTCGCCGCGGGGCACTTCACCATCTTCTCCGCGACGCACCGCGAGAACATGCACGGCCACAACTTCGCCGTCTTCATCTCGCTGACGGGCGAGGTGCTCGACAATGGGATGCTCGCCGACTACGACATCTTCAAGCGGATGGCGCTCGAGCAGTGCCGCACCTGGAACGAGACCTTCATGCTGCCGGCCCACTCGCGTCACCTCCAGGTGGAGCGGGATGCGCGCGGAGACGTGCTCGCGCGCTTCAATGGCGAGGAACTGCGCTTCCTCGCGCGGGACGTGACGATCCTGCCCGTGGAGAACGTGTCGCTCGAGGAGCTGGCGCGGCTCTTCGGCGAGAACCTGGTGGGCGATGGCGCGCTGATGAGGGACAGCCGCATCTCGCGCGTGGTGGTGAAGTGCTCCTCCGAGCCCGGTCAGAACTGCTCCTGGGAGTGGAACAGCCATGGCTGATTGGGCGATCATCACCGGCGCCAGCCGGGGCATTGGCCGTGCGGCGGCCGCGCGTTTCCTCCAGGCGGGCTGGCGGGTGATGAATGTCTCGCGCCGGCCCTGTCCGGAGCCGGGCGTGGTGGACGTGCGGGTGGATCTCTCCGTGCCGGGATGGGAGGCCACCTTCACGCCGGCCCTGTCCACGGCGCTGGGCTCCTCCCCGGGCCGGGTCTGCCTGGTGCACAACGCCGCCCTCTATGGGCATGACGACGCCCTGTCGCTCGACGCGGAGCACCTGCGGCGGGTGCTGGAGGTCAATGTCGTGGCTCCCGCGACGCTCAATCGCCTCGTGCGCGGCTACCTCACCGACGGCTCCTCCATCCTCTATGTGGGGTCCACGCTGTCGGAGAAGGCGGTGCGGGGCGCGGCCTCGTACGTGACGTCCAAGCACGCGCTCGCGGGCCTCATGCGCTCCACCTGCCAGGATCTCGTGGGCACCCGCGTGCACACCGTCTGCGTCTGCCCGGGCTTCACGGACACCGAGATGATGCGCGAGAACGTGGGCGACAGCGAGGCGGCGCGCGCGAGCACGGCGGCGAGGATGACCTACGGCCGGCTCATCGCTCCGGAGGAGATCGCCGACGTGCTCCTGCGGTGCGCGGAGATGCCTGTCTTCAACGGCGCGGTGCTCCACGCCAACCTCGGGCAGATCGAGACCTGAGGGGCGTCAGCCCTCGGCGGCGAACACGGTGCACGAGGACGTGCAGGTCTCGGCGACGCGCACCTTCGTCACGCGCGTGCCGGGGATGTTCACGCGCTCGAAGACCCAGGCCGCGAGCAGCTCGCTCGTGGGGTTCTCCAGCCCGGGCACCTCGTTGAGCAGGCGGTGGTCGAGCTGGGCCTGCAGCGGCTGCCAGGCCGCGGTCAGCTCGGCGAAGTCCACCACCCAGCCGAACGTGGGGTGCACGGGGCCGCGCAGGGTGATCTCGATGCGGTAGCTGTGGCCATGCACTCGCGCGCACTTGTGGCCGGGGGGGACGTTGGGGAGACGGTGCGCGGCCTCGAAGGTGAATTCCTTCGAGATCTCGGTGATGAGGGGGGGCTTGCTCAAGGTCGCGGACTCCATTCGGGCGGCCTTGTACCCTCATTCCGGCGCATGCGTCGAGCAAGCCTTCCCCCCTCGGCGCCGGCCCGGCTCGCCCGGGTCGCGGCCGTCATGAGAGGACTCAGGCCGCGCTCACGGTGCGTGTCCGTCGACATTCATGGAAGCAGGGGGGCCCCTCCCTGTACGCCTGCTGGGCAGGTCTGTACACTCCGGATTGACGCACGGCGTCGTGCGTTCCCGGGCGCTGTCGTCCGGGCAGCGGAGCCCCCCTCTCGATGAGACAACCACCGCCCGAACCGGGACTCTTCGCCGGATACACCCCCACCCCGGGAAGCATCGATGAACTGATGGGCGCCGATGGAAGCGCCCGCCCGGACTTCCAGAAGCTGCTGAATGTGTTGGGAGCGCGCTCCCCCGAGGACTTCTCCCACATGCAGACGCTGGCCGAGCGGGCCCTGCTCAACCAGGGAGTGACGTTCTCGGTGTACTCGGACCGGCGCGGCACCGAGCGCATCTTCCCCTTCTGTCTCATTCCCCGGATCATCTCGGCGCCGGACTGGGCGCACCTGGAGCGCGGGCTGGAGCAGCGCATCCGCGCGCTGGGCCTGTTTCTCGACGATGTCTACGACGGGCAGCGCCTGTTCTCCGAGCGGCCCGAGCTGCGGGACATCATCCTCAACACCCCCCTCTACCTGCCCAGGCTCCGGGGGGTGCGGCCCGCAGGCGGCGTGCGCATCCACATCGCGGGAATCGATCTGATTCGCGACGGCCAGGGCACGTTCCGGGTGCTGGAGGACAACCTGCGCACGCCCTCGGGCGTGTCCTACGTCATGGAGAACCGCATCCTCTCCAAGCGCGTGGTGCCCGAGGTGCTGGAGCTGGCGCGGGTGCGCCGCGTGGACCACTACCCGGCCCGGCTGGCGGAGACGCTGCGCGCCGTCTCTCCCGAGTCCCCCGACAGCTCCACCGTGGTGGTGCTCACCCCCGGCCCCTACAACTCCGCCTACTTCGAGCACAGCTTCCTCGCGCGCACCATGGGCGTGCCGCTGGTGCACGGTGAGGACCTGTTCGTGGAGGATGACCGGGTCTTCCTGCGCACCACGCGGGGCCCGCGCCGGGTGCACGTCATCTACCGGCGCATCGACGATGCCTTCCTGGATCCCGAGGCGTTCCGGCCGGACAGCATGCTGGGGGTGCGAGGGCTCGTGCGCGCCTGGGCCGCGGGCAACGTCACCCTGGCCAACGCGCCGGGCAACGGCGTGGCGGACGACAAGGCGACGTATGCCTTCGTGCCGGACTTCATCCGCTACTACCTGGGCGAGGAGCCCCTCCTCGAGCAGGTGCCCACCTACGTGTGCGCCCGCGAGAAGGATTGCCAGTACGTGCTCGAGCACCTGGGCGAGCTGGTGGTGAAGACGGTGGACGAGGCGGGCGGCTACGGCATGTTGATGGGGCCGCAGTCGACCCAGGCCGAGCGCGACGAGTTCCGCCAGCGCATCCTCGCCCAGCCCCGGCGCTACATCGCCCAGCCCCGGGTGGAGCTGTCCACGTGCCCCACCTGGGACACGGCCTCGCGCCAGGTGGTGGCGCGCCGGGTGGACTTGCGGCCCTACATCCTCACCGGTCCCCAGGGGCCGTGGGTGCTGCCGGGAGGCTTGAGCCGCGTGGCGCTGCGCGCCGGCTCCTATGTCGTCAACTCCAGTCAGGGGGGTGGTTCCAAGGACACCTGGGTGCAGAAGGAGGCCGTATGATCGCCCGGATCGCCGAGCACTGTTTCTGGTTGGGCCGCTACCTGGAGCGCGCGGAGAGCCTCGCCCGGGTGTTGCAGATGACCGAGCAGCTCTCGCTGGACGCGGAGCTGGCCTCGGAGCACTGCTGGACGCCGGTGCTGGCCATCTTCGGCGAGCGTCAGGCCTTCGCCGCCCGCCATGGTGTCGAGGCGGAGTCGGATGGCGAGGCCGTGCAGGGCTTCATGACCTGGGAGGAGAGCAACCTGTCGAGCCTCGTGAGCACCCTGTCCCAGGCGCGCGAGGGCGCGCGCACCATCCGCGAGGTGGTGAGCCGCGAGTGCTGGGAGGTGACGAACGAGCTGTACCTGTGGCTGGTGGGCGGTGCGGGACAGCAGGAGTACGCCCTGTCGCGCTTCGGCTTCTACCAGCACATCCGCCGCATGGTGCAACTGTGCCTGGGGCTGTTCCGCAGCACCATGCTGCACGACACGCCCCTGGACTTCATCTGGCTGGGGGTGATGCTCGAGCGCGTGGGCCAGACGGCGCGGCTGCTGGACGTGCACCACCACGTCTTCTCGGGGATGAAGCCCGGCCACCCCGTGGTGGAGACGACGCTGTGGCTGTCCCTGCTCCGGGCCTGCTCCGGCTTCGAGCCCTTCATGAAGACGCACTCCGGCCGGGTGACGGGGGACGCCGTGGCGGCCTTCCTCCTGTTCGACTCGCGCTTTCCACGCTCGGTCCACTACTGCCTGGACTCCGTGTACCGCTACCTCGTGCGGCTGTGTCCCCCCGACGTCGAGGGACAGCCGGGCAGGGAATCCCTCGCCTTCATCCTCCCCTTGCTCGCCGAACTGCGGCCCCAGTCCCTGGCGAGCCCGGACGCCACCGTGCACGCCCTGCTCACCCGCATGGTGGAGGGGACCGCGGAGCTCTGCTCGCTCATCTCCCAGGAGTACTTCGGCCGCAAGCCGGTCATCCCCGACCAAACGCTGGGCGTGCAGGTGATGACTGGTTAGATTCGCGCGTCATGCTCAACCTGCTCGCGCTGTCCTTCGAAGGAGAGCTCGCCCCCAGCCTCGACCTGCGCTGCCTGGCTCCAGGCCGCAAGCCGCCGGATGGCTGGGGTGTGGGTTACTACCCGGGGGGCGAACTCGCGGCCAGCCTCCTCAAGGAGGCCGCTCCGCACGCGGGCAGCATCCGCAGTGAGATGGTGCGCACGTGGGATCCGCTGGAGTCCTCCATCTTCCTCATGCACCTGCGCACGGCGACGTGGGGGCCCATCACCGAGGCCAACACCCAGCCCTTCTGCCGCAGTGCCTGGGGCCGCGACTGGATCCTGGCCCACAGCGGCAGCCTCGAGCAGCGGCTGCCCATTCCCCTGGACGCGCGCTTCCAGCCGGTGGGCTCCACGGACTCGGAGGCGCTCTTCTGCCGCCTGCTGGAGTGGATGCAGGAGCGGGGCTGGCGCTCGCTGGGCGACGTGGACCCGGCCCAGCTTCGCGGCTGGTTGGAGGAGATGAATGGTCTGGGTCCGCTGACGCTCGTGCTCTCGGACGGGCTGGACCTGTGCGTCTACGCGGACCGCACCTCGGCCACCCGGTGCTGGGTGTGGCAGGTGTCTCCGCCCTACGAGCGGCTCATCCTCGGCGACGAGGACCTGGAGTTGGATCTCACGCGGCGTGGGGCCAAGAGCCGCAAGGGCTTCATCGTCAGCACGGATCCCCTGGCCTCGCGCACCGATACGCCCACGAACTGGACGCAGCTGCCCCCGGGCGCGTTGATGGTGTTCCGCCAGGGCGCCGTGCGCGCCGAGGTGCTGCCGCCCTGGGCGCAGGAGGCGGGCGCCGTCCCCTCCGCCGCCGTCGCCGAGTTCGAGGCCCGCCGCCGGCTGCGCCGCCCGCCCGAGGCCTCGGTGCGGGTGATGGACGTGCACCACCGCACCGTCTACCGCTACGCGCAGCCCGTGGAGCGCAGCGCGCACAAGTTGCGGCTCACCCCCTCCCATGACCGGCTCCAGTCGCTGCTCTCGCACGAGGTGACGCTCTCCTCGGGGGTGACGCGCTCCGAGTACGAGGACGTCTTCGGCAACCGGGTGCGCAAGGTGCTCGTGGAGACGCCCTACACGGAGCTCGTCATCGAGGGGCGCTCGCGCGTGGAGCTGCGCGACACGGATCCGCTGGGCTACCGCCCGCTGCGCGAGCGCTCCACGCTGCCGCTCGTGTGGATGCCCTGGCAGCGCAACATGCTCCAGCCCTACCTGCTGCCGCCGGAGCTGCCGGAGACGCAACTGGAGGAGCTCGTCGAGTACGCGATGAGCTTCGCGCGCCGCAACGACTTCGACCTGCTGGACACGCTGCTGGACATCAACTTCAGCATCTTCAAGGAGTACCGCTACGTCCAGGGCTCCACCCACCTGGGCACCACGCCCTTCGACGTGTACTCGGCGCGCCAGGGCGTGTGTCAGGACTTCGCCAACGTCTTCATCTGCCTGGCGCGGCTGTTGGGCGTGCCCGCGCGCTACACGTGCGGCTACATCTACACCGGGCCCAAGCACGCCAACCACGCCCAGTCCGAGGCCACGCACGCCTGGGTGCAGGTGTACCTGCCCGAGGTGGGCTGGAAGGGCTTCGATCCCACCAACGGCATCCTCACCCAGACGGACCACGTGCGCGTCGCCGTGGGCCGGCAGTACTCGGACTGCACGCCCACCGCGGGCACCATCTTCCTGGGCGGAGGCGGCGAGAAGCTCGAGGTCTCCGTGCGCTGCGAGCCCGTGGAGCCCGGGGCGAAGTGATCACTTGCTCGACGGGGGGCTCTTCCTGGCCGGGCGCCGGTTCCCGGTCTTCACCTGCTTGATTTCGTCGCCGCGGCAGACGCGCACGCGCAGGAACTGCTGGAGCTGCCGCAGCGCGAGATCATGGTCGGTGTCGCTCTCGGCGCAGCAGCAGTCGCTGAGCACGGTGAGCTTGTACTCATACATGTGCGCGTCGTGGGCGCTGAAGAAGACGCACAGGTTGGTGGCGATGCCCGAGAGGATGAGCTTCTTCGTGCCCAGGTGCTGCAGGAGCGGCACGAGCGACGTGGCGAAGAAGGCCGAGTGCTTGGGCTTGAGGATGAAGTAGTCGTCCGGATCGGGCTTGAGGGCTCGCGCCACCTTGCGGCCACGAGCGCCCGGGCGCGTGCAGTACTTGTAGACATCGCTGAAGTTGCTGCGCCAGTGGTCGAAGTTGTCATTGACGTAGATGACGGGCACGCCCGCCTTGCGCATGCGCTGCGCGAAGGGGGCGAGCCGCTCGACCATCCGCTCCGCCCAGGGCAGCACCCGCTCCCCGCCCGGGAACTCCAGATCGTTGATGACATCGATGATCAACAACGCGGTGTCGGAACGCTGGTCGGGCACGGGGACTCCTCCGGGCGGTGAGCGGAAGCTTCAGGGCGTGAAGCGGTGGATTTCGTACGGGCCGCGCTCCGCGGGGGGCAGGTGGATCTGCGAGGTGGTGACGTAGATCTTCCCATCGGGACCCTGGGCGAAGCTGTCGGGCCAGCGCAGGCGGTTGTCCTGGACGACCTGCGTGTAGGCACCCCCGGGAACGTAGCGGTGGATGGAGCTGTCCTCCAGGCCGCCGAGCCAGAGTGTCCCGTTGCGGTCAAACATGATGCCGTCGGTGGCGACGATGGTGTGCACGCGCTCGATGCGCGGGGCGATCGCCTCGTCCTTCTGCTGGAAGTCGAGCAGGGCCGCGGTGGGGATGCGCCACAGCACGTGGCCGGTGAGCGCCGTCCAGTAGAGCGTCTCGCGGTCCGGGGAGAGCGCGATGCCGTCGGACTGGACGCGCTTCTTCATCGTCCGGCCCATCACCGTGAGGGGCTGCTCCTCGGCGTGGGTGGAGGGGTGTTGGGCGAGCACCTTGCGCGCGTTGCCGCTCTCGAGGTTGAGCACCACGAGGCCCCCGGCCTGCGAGTCGGTGAGGTAGGCGACGTTGCGCTTGGTGTCGAACGTCACGTCATTGAGGTAGCTGTCGCCGGAGGAGACCTCGGGCGCGAAGGTGTAGCTGCGCACCAGCTCGTCGCGGGCGAGGTCGAACTGGTGGAGCCGGGGCGGGGTGATGACGCCCTTGAACTGGGGGTTGCCGGTGTCCAGCACCCACAGCCGGTCCTGGTCGTCGATGACCACGCTCTGCACGGCGACGAAGCGCTGGGGATCCTGCGTCTCGGGCGTCCAGGTGTTCCAGGTGGCGTTGGGATAGGGGACGATCTCGCCGTCCTTCAGCTCGGCGACGGAGACGGGGACGTCCTCGGACCAGCGGGGGAAGTTGACGAAGATGCGGCCCTTCTGGGACACGGCGATCCCCGTCCACTGACGGGGCGAGCTGGCCACGAGCTCCAGGGGGGTGGAGGACGAGCCTGGGGAGGAGCCAGGGGCCTGGTGGGCGCAGGACGCCATCACGAGCGCGGTGACGGCCAGGAGGAACGAACGCATGGGGTCTCCATGAAATGAGGGGACCCGAAGATGGGGATTCCCGTCGCCGCTCGCCACTCTTTCGGCGCGTCAACCCCCATGCGCTTCATGCCTCGCGCGGCGTCTCCACGAGCACTCGGGCCCATCGGGTTTGGTGTGGCGCGTGCGAACACCCTTCTCTGGCTTATCGTTGGAGTAAGCCTCGTATCAGCGCAAGGAGGCGGGGTCGGAGGAAGTTCAGGCTTCCGGAGGTGGTGGGGATGTCTGGGCGGACGGTGCCGATACTCATGTCATGGGCCTCAAGGTGATAGTCAACGATGGCATGGCTGTTCCGTTGTTGCTCGTCCCTGAGGAGAGGAATAGCGAATGAAATTCTTCATCATCGCGGAGGACGGCGGGTTGCCATCCGCATCCGACTTGGCTTCCTACCTGAACGCGCGCTGGCCCGGCGCCACGGTGAAGCCAATCTCCAATCCCGAGAGAAGCTATGCCTTGGAGTTCCATGTCCCCATGGCTGATTCGCGACTGGAGGGGTTGCTTCACAAGACGAGGGGCTCCATGACATTTGAAGGTGTCCCTCTTCGGGAGATTTCAGAGTTCGTCCAGTGGTGCCGCTCCCTCGTGCCCTCTCATGTGTCCCTCCTTTTCTGCGACGAGAGCATGAATGGCGAGGTGAAGGTGACTCCGACGATGTCCGCGGCACAAATCCTCGAAGCATTTCACGCGAGTGGAGGGTAGGTCACTGACGCCACGGTTTGATGGGGCCGGGCTGCTGCGCGGGACGGGACCCTGGCGCGTGATGCCGCTCGTCTACGCGTCGTAGGATTTACGCGGCGCGTCACCCGTGTCATGGTCCGCCGCGAGCGAACCTTGATGACACCCAAAGACACTGAAGCTCCAGCGGCGCAGGCCGACCTGGCCCCACCCGCCCTCGCTGGAGCACTCGCCGCGCCGCTGCCCGCCGCCCGGGCCGGTGGCGGCAAGCTGGAGTTCGCCCTCGGGGTCCTCAACGGCGTGCTGGGGGACTACCTCCACCGCCAGAACAACGGGCTGGCCACGCCGATGGAGCTCTTCCTCGACGGGCACCCGGTGCGGCTCGACCGGGAGTCGCTCCGGCGTGCGTACCCCGCCCCCACGGGCCGGCTGGCGCTCTGGGTACACGGGCTCGCCGTCACCGAGGCCATCTGGTCCTTCCCTGGCGAGCCCGCGGTGACCTACGGCGCGCTGCTGCAACGGGACCAGGGCGTGACGCCGCTCTACCTCCGCTACAACACGGGTCTGCACATCTCCGACAACGGCGAGGCCCTGGCCCGGCTGCTGGAGACGCTGATGGTCTGTTACCCCGTCCCCATCGAGGAACTCATCCTGGTGGGCTACAGCATGGGCGGGCTCGTGGTGCGCAGCGCGTGCCACGTGGCCGCCGAGGCGGGGCACTCCTGGTTGTCCCGGGTCCGCCGCGCCCTCTACCTGGGCGTACCGCACCTGGGCTCGCCACTCGAACGGGCGGGCAAGGCGGTGAGCCAGGTGCTGCGAGCGATTCCCAATCCCTACACGCAATTGGTGGCGGACGTCGTCGACCTGCGCAGCAGCGGCGTGAAGGATCTGGGTTACGGCAACCTGGTGAAGCAGGACTGGGAGGACGCCGAGGGCGAGGCTCACCTCCAGAACCGCCGCCACCCCGTCCCGCTGCTCCCGGAGCTGTCCCATCACCTGCTCGTCGGATCACTGGGTAACGATGAGCGCCACCTGCTCTCGATGCTCTTCGGCGACGGCGTGGTGCCCCTGGCAAGCGCCGCGGGACGGGCGGATCCGGAGGACCGCTCGCCTGTGTTTCCGCAGGAGAACGTCAAGGTCGTGGCGGGGTTGGACCACTTCGCCCTGGCCCACCACCCGGATGTCTATGCCCAGGTGAGGGCCTGGTGCGAACAGGAGCTTCCATGAAGAAGTGGCAAGGCTTGACGGAGCTGGTGCGGGACGCGGTGGACAAGGGCGCGACGGCGGTGGAGCAGGTGCACAAGCGCACCGCCGCGAAGCCCTTCGAGTTGCTGGAGAAGGTGCCCTCGATCGCGGTCCCCGTCCGGGGCGTGCACGAGCTCCATGACCTGGCTGTCTCGGGCTCGTATGGGATGGTCCGGTGGGTCAACCGCGTGGTCGGCACGACGGTGGGCATCGCGCTCGACCTGCTCGAGCAGTCACGCGCGCAAGACGTCGGCCCAACCACTCCGGGTGCCGCACCGAGCCGTCGAAGCGCTGACTGACCTTGTACTTCTCGAAGGCGCCGTGCCCCTGAGATGGGAGGGAGAGAGGACGGGGGGCGCTGGGAACCCGCCGATGTGGCACATTGTGGGTTGCTGGGGGGTCGTTCAATACGTTAAAACGAGATAGTCCAGTTGATCCAGGAGGTTCCTGCCTTGGCTCCTATCTCGTCACGTCTCCCGTCCCCTCCGCCGGCACGCACCGTATCGCCCGGTCCCTCCACGCCGAGTGCTCCGTCCGCTCCGCCGGCGCGCGCCGCATCACCCGCTCCCTCCACGACGGGTCCCGCGGCGCCTCAGCCGACGCGCACCGCATCGCCCGCTCCCTCCACGACGGCTGCCGCCCCGACGGGGCGCACGCCTCCGCCTGCGCTCCCGGCGAGCGTCACCCAGCAGGAGTTTCCGAACAACGCGCAGAAGCAGGAGGCCACGGCGCACCTGAACACCATCAAGCAGAACCTGGGTCAGCCGAATCTCCACGTGGGGCCGACCACCACGTACTCGGTTCAGGGCGGCAAGGAGCAGTACCACGCGACCCAGGTGGGCCAGATCAAGATCGTGGACCAGAACGCCGACCTCAAGTTCACCAACGGCGTGCTCAATGACCTGTCGATGATCTCGAGCAAGCCGTCCGGCAAGGCCATGCTCAACAGCATCAACTCGTACGATGGCACCAACGGCAAGACCGCCCAGAACGTCGCCGTCTACCACCGGGAGGGTCTGGGCAATTCGACCGACAAGGCCTCGGAGTCGCCCGGACTGCAAATGCACAAGGGGGCGCGGGTCGATATCAACGGCAAGCCGGGCCTCGGTCTCTCCCCCGAGGAGGCGAAGAATGAGTCCTCGCTCAAGCCGAAGTACGGCGCGTTCAACGCGGATGCGAACAAGCCCTCGCACGTGACGCTGATGCATGAGCTCGTCCATGCGGATGACATCGTGCGCGGCATCAACAACGCCAATGACATCCAGCTCGGCCAGAACAAGGCGATGAAGGTCAACGAGGCGCGTGCGACCGGCGTCAGCAAGTTCCGCGACGACGCGTACATGCAAGGACAGTCCTCCAAGCCCCAGATCTATTCGGAGAACACCTACCGCAAGGAGTGTGGTCTCCCCGAGCGGCTCTTCTACTCGTCGTCCGCCGAGGTCAAGGTGTCCGGGTTCATGGGCTTCCCCAGCAGCGGCCCGCCGAAGGTGGTCGATCCGAAGGGCCACATGGACAACTACCTCAACAACCTCCAGACGAAGTGAGGGGTCCGGCGCTCGCCTGGGGACGCTTCAGGGGGCGAGCAGTGCTTCCACGAGCGCCGTGGCCTGGGGGTGGAGGGGGTGGTCCGGAGGCAGGTCCCGCAGGATCTGCTGGGCCAGCTCGACGCTCTCGTTGTCCCGGCCGGTCCGCGCGTACGCGAGCACGAGGTTGAGCGAGGGCTCGGGCTGGGTGGGCGCTCGGCGCCGTGCCTCTTCGAGGACCTCGACGGCGCGCTTCAGGTAGCGCTTGCCCTCGCTCATCAGGTACAGGCCCATGTCGTTGTAGGCCCGCCAGTTGTCCGGTTCCAGCGCGATGGCTTCCTCGTAGGCGCGCAGGGCGCCCGTCGTATCCGGGGGCAGCAGGGCCTTGCAGGCCTCCGCCTCCAGCAGCTTGAGGTGCACCGAGCGCGTTCCCTGGGTCCAGGCCTCGCGCACCAGCTTCAAGGCCTCCCGGTTGCGCTTCCTCTCCAGGAATTCGGAGACCTGTTGAACCAACTTGTCGTGTGGAGTCATGTCGTTCCTCAGGTGACGCGTCCGTTTCGGGGAGGAGAGCGGGGCACCGAGAAGGTGTCAAACACCTCGTACACCACCGAGAAGGTGTCAAACACCTCGTACTGGTGGTGATGTCCCCGGCGGGGAAGGCCTCGGAGGCCGTGGCGTGTTGGTCGGCGACGTATCGCCGAATCCGCGAGACGTCGCGGAGGCGGGGAGCGCACATCCGGCGAGCCGTGGAATGGGCCGCGGGAGGGAAGTGCTACAGTCGTGGACGATGTCCCGCTCCGAGCCCCGCGATTCCCAGTCCCCCCCGCTGGTCGCCGAGGTCTCCACGGCCATCGGTCACGAGCGGCGCGCCGCGGCATCCGCCGACCAGGTGGTGCCGGTGCTGACCCTCTTGTCCCATCCCACGGCCACCCGGGCCGGAGAGCGGCTCCTGCTGGAGGGGATCGCCGCCGGTCGGGAGGTGGCCCTGTCTCGCAACGGCCCGAACTTCACCCGGCCTGGAGAGACCTTCGGGCAGCCCCTGTCCGACCCTTTCGTGAGCCGCAACCCCCTCGTGTTCTCACCGGGCGAAGGGGGGCGGCTCCGGCTGCGCGTGGGCGAGGGCGGAACCCGGGTGGTGGCGGACGAACGGCTCGTGACGAGCCGTGAATTCACGCCGGAGGAACTGGCGGCGGGCGTGCTGTTGGAACTCTCGGGCCGGGTGGTGTTGCTGCTGCACCTGGACTCGGGCAGGGCGCGAGCACCCGGTGACACGCTGGGCATGGTGGGCGAGAGTCCTGGCATCCGGCGCGTACGCGAGCACATCCAGCGCATCGCCGACCTCCATGTCCCGGTGTTGATCCGGGGGGAGACCGGGACGGGCAAGGAACTGGTGGCCCAGGCCATCCACCAGCACGGCCCGCGCAAGGGGCACTCCTTCATCAGCGTGAACCTGGGCGCCATCCCCAAGGAGTTGGCGGCCGCCGAGCTGTTCGGCGCGCACCGGGGCGCCTTCACTGGAGCGACGCGGGAGCGCGAGGGCTTCTTCCGGGCGGCCCAGGGGGGCACCCTGTTCCTCGACGAGGTGGGCGAGGCGCCTCCGGAGGTGCAGGTGATGCTGCTCCGGGTGCTGGAGACCGGTGAGCTGTACCCGGTGGGTGGGCATACGCCCATCAAGACGGATGTCCGGCTGATCGCCGCGACCGATGCCAACCTGGAGGAGCACATCCGGGAGGGGCGCTTCAAGGCGCCGTTGCTGCATCGTCTGGCGGGTTATGAAATCCGGCTGCCCCCCTTGCGCGAGCGCCGTGAGGACATCGGGATGCTGTTCCAGCACTTCGCCCGGGAGGAGCTGGAGGCCATTGGCGAGGCCCACCGCCTGACGCCCCGGGATCCCTATGCCGAGCCGTGGTTGTCGGCGTCGCTCGCGGTGCGCCTGCTGCGCTACTCGTGGCCCGGCAACATCCGGCAGTTGCGCAACCTCACCCGGCAGTTGGTGATTGGCAGCCGGGGGCAGCCCGTGCTGCAACTGGACTCGCGGCTCGCCGGGGAACTGGACGCCACGGGGCCCGTCCAGAAGCCAGCGGAACCCGCCGCTCCCCCCACGGCGGTGGCTCGCCGCAAGTCCACCGAGGTCACCGGGGACGAGCTCCTCTCGGCGCTCCGGCGGCACGCCTGGGATCTCAAGTCGGCGGCGGACGCGCTCGGCATTCCGCGCTCCTCCATCTACGATCTCATCGACAAGCACCCGAACATCCGCAGGGCGGGGACCCTGAGCGCGGAGGAGATCGCCGCCTGCCACCGGGAGTGCGGAGGCGACCTGGACGCCATGGTCCAGCGCCTGGAGGTGTCCAAGAAGGCGCTCAACCGGCGCCTCAAGGAACTGGGGCTGGCTTGAGCGCCAGGAACTCCCTGAGTCGCGGCAGGTCGGCGGCGAAGCGTTGGCGCAGATTCGAAAGGAATAGCACCATGGCGAAGCATCAACTGATCATCCCCGAGAGCATCTACACGTCCTTCCCGGTCCGTTCCGAAGCAGGGCGGCTCAAGGAGCTCTGCACGCTGGTGATCAACTGGAAGGGGACCTGGGCGCCAGACGATGACCCCGAGCTGTCTCTGGTGGTGGCTCCAGGGGATGAGCTCGAGATCGTGCTCTCTGCCGAGCGGCACCAGGGGGGCAGCTTGTGGCTCTTCAAGCGGGAGCTCCCCTTGCTCCTGCCAGAGAATGCGGTCCGGAGTGAGCGCACCTGGGAACGCGTGGACCTCGAGCGCGGGAGCAGGGTGCTCCAGGTGAACCACGCGCTCTCTCGTGACTCGGGAGAGTCGCGCTATGACCTGCGCGTCAGTGAGCTGGGACAGTTTCCAGAGCCCATCGTCGGGCAGGGACAGGCCGGCACCCTGACGGCTTCCAAGCCCTGAGGGCGGTTCAGGGGAACTCCGCGTGGGCGGCCTTGACCGCCCACTCCCCTCGCGACGGATGTGTCGTTACGGGCCGCAGCAGAGCAGCGCGTGGGGCCTGCCGGTGGAGGTGCTGCGGGAGAGGCCCGCGGCGTAGCTGCCGGGACCGCACTCGCCCTTCCAATTCCCGGGGTCCCAGTCGCCCGAGGCGGGGTTCCAGCCTCCATTCTGGCCGTCGAAGACGCGGGCGACGCAGGCGTTGTGGGCCACCGCGCCGGGGCAGCAGAGCATGGCGGTGATCCCGTGGGCGGTGTCCTGGGCCACACCGGCGACGAACTCGTTCGTGCCGCACTCCCCCTTGTAGTACCCGGAATCCCAGTCGCCGGTGGCGAGGGTTCCGCGGCTGTCGCCGGTGGAGAAGTGCCGGGTGTAGCAGCCGTTGTGCGGGAAGCGGGAGTCACCGCTGGCGCGGCACAGCGCGATGCGGGTATTGCGCGAGGTGGGGTTGAGGGACAGGCCGGCCACCATCTCCCCGTTGGCGCACTCGGACTTCCAGCTGAAGGCGGCCCAGTCGCCGGTGGAGGTGGTGCGGCGCGCATCCCCGAACTCGAAGTTCACCGGACTGTCGACCCGCGTCAGATAGAACCGGGCGTAATCATCGTTGGACTGGTAGCGCGTGCTGATCAACTTGTCACCCCAGCCATCCTCGTGGAGGTAGAGACCGTCTGCCTTGACGGAGATGCGCCAGCTTCCATCTCCAGAGGGAGTGAACAGGAACACGGTGTAGTCGTCGTTGGACTGGTAGCGCGTGCTGATCAACTTGTCACCCCAGCCATCCTCGTGGAGGTAGAGGCCATCCGCCTTCACCTTGATCCGCCAGCCCTCGCCATTGGGCTCCAGGATGAACTGGGTGTAGTCGTCGTTGGGCTGGTAGCGTGTGCTGATCAACTTGTCACCCCAGCCATGCTCGTGGAGGAAGCGGCCATCCGCCTTCACCTGGATGCGATAGCTGGCACCGGTCCGGAGGTTGGTATAGTCATTCGCCCAGCTCGCGAACACATCGGAGCGCACCGAGGCACAGGAATACACTTCGTTGTTCCCGTACCAGCAGTAGGACGTGACGCTGACGGCCCTGCCCTCGCTGTCGATGCAGGGGCCTCCCGAGTCCCCCTTCCACTGCACCTGGCCCGAGCCGTTCCGGTCGAAGTTGTATTCGTTCTCCGTGCGGCTGCTGAGGCTCAGGGGCGCCGTGCGCAACGTGCCAGCACCCGCGTTGAAGGTGTCGAGGCCGTATCCAAAGCACTGCACCGCTTCCCCCACCGCGAGCGGCGTGGTGCGCAGTGCCCTGAAGTAGCCGTTGCTCGAGTTCCTCATGCTCAGCGGGCTCTGCAGGTGTGCCAGGGTGACATCCAGGTTCGGGTGGTTGACCACCTGAATCACCCCGCGGGACTGCGAGCCCATATACGCCGTCGCTCCCACGACGACGTTGCAATGCTTCGCGGTGAGCACCCACTCGTTGTTGAGCAGCGTGGCGCTGCAGAGCGAGCCGTTGCTGACCATCATGACGAGGCCGCTGTTCTCCGCCTCGTACGGGGTGCCGTTGATGATCTCCTGGCCCGAGGACTGGAGATTCGTTTCCGGCGGACCGTCCTGAGTGGTGCATGCGCCAAGGAAGACACACAGCGCCGACGACCAGCGCACGACCCTCGAAGACCTCGGGACTCCTGGAGTATTGTGTTCTCGCGACATTGATTTTCTCCTGTTGGGATCCGGTGGTGGGCTACGCGGGAGGAGGCGCGTACTGGAGCTGCAACTGAGCGCCCCGCCCGTTGAAGGGATGATCGGCGCCCTGCACCGACATCCAGCCGCACTCGCCCCGGTTCCACAGGTCCACCACCTGGTTGTCCGAGCTGTAGGTGGCCCCGCCGGAACCGTAGTAGCCGACCGCCACGAACTCGCCGGGCGCCGCGGCGAAGGGAGTGCCGCGCAGGTCGACATTGCCCAGGCCGGGGTTGCCGAAGTCGCAGTTCATCGCGGCGGCATAGGCCATGGAGGTGACGGCATCCCCGTGCCAGAGCAGCCCGGAGGAGGTGGAGAAGGTCTGGTCACCGGTGCTCACGCGCAGGGTGGCGGGGTCGATGCGAACCTTGGAGAAGAGGGTCCGCACGTTGGTGCCCCCCCAGCCGTTGTTGTAGCCCGCGGTGTACTGGGAGAAGTTGAGCGAGGGGCCCGTCGACGGCAGCGACAGGTACTCGGCGGGAGTGCCCGCCATGTCGTGGCACCAGGCCGTCCAGGGCTTGGAGGCATCGCCGTTGACGTACAGCACGTACTCACCATCCGCCGCGGCGGGATGGGCGGTTTTGAGCTCCTGGCAGCTCGCCGGGGTGCTCTGCCTGTACTGGAGTTGCAACTGGGCGCTGCGGCCGTTGAAGGGATGGTCGGCGCCCTGCACCGACATCCAGCCGCAATCCCCCCGGCCCCACAGGTCCACCACCTGGTTGTTCGAGCTGTAGGTGGCCCCACCGGAGGGGTAGGAGCCGACCGCCACGAAATGGCTGGGCGCCACCGCGAAGGAAGTGCCTCGCAGGTCGACGTTGCCCAGTCCGGGGTTGCCGAAGTCGCAGTTCATCGCGGCGGCATAGGCCATGGAGGTGACGGCATCTCCGTGCCACAGCAGCCCGGAGGAGGTGGAGAAGGTCTGGTCACCGGTGCTCACGCGCAGGGTGGTGGGGTCGATGCGAACCTTGGAGAAGAGGGTCCGCACGTTGGTGCCCCCGCCGTTGTGAACGCCCGCGGTGTACTGGGAGAAGTTGAGCGAGGGGCCCGTCGACGGCAGCGACAGATACTCCGCGGGGGTGCCCGCCATGTCGCGGCACCAGGTCGTCCAGGGCTTGGACCTGTCGCCGCCGAGGAACAGCACGTACGGGCCATCCGCCGCGGAGGGGTTGGCGTTCTTGATGTCCTGGCAGCTCGACGGGCCGGTCGTGAGCGCGGCCCGCGTCTGGCCTGGCTTCGTGGGGGCCCGTGGGTCGAGCCCCTGGGCCTCGGGGCTGTTCGGCTCCTCCATCCCGCAGGCGGGGAGGACGGCGAGGCTGGCGGCGAACATCAGCTTCTTCCAACGGGGGGCGTACATCATGGCGGGAACTCCGGGTTCGGAGAGTCTTGAATGAACTCGGGGTGTCCTTGAGCACGCCGCGTGCCAGCACGCCCCTGGGGGCGCTTCAGAGGAGAACCCCCGCGGGGAAAGGGTCTGGGAGGAGGGGAGCGGCTGTCGGCGACATGTCGCCGACAATCGCGAAACGTCGCGGCCCCAGGGGCTCAGGGCCCGCTGGGCTGGAGGCGCTGGAGGGTGTCGCCCCACTCCCGCTGGAAGCCCGGGTTGGCGGAGAGCGCGCTGGAGAGATCCTCCCGGGCCTGTCTCCGCCACTCCTGCTTCTGTCCGGGGGCAGCGGAGGGGAGCGACGCCTGGAGCGCGAACAGACTGCCTCGCAAGAGCCGGGCGTCTGGCCATCCGGGACGAACCGCGAGGAGCTGCTGGGCCAGCTCCAGTCCTCGTTGAAGCGAGGGGCCCGGGTCCTGTTTGCCCTGCATCAGTCGGGTGGACCAGCGGCGGAGGAAATGCCCGAAGCCGATGCGGAACTCCTGCCGCTCCGGAGCCAGCTCGAGGCCCTTCTGGAAGGCCTGGATCGCCTCCTCGGAGTCCTGGGGGCGTCCTCCTGGAGCGAGCGCCTTGGCCCCCAACGCCTCACCCAGGGAGTACCAGGCCTCGGCGTGGGTCGGATTGTGAGCGAGGGCCCGCCGCAGCGCCGCCTCGGCCCGCGTGCTGCTGGGGCGGGGATCGCGCCCGTGCTCCAGCTCGAACGTGGCCAGGATGGCATGGACCATGCCGCGGTTGGCCAGGGCTCCCGCGTTCTCCGGAAGCCACTGGAGCGCCTGTCGCAGGGCCTCGTCGGCCGCGCGCACGCTCGGGCTGGGATCCTCTCCCCGGGCGCGCTGGTACAGGGCTCGATGGGCGAGCACCTCACTGAGGTTGATGTGCCCGTAGCCACTTTCGGGCGCGAGGGTCATGGACTGCTCGCAGGCCTCCCGGGCCTGGTCCAGCGTGGGAAATGGATCCCCACCGCGGTCCCAGGCCGCCTGGGCCTGTTGGACCAACGTCAGACACAGGCCATTGTGGAGCTGGGGAATGCCGGGGCTGAGCTCGAGCCCCTTGCGGTACATCTCCGCGGAGCGCTCCAGTGAGGCACCGGGCTCGCCTCCCGACACGCGCAGCCGCTGAGCCACGAGCGCATGCGCCAGTCCCGCGTAGAAGTAGGGCACCACGTGCCCGGGGTTGAGGGCCCGGGCCTTGTCCAGCGCCGCCAGTGCCTGGGTGAGGTCTCCGTCCGGAGCCGGGGCCCGCGGGTGGGTGGCCCGGGTGTAGTACGCGATGCCCAGGTTGATCCAACCCTCCGGCACCTGGCCGTCCATTTGGAGGGCGGAGAGATAGGACTCGATAGATTTGCCGTACCCGGGCAGCGGATCCGCGCCCACCTGCTCCTCGTAGTCGGCCCACGTCTTGTGGACCATGCCCAGGTTGAGGTGGAAGTCGTAATCCCTTTCCTCCGGGGCGATGCTCTCGAAGCTCTCGACCGCCTTGCGCAATTGCTCGCGCGGATCCAGGGAGTGGCTCTGGCGGGTGTAGCCCCAGATCCAATAACCCTGCCCCAATTCCAGCCGGGCCTTCGAACGCGAGGGCTCGAGTTCCAGCGCGCTCCGCGCGGCGCTCACCGCCTTCTCTGGCAATGTCTCCGAATAATCGCCCAGATTGCGTCGATGCTCGGCGAGCCGCCGGTGGAGGCGGGACTCCAGCACCCGGGCGTCGTAATGCTCCGGCATGGCCACGAGCGCGCGGGAGACGGCCTCGAGGGCTCGGGTGTAGCGGGGCGCGACATCGCCCTTCCCGTAGAGTTCCAGGATCAGCGCGCCGTACTCCAGCTCTCCCTGGGCCGTGTGGATCGAGGCCACGCTCTCGCCGCTCGCCGCCGCCTGGGCGTAGGCCTTCCGGCCCGCCTCGAAGTCCGCCAGCGCGCGCTCGTGCTCGCCCCGGTTCCAGCTCCGCATGGCGCGGGCCTGGAGGATGTCTCCGCGCAGCGTGGGAGCCTCATGGAACCAGGACAGCTCGGTGCCGATCGTGTCCAGCTGGGAGAGGGCTTCTTCCCACCGGTTCTCGTAGAAGGCGAGCAGCGCCGCCACGTACGCGGCGGAGGGAACCTCGGCACCTTCACTTTGACGGAGATAGGCCAGCGCCGGCTCCCGGTAGCGGCGCTCGACCTCGCGCTTGCGAGCCTCCCGCCGCTCGGTGTCGCGGAGGCGCTCGGCTTCCAGCAGCTGCTCCTGGTACTGGTGCCCCGTCACCAGGGCCAGCGCGTAGGCCACCCGGGGCTCGCGGAAGCCGTGCTTCCAGGCGGACTCGAGGGATTCGCGAGCCCTGGTCTCGTCTCCGAGCGCGAGATAGCCGCGCCCCAGCGCGTAGTGACCGGGCCCCACGGCGGGCTCGCCCGCGGCGTGGATCTCCGCCTCGAGCGCCGCCATCCTCGCGCGGATGGCGCGCCGATCCGCGCGCGTGTCGTGCAGGTGGGAGAGGTCCGAGTAGCGCGCCAGTGCTTCGATGCGTTCCACGGACTCGGCGAATCGCCGGGCCAGGCGCTCGCGCACGGCGGTCTCGCGGCGGGCCAGCACCACCTGGCCCAGGGCCAGGAGCACGAGCACGGCCGCCACCGCGGCCACGGACGCCACGAGCCGGTGCTTGCGGAGCTTCTTGCGCAGGCGGTACCCGGCCCCGTGGGAGCGGGCCTGGACCGGCTCGCCCGACAGGAAGCGGCCGAGCTCCTCGGCCAGGGCGCGCGCCGAGTCATACCGGGCCGAGCGCTCCTTCTCGAGGCACTTGAGCGCGATGGCCTCGAGGTCCGCGGGGATGTTCGGATCCACCGCGCGCGGCGGGCGTGGCTCCACCGTGAAGATGTTGTTGAGCACCTCCAGGCCGTTGCCGCCGGGGATGGGCGGCTGGCCCGTCAACACGCTGTAGAGGGTGGCGCCCAGACCGTAGACGTCCGAGCGGCGATCCAGGTGGGAGACCTCGCCGCGCGCCTGCTCGGGCGACATGTACTGGGGCGTGCCCATGACCGCGCCGGTGACGGTGGCCCCCTCGTTCCAGTCTCGCGCCAGCCCGAAGTCCATCACGTAGGGGCGCAGCATCCCGTCCTCCGCGCGCTCCACCATGATGTTGGAGGGCTTGAGATCGCGGTGGATGAGACCCACGCGGTGCGCCTCGTGCACGCCCTCGGCGGCCTCCCGGAGCACCAGCACCTTCTGTTCGACGGAGAGCTCGCGGGCGAGCGCGCTCAGCGTCCGCCCCTCGATGAACTGCATCGCGATGTAGACGCGCCCTTGAACCTCGCCCACCTCGTAGACCTTGCACACCCGCTCGTGGTTCACCCGTGCCTGGGCCCTGGCTTCGGAGAGGAAGCGCCGGGTGAGTTCGGGATCGTCACCCCGAACGAACTTCAAGGCCACGTTCCGGTTCAGCCGTGGATCATGCGCGAGGAAGACCCGCCCCATACCCCCCTCGCCGAGGAAGCGCATGCATTGGTAGCGCTCCCAACCGCTGACGGGGAAGGCCGGGGTCTCGGCAGCCTTCTCGTCTCGAGCGTCGGCCACCTGGGGCGTGGCGCTCCGGACCTGGGCCATCATCGAGATGAGCGTCCCCTCGGACAAACGGCCTCGCTCACGGAGCAGCGCCAGGGGACCGCGCTCCAGGCGCCGAGCCTCCTCGCGCAGACTGTCCATCTCTTGCTCGGAGACAAGGCCCTCGGCCAGGGCTACCCGCAGCTCGACCTCGAAATCCGGATGCATGGGGGAAACGCTCCTCGGAGCGCCGATCGTACTTCCAATGTCGATCTCAGGTCGTGAGCCCCGTGGGGGGACCCGTGCGGGGCAGGGTGACGGTGACGCGGGTGCGTGCGTTCTCGCTGCTCAGGGTGAGGCGGGCGCCGCCCGCGTAGGCGAGGGCGAGCCGGCGTTCCACCGTGGGCAGGCCGCTGCTGCCCTCGCGGGGGCCGCGCGAGGCGCCGGGGTTCTCCAGGGTGAAGACGAGCGTGTCCCCGTGCGCGCGCACGGTGAGGTGGATGGGGCCGCGGTGTCCGGCGGCGGGCCCGTGCTTCACCGCGTTCTCCGCCAGCGGCAAGAGGACGAGCGGTGGCACGGGAAAGGACTCCAGGCCGGGCTCCACCTCTTGGGTGAACTGGAAGAGGTCCGGGTCGCGCAAGAGGTGCAGCTCGAAGAGGGTGCGCACCAGCTCCAGTTCCTGCGCCAGGGGCCAGGTGGCGGCGCGCACCCCGGCGAGCACGCTGCGCAGCATGGCGGACAGCCGCAGCACGGCGGCCTCGGCCACGGCGCCGTCCGTCCGGCACCACTCGGCGATGGCGTTGAGGGTGTTGAAGAGGAAGTGCGGATCCAGGTGGCTGCGCAGGGCGAGCAGTTGTGCCTGCTCGGCCTCCAGGGCGAGCCGCTCGGCGCGGGCGCGCTCGTGGGCGAGGCTCTCCTCGAAGCCGATGTCGCGCCCCAGCCCCCAGCCGCCCACGAGGAACAGGCCCATGCTGACGGCGAGGCTGTAGCGGTCGGTGAGGAAGGTGGGCCCGAGCCGCAGCAGCTTGGGCAGCACGACGCCCGCGGACAGCACGACGCCCAGTCCCACGGTGGCGTAGAGCAGCAGGCGGATGCCGCCGTGGCTCAGGTCGAGCCCCTCGGGGAAGAGGACGCGGTAGGACACCGGGGCCACGCTCACGCAGAGCACGCACAAGAGCAGCCCGAGCGGCCCGGCCATGGGCTCCTCGTTGCTGAAGCGCACCTGGGCGGCCACCAGCGGCACGCTCACCAGGAGGATGGGCAACAGCCGCCGGGGCACGAGCAGCGCCCGGAGCGTGGCGCGGACGATGGAGTCTTGCATGGGAGCGCCGCCGCGGCTCAGCGGGCCAGCGCGTCCACCAGTCCGGTGGCCTCGCGCACGCAGTCGGTGAGTCCCACGCCCCGGTAGGCGTTGCCGGTGAGGAACAACCCGGGCAGGCGCGTCACCCCCTCGTCGATGGCCGCCAGGCGCCCCAGGTGGCCCAGGTTGTACTGGGGGATGCCTCGCTTCCAGCGGATGGTTTCCGTGAGCACGGGCTCGGCCGTCACGCCCGCCATGAGCCGCAGCTCCTCGCGCGCGAGCGTCACCAGCGCCGCCTCGTCCAGCTCCACCAGGTCCGGCCGCCGCGCCCCGCCGATGAGGCACGTGTAGAGGACGCGGCCCCCCTCGGTGCGCCAGGGGAAGGTCGACGAGACGTGGATGACACCGAGCACCCGCCGCTTCTCCACCGCGGGCACCAGGAAGCCGAAGCCGTCCGGTGGTGGCACGGCCCCCGGCGCGAAGCCCAGGTGCACCACGGCGATGGGCGCGTAGGTGATGCCGTCCAACTGAGTCGCGAGCGTCGCGTCCAGGGGTCGCAGCAGCTCCGCCGCCGTGAACGCGGGCACCGCCAGCACCACCCGGTCCGCTTCCAGCTCCGTGCGTTGTCCCCGCTCCTCCACCGCCACCCGCCAGCCCGCCGCCTCGCGCCGCAGTCCCACCACGCGCGCCTCCAGCCGCAGGGCCGGTCCGAGCGCCCCGGCCAGCGCCTTCACCAGCACCCCGAGGCCCCCGTCGAACGAGGCGACCGCGCCCGTGGTGGCCGGAGTGCCCGCGGGGGGCGGCGCCGCGCGCTCCGCCTTGCGCTCGCGCACCATGCCCAGCAGCAGGCTGCGGTGCTGCTTCTCCAGTTGTGCCACCTTGGGGAAGACGGCGCCCACGCTCAGCGCTTCCATGTCGCCCGCGTAGATGCCCGTCTGCATCGCGTCCACCAGCACCTCGGTCGCCGCGCTGCCCACGTGCCGGCGCCCGAAGTCCGCCAGGGACTCGTCGCCCGTGGGGCCCCGGCGGGTGAGGGGCTCACCCAGCATCCGCAGCTTCGCCGTCCAGGGCAGGAGGTCCGACTTGAGCAGGGCGGGCGGGGACTGGGGCAGGGCGCGCAGCTTGCCCCCGCTGTAGAGGTAGCGGCGCTTCGCCGAGGGATCCGCCGTCCGGATGCGATCCTCGATGCCCAGCCGGGCCGCCAACGCGCGCAAGCTGGGCTCCCGGTCCAGGAAGCTGTTGGGGCCCGCCTCGGTGACGAAGCCGTCCCGGCGGTGCGTCTGGATGTTGCCGCCGGGCTGCGCTCCCGCCTCCAGCAGCGTCACCTCCGTGCCCCTCGCGCGCAGCCCCTGCGCGAGCACCAGGCCACTGATTCCACCTCCAACGATGATGACGCGCATGTCCGCTCGCACTCTCCGTGATTCCCCTGCTCACTGCCCGCTCAAGGGTAGAGCATCTCCGTCCTCCAGCCCTCGCCCTCGCGCAGGTAGACGCACCGGTCATGCAGCCGGCTCGGGCGGGCGTGCCAGAACTCGATGCGATCCGGCACCACCCTCAGGCCCGACCAGTGAGGGGGACGGGGCACGGGCTGCCCTTCGTACTGGCGCGTGACGTCCGCCAGGCGCTGCTCCAGCAGCTCACGCGAGGGCAGGAGCTGGCTCTGCAGGCTCGCCCACGCGCCCAACTGGCTGCCGCGAGGCCGGCTCTGGAAGTAGGCGTCCGCCTCCGCGTCGGACACGCGCTCCACGCGGCCCTCGATGCGGATCTGCTGCTCGAGCGGCGGCCAGTGGAAGCAGAGCGCCGCCCAGGGGTGCTGGAGCAGCTCGCGGCCCTTGCGGCTGGTCAGGTTGGTGAAGAAGGTGAAGCCGCGCTCGTCGAAGTCCTTCATCAGCACCACGCGCGAGGACGGCCGGCCATCGGGCCCCACGGACGCCACGTTCATGGCGTTGGGGTCCACGGGGATGACGCGCCGCGCCTCGGCGAAGATGGCGGCGAATCGCTCAAAGGGATTTTCGGGTGGCTCCACGCCGCCACCATACCAATCCACTCTCCGGGTGCGAGTCCTCTCGTGGGTGTTGACTCACCCATTTCTCACGTCATCGTTTCGTTCCATGAAGATTCTCTACGTGGCGTCCGAGGTCACGCCCTTCTCCAAGACGGGTGGCCTCGGGGATGTGTCGGGCGCGCTGCCCGCCGCGCTCGCCGCACTCGGCCATGAAGTGAAGGTCGTCTCCCCGCGCTATTCCTCCGTCCAGGACGCCCGCCTCACGCCCACCGGGCACACGGTGGAGCTGCGCTTTCCCTTCGGCACCGAGCGCGGCCCGCTGCTCTCGCTGCAACTGGCGCCCCGCCTGGAGCTGCTCTTCCTGGAGCATGAGCACTACTTCCAGCGCCCGGGCCTCTACGGCGACTCCGGGGGCGAGTACGGGGACAACCCCCGCCGCTTCGCCTATCTCTGCCTGGGCGCGCTCCAGGCCGCCCAGCGTCTGGGCTTCATTCCGGACATCATCCACGTCAATGACTGGCAGACGGGCCTGTTGCCGGTGGCGCTGCGGCGCGGCTTCCAGGAGACGGAGCTCGGGCGGGCCAAGAGCGTGCTCACCATCCACAACCTCGCCTACCAGGGGCAGTTCGGCAAACACGTCATGGACGAGCTGGGCCTGCCCTGGGAGCTCTTCACCGCCGAGCGGGGGCTCGAGTTCTACGACGGGGTGAACTTCCTCAAGGGCGGCCTGCAGTTCGCGGATGCGCTCACCACGGTGTCGCCCACGTACGCGCGGGAGATTCAGTGGCCCGAGGCGGGAGCCAACCTGGATGGGTTGTTGCGTCATCGCCAGGGGGTGCTCACCGGCATCCTCAACGGCGTGGACGTGGACGAGTGGAACCCGGAGACGGATCGCCACCTGCCGGCGCGCTATGGCGTGGAGGACCTGACGGGCAAGGCCGCGTGCCGGCGCGAGCTGCTGCGCCGCTTCGGCCTGGAGGACACGGGCGCGCCGGTGTTCGGCATCGTGTCGCGGCTGGCCTGGCAGAAGGGGGTGGACCTGCTGCTGGAGGTGCTGCCCACGGCGCTCCAGGAGGACATCCGCTTCGTCGCGGTGGGCAATGGGGAGTGGAGTTACGAGGAAGGGCTGCGCGCGTTGCAGCGGCGCTTCCCCGACAAGGTGGGGGCCTTCATCGGCTTCGATCCGGCCCTGTCGCACCTGCTGGAGGCGGGCTCGGACTTCTTCATCATGCCCAGCCGCTACGAGCCGTGCGGCCTCAACCAGATGTATTCGCTGCGCTATGGCACCGTGCCCATCGTCCGGGCCACAGGTGGGCTCGCGGACACGGTGGATGGGAGCGACGACGGCACCGGCATCGTCTTCAATGACTTCGTGCCGGAGGCGCTGCTCTGGGCCCTGGGGCGGGCGCGAGCCCTGTACGCCGACCCCGAGCGTCTGCGCGCCTTCCAACGCCGCGGCATGGTGCAGGACTTCTCCTGGGGCGCGTCGGCCCGGATGTACGAGCGCCTCTTCGCTTCCCTGCTGGCGGAATAGTGGGGGTTTCAAGCGAAGCGCGATAGGGTGGCCCTTGTGGCGTCACAACTGGACCTGGGTGGTTACGAGGTCATCGGCCGTCTCGCGGTAGGCGGGATGGCGGAAGTGTATCAAGCACGGGCCAAGCCCACGACGCAGCGCTCGCCGGGTGAGCCCGACGAGGTGGTGCTCAAGCGGCTGTTGCCCGCGTACCGCAACGATGGCGCCTTCGTGAAGGCCTTCGTCGACGAGGCGAAGCTCACCGTGCGCCTGCGCCACACCAACATCGTGCGCACCTTCCGGCTCTTCAAGGCGGGGCCGGACTACCTGATGGTGCAGGAGCTGGTGGCGGGGCGCACGCTGGGCTTCATGCAGGAGTTGTTGATGAAGGCCGGCGCCGCGATGCCGCCGGAAGCGGCCTGTTACATCGCCTGGTGCGTGCTCAAGGCGCTGGACTACATCCACCGCGCCAAGGCGGGCGAGGGCGGGGCCACCATCGTCCACCGCGACGTCAACCCGGCCAACATCCTCTTGAGCGTGACGGGCGAGGTGAAGCTCACCGACTTCGGGGTGGCGGACGTGGAGGGCGGTGTGCGGGGAGACACGGGCGCGCTGCGCGGCACGCTGCCCTACATGAGCCCGGAGCAGGTGCTGAGCCAGCCGGTGGACACACGCAGCGATCTGTTCTCGGTGGGCATCATCCTCTGGGAGCTGCTCACGTGCCGGCGCCTGTACACCGGGGAGGGGGAGGCGGAGCTGATGCACCGGGTGCGCGATGCGCGCGCGCCGCTGCTGTCCACGCTCGTGCCGGGGCTGCCGGACTACGCGGAGCAGGTGGTGCGCAAGGCGCTCTTCGCGGACAAGGCCCGCCGTTTCCAGTCGGCCGCGGAGTTCATCCGCGCGCTGGAGGCGCTGTCACGCCGCACCGGGTGGCCGCTCACGGTGGAGGCCCTCAAGCCACTGCTGGGGGGTTGATGCACCGGCGCGCCTTCCTGCTCCTCTTGCCGGGTGTGGCCGGGTGCGCCGGGATGACGCTGCGCCCGGACGCCCTGGACGAGGCGGTGCGGGTGGAGGACCTGGGCCTGTCCTTCACGCCCTCGGGCGCGGGGGAGCTCTCGGTGACCCTGGACGTGGGCAACCCCACCTTCTGGGACGCGGAGCTCACCGGGGTGGACTATGCGCTGACGCTGGACGGGCAGCGCTACGCGGTGGGCACGCGCGGTGTCCAGGGGCCCCTGGCCTCGGACGCGCGGCGCACGCTCACGGTGTCCTTTCCGCTGCGGTGCGAGCCCACGCCGGCCGAGGGGCGCACGCGCGCGTGGCGGGTGGAGGTGAGCGGCACGGTGGCCCTGGCCTTCGGCGAGCGCCTCCGCCTGCTGCCCTTCCGCGCCGAGCGCTACCTGCGGCTCGCGCACTTCCGGCCCCTGCACCTCGAGCCGGACTGAGGCGCGCCCGCGCTCAGCCCTTGTGGTTGGCGGATGCGGACTCCCTCGGGCCCGGCGGCTCGCCCGCGGGCGGCTCTCCCGGCGTTTCCCGGTGCGTGGCCTCCTTGACGGGCTGCTTGAGCTTCACCATCCGTATCCGATCAATTCGCGCGCCCTCCTTCGCCTGCACCGTGAAGGCCCAGCCGTCGTAGGTGAAGCGCTCGCCCACGTCCGGCAGGTGCCCGGCCAGCGAGGACAGGAAGCCGCCCAGGGTGTCGAAGTCGCCCTCGGGCAGCGGGAAGCCGAAGGCCTGGGTGAAGCCGTCCACCTCCATCGCGGCGTCCACCAGGAAGGCACCGTCGGCCAGCTTCTCCACCTGCTTCTCCTCCACCTCGAACTCGTCGCCGATGTCGCCGACGATCTCCCGGAGGATGTCCTCCAGCGTCACGATGCCCATGAAGCCGCCGTACTCGTCCACGACGATGGCCATGTGGATCTTCTGCCGCTGCATCTCGCGCAGCAGGTCGCCGATGGGCTTGAGCCAGGGCACGAAGTTGGCGGGACGGATGGTGTCCTGCAACACGATGAGCTCGGGGTGCTGCAACAGCGGAATCAGGTCGCGCGCGTGCAGCACGCCCATGATGTGGTCCACGTCGTCCCGGTAGACGGGAATGCGCGAGTGGTTCTCCTCGGCCAGCAGCCGCAGCACCTCGACGGACGGGGTGGACAGGTCCACGCACACCACCTCGGTGCGCGGCACCATGACGTCCCGGCAGCGTTTGTCGGACAGCTCGAAGATGGAGCGGATGAGCTGGGGGGCGCTCTGATCCACCTCCTCCTTGGCGGCCTGGGCGGCGAGCAGCTTCTCCAGCTCCTCCAGTGGCGGGGGCGGAGGCTCGAAGCGCAGGGTGCGGCCGAAGCCGCGGGCCACCAGGTTGATGGGCGCCATGAGCAGGCGCATGGGCGGGTAGAAGAGCACCACGAGCAGCGACACGAGCCACGACAGGCGCAGCGCCCAGCGCTCGGGACCGGCGTTGGCCAGGCCGCGCATCGTCACCTCGACGAGCGTGGCCAGCAGGCCCACGAGCAGGGCCCCGGCGAGCACCGTGGCCACGTTCAGCCAGGGCGATTCCCCCAGCCGGGTGAAGTTGAGCATCTGCGGCGGCACGAAGGAGCCGATGGCCGCGGCCAGGAAGCCGCTGAGCACCATGCCCACGCGCAGCGCCGTGGCGGTGGACTCGCGCTCGGTCTTGTGGCGCAGGATCCGTCCGCCGGCACTCGGGTGGGAGGTCGCCAACTCCTGCGCCTTGAGATCGGACGTCCCATAGAGGGCGGACTCGGCGGCGGCGATGAAGCCCCGGAGGAAGACGAGGGCCAGGCAGGCGGTCCAGAGGACCCAGGTAGGCATAGGTAGCCCCTTATTAGCCCGTGGTAAGAGACCATGCACCCTTTCCGCCAAGGCGCCCCGTCCATGCGTCCACCAGTGAGCCGCTTTACCCTCCTCGTGCCCCTGGCCACCCTGCTCGTGCTGCTGGCCGCTCCCTCCGTGCGGGCCTGGCCGGTGGATCTGGCGATGAACCTGGAGGCGGGCAAGGAGCGCTTCCACAAGCTGACGGTGGTGGACTGGGTGGAGGTGGAGGACCCGTCCATCGCCACGGCGGAGATCTTCCAGGAGAGCAAGGAGCTGATGCTCACCGGGGTGAAGCCCGGGCGCACGCTGCTGCTGTTGTACGCGGGGGGGAAGTTCGCCGTGTGGCGGCTGGTAGTGGGCGCGCCGGGCAAGCCGGTGGAGGCCGAGCCCGTCGCGGCGCCCCTGGATGCGGCGCGCAAGGCCTGCCCGGGCCTGAAGGCGACCGAGGGCGCCGAGCGCTCGTTGACGGCGGAGGTGAAGGACGCGCGCTGCCGCGAGGCGCTGCGCGCGGTGTTGAAGACGGACGCGTACCTGGCACGCGAGTTGGACCTGACCTTCGAGTTGGCGCTGTTGCAGGAGCAGCTCGCGAGCCTGTCCCCCGCGCTCAAGGCCCTGGGCCTCGAGGCGAGCTACCGCGGTGCGGGGCTGTTGCTGAAGGGGTCCACCACGCCCGAGGGCCACCGCCAGGCGCTCTGGGAGTTGTTCCGCCAGTCCGTGGGCCGCGTGCCCCTGGAGGACCGGGTCGAGGTGAAGCGGCCCGCTCCCCCCGACGCGGGCACGCCGCCGTCGCCCGCTCCCTGACTCACCCTGCTCCCGCTGCTGAGCGCCATTGACGTGAGGGCCGCCAGACGTCCAGCGCGGAACGCGGCCTCCCACCGTGGGTCGACTCGGCGGAGCGGGAGGGCGTGTGCAGGTTGCGGAGTCGGTCCTCCCCATGCGCACACTCCCGCGGCTCCTGTTCCCGGTCCTGTTCTTGGTGCTGATGCCGGCCTGTGCCGCGTTGAAGCCGCGCTCGCCCCTGTTCGAGCGCGTGGGCAGATCGAAGCTGTCGGTGGGCGAGCTGCGCATCCGCGTTGGCGACATGGCGCGCCGCTTCCCGGGCGTCCTCGAGGCCACCGCGGACGTGGCCGCCGAGCGCTCCCACTCGGCTGGGACTCGCGAGGCGCTGCTTCGCTTCAAGAGCAACGCGGTGCCCGTCATGCAGTCGGCGCTCCTCCAGCCGGATCCGGTGGCGGCGCTGATCGACGGCTGGGCCTTGCTGGCGCAGCTCGAGCAGTCGCTCCCGATGCGGGCTCCACCAGAGGTCGTGGACACCCTCCAGCGTTCGTTCGAGGAGCTGGAGTCGGAGGTGGAGCTGCTCTGGCGGGAGCTGTCGGGCCGTCAGGACGTGTCCAACCTGCGGGCGCTCGTCCATGCGTGGGCCGCCGAGCACCCGTTGACCGGAACGCTCGTCTCGCGCGAGTCCACCGTGCCCCTGCTGGCCGAATTCACGGACCGCTCCGGGGTGGGCCTGCTGGGGGCGACGGCCGCCGCCCTCCAGGACACGCAGGACCTGGTTCAACGGGTGGACCTCTACGTCGGCACCCTACCGCGGCAGGTCCGCTGGCAGGCGGAGCTCGCCACCCAGGAAGTCTTGGAGGCACCGGCCCTGGTCTCGGCCGTGCACGAGCTGGAGCGTGCGGTGGATGTGCTCGTGCGCGTGGGGGCGCTGGCCGACAGGACCCCCCGGTGGGTGGCGGGTGAGCGCCAGTCGCTGCAGGACTTCCTCTCCTCCGAGCGGCGGGCGGTGCTGGACGGTGTCCGGGGCGAGCGCGTGGCCGTGTTGGACTCGCTCCACGTCGAGCGCGTGGAGACGTTGGCGCAGCTGGAGCCCCTGGCCCGGGGCTGGGTGGACCACGCCTTCGACCGAGCCACGGGCCTGGTGAATCACGTCTTCCTCTGGCTGTTGGGACTGCTGGTGTTGTTCCTGTTGGGCCTGCTTCTGGTCACGGCGCTGCTGGCACGGGCCTGGCGCCAGGGCGAGGGTCTGCCCTGGGACCGTTCACGGGGGGGCGTTGGGTCGTCGAGGGAGCGGAGTGCCCCGGGCGAGCCCGCCGTGCCGGGTCCGGCGCCGTCCATGGGCGAGCACCCGGCCGAGCCCCATCATTGAAGAGAGCGAGGCGGCGAGAGGGGGACCCCTGGGCACGCCCGGGGCCGCGCACTGTCCACCAGAGCGTGAGATGCCCACCGTCTCCTCGGGGAGGGACGTGGGCCCGGGTGTCTCGAGGGCTGGATGGGAGCGAGTGATGAGCAAGGAGTCGCGCCTGTCTCCGGGGGAACTGTTGCGGCAACTCACCCTCTCCGCCGGGCGTCTCGCGACCGAGGGGATCGCCAGCGGCGCCGTGCGCGGTGCCACCGAGGAGTTGCGGGCCGGACTTCCGGAGCTCGACGGACAGTTCCAGGACCTCCTGCGGGATGTGTTGGCGATTCTCGGACGCATGGCGCACGAGGCGGCCGAGCGCCCAGCCTGGCAACCGGGAGCCAGGGCGCGCGTCATCGCCGAGGAGGTGGTTCAGGGCGCGCTCGGGGAGTTCCGGCGCTCGACGCCTGGCTGGACCGCGCTCTCCCAGGAGTTGCTCGATCGTGTGAACCAGTGGCTGGAGCGCTCGGCGGAGGTGGCCGCGAGCCGCCAGCTGGAAATCCGCAGGCCTGGAGACCGGGCCCGGATGATGGCCACTGGAGCGGTCGAAGGAGCGCTGGAGCAGCTCCATGTCTGCATGCCCCAACTGGCGCCGGAGGTGGCCGGGCTCGCATCCCAGGTGGGACGCGGCTTCGTCGAGGGAGTCGGCTCGACGATGGATGAGAAGACCGAGGTCTTCTCCTCCTTTCTCGAGCGCGCGGGGCGGAGCTTCGTTCACGCGCTCGTCGAGCAGCTCGACACGGAGCTGAAGGCCCGGCGGGGCGCGGCGGAGGGAGCCGTGCGCCGCGCCACGGTGGAGGTGACGGAGCAGGCCGCCGCGGCGTGCGTGCGAGGTGCCTCCGAGGAACTGGTCCGCCAGGTGCGCGCGCTGGAAGCATCCCTCGCGGGAGAGAGCGTGCTCCATCGGGCGAGCCGGGAGGTGTCGCACGGCCTCCTGGCCCCATTGGCGGAGCGCCTGCGCGAGCCCTGGGTCCTCGCGGCGGGAACGGGAGGCGTGCTCCTGCTCGGCGTGTTCCTCGCGAGGGCGCGCTGAGCCGATGGCGGGCGGCGGCTCGGGCCGCTCAGAAGCCGAGCGCGGGCAGGGGCGGCAAGGGCTCGGTGTGCTCCAGGGCCCGTTCCACCTCCTCGGCGTAGCGCCGCAGCAGCGGCAGGCGCGAGGAGCCGCCCAGGGCCGACTCGGCGTCCGCGCGCACCTGATGGAGCACCTCGCGGGTGGCCCGCTGGTCCTGCTCCCGCCTGGCTCTCAGCCCCACCTCTCCGGCCAATCGTAGCAACCGCAGCACCACGGCCGACTCTCCGGCGCCGTAGCGGCTGATCTGCTCGGTGGCCAGCAGGAGGTAGTCCCCCAGCTCCAGCGCGGGGAGGAAGACGCGCGGGCGGCCCTCCGGGTCCGCCAGGACGCGGGGTCCCTGCCGCAGCGCGCACAGCTCGCACAGCAGGACGGTGAGCTGGTCCAGGGACTCCACCGCCGTGGACGGATCGTTGATGCCCGGCGAGAGCGCCTTGATGGCCACGTCCACGAGCTGCCGCACTCCGAGCGCCAGGTCCCTGTCCGGCTCGCGCCAGGGGCCGATGAGCACGGTGCGCTCCACGGCTCGCTCCATGGGCGGGTCCTCCGTGAGGGGCCCCCTCTCCGAGATCACCCGGCCGAGCCGCCCGCCCCGCACCACGGGCTCGCCGATGACCACGTCCACGTGGATGACGAGCCCGCGGGCCTCGGCCAGCCGCAGCAGTGCCCGCGCGTCGATGTCCACCACGAAGCCGGAGGAAGGAGAGGACACGGGCCGCCACGTGCCGGAGTGGGCTGGGGCGGAGAGGGGCTGCTCCACGTCCAGGCGGCGCCGCCGGTCCAGCTTGTGCGCCACCTTCAGGGAGTACGCCTTCGTCTGGCGGACGATCTGCTCGGCGCGCACCAGGGCGAGCGTGGACGTCGTCTGGAAGATCAGGGCCATGCCGCAGCAGACGAGCAGCAGCATGGCGATGGAGAGCGCCGGACGAGGCGCCACGCCATGGTCTTCCACGAAGCCGAACGCGTACATGCCGGCCAGGCAGTAGACAACCGTGGCCACGAATGTGGGGATGAGGATGCGGAAGCCCAGGCTGTGCATGAAGAGGCGCAGCAGGCGCGGGGAGTACTGGCTGGCGATGTTCTGCAGCACCAACAGCGACAGCGACAGGGCGATGCTCAGGATGGTGAGCACCACCCCCAACACCGAACCAAGGCCCGTCCGTGCTTGCTGGACGGAGGTGCGCCAGGCCAGGCCTCGCAGCAGCCAGTGGTTGGTGTCGAGGGGGTTGGCCACGAAGAACCCGGCCAGCCCGGCTCCCAGCACCGCTCCCAAGGCGGGCAGCAGCCACACGCTGTTGCGTGCCCAGAGCCGACTCCGCGGGTGCTCGCCCCGGAGCCCGGTGGGCCGCGGTCTCACGGAAGGCGCCCGCCAGCCGCGAGGGGCGGGCGCCGCTCCCACGTTCATCCCCACGGGCGCTCATTCCCTCATGATGCCCTGGAGCGACTCGGCCCGCTGCTCGTGGCTGTTGAGCACCGGCGCGGTCCTCGAGAGGAACACGGCCATCGCCGCGTCATCGCGGTATTTGTCCAGGCCCTCGTCGACGAGTTTCCCGCCTTGCTTCTGCTCCTCGCGCACCTCGTCCAGGAAGGCCCTGTCGAACTCTCTGCTGCTCAGGACCGCCAGCTGGTCGCGCTTGTCGATGAACTGGTCCACCTGCTTGTCGAGCTTCTTGTCGTAGTGCCGGCCACCCTTCTCGACGCCCTTCTGCGCGCCCTCGTAGCCCGCGCCACCGACCCCCCGCTGTTCCCAGCCCAGGTCCAGCACGGCCAACGACAAGGCCTTGGTCCGGGCCAGTGCCTCCAGGTCGGCTTGGTTTCGCTGATGGTCCCGGATCAGATCCTGTGCGAAGCGCCTCACCTCGGGGTTGTTGGACTTGCGCATGGCGAGCTGGCCCAGCGTGATCTGCCCCTGATTCAACAGGACGAGCTGGTCCGTGAAGCGGACCTTTTCCGCGACGGCCTCACCCACCTTCTCGGTCTGGTGGCGTGCCTGTTTTTCCTCGTTGTGGGCACAGCCAACGTTCATGCCCATGACCGCCAGCAGCCCCGCGCTCCACAACCATCGACGCATTCTCATGTCTTCAGAACCTCCTCCACAGGGATGCCGCAAAACTGGGGCGTGGGGTGGTGGCTCACAAGTGCCATGGGCAGACGGCGCGGCGGGGGCCCGGCAAGGACGGGCCTACCTCCCCGGGGTGGGGCTCCCGATCGGTTGCTGCCCACCAGGCTTCGCCTCCGCCGGAGTCAGGAAGCCGCCCCCCAGCGCCAGATGGAGATTGATTCGCTGAAGCAGTTGCTCGCTCCGGACGCGCAAGAGCGAAATCCTCGCTGCATCCGTGAGCAGGTTCTGCTGGAGCAATGTCCGGAGATCGATCTTCCCAACGTCGTAGTCGATGGTCAGGAGCTCGAGCGCACGCTCGTGTCCGGCGAGCGCCTTCTCCAGGAGTTGGCGGCGCTCGCGGAGGATCATCGAGCTCGTCAGCGCGTTCTCCACCTCGTTCGTGGCGCGCAAGGCCGCGGCCGCGTACGCGGCGAGGGCCTCCTCCTGTTCCGCCGTCCGGATGCGCACCTGCGCCGCGAGGGCTCCTCCATGGAAGATCGGCGCCAACAGCCCCGCCGCGAGGCCTCCGGCGGGATTGGTGAGCGTCTCCCTCAACACCACCACGTCGCTGTCGACGAAGCCCACGGCGCCCGTGAGGCGCAGCGAGGGGAGCCGCGCTGCCTTGGCCTCTTGCATCCGGTCGAACGCGGCGGCCACGCGCCGTTCGGCGGCGAGCAGGTCCGGCCGCCGCTCGAGCACCGAGGCGGGAATCCCGGCGGGGACCGCCCCCGGAAGCTCGACCAGGTCTTCCCTGGGGGCGAGCGCCCCCGCCGGATAACGCCCGACGAGGAGCTCCACCGCGCGTACCGCCCGCACGCGGGCCAGCTCGGCCTGCTTCAAGGTGTCTCGATACGACTCCACGCTCGCCTGCGCCAGCGCCACCTCCTGCTCACTGGCCGCTCCGACCTGCCAGCGCGTGGTCGTGAGTCGAACGAGCTCCTCGCCCATCGAGACCCTCTGGGTCGCGATCCCCCTCAGGAGGTGGGCCTCCGTGGCCAGGAACCAACCCTTGGCCAGGGTCGCCGCCATGGACTGCCGGGCGAACTCGAGCTCGGCTTCGGCCGCGGCCATCGATTCGCCGGCCGCGTTCCATCGATACCTGAGCTTCCCCCACAGATCGATCTCCCATCCGGCGGAGATGTCGATGCCACGGAGCACGCCGGTCAGGCCCTGGCCGAGCCCGAGCGACTCCTTTCCCTGGACGTCGAGGGAAGGAAACAGCGCCGCGCGGGCAACCCCCAGGTAGCCCGCCGCCTGCTCCACCCGCGCCGCGGCGGCGCGGAGGTCCGGATCGTGGTGGAGCGCCTCGGTGACCAGGGATTGGAGTTGCTCGTCCGCGAACGTCGCCAGCCACCCGTCCTGAATGTCTCCCTCCAGCCCGCCCGGGGATGTCCAGGCGGTGGCGAGCGACGTATGCACGAGGGCCTTCTGGCGGACCGCCTGGCCCCGTGGTGGGGCGTGAGTGGGGCACGCCGAGACACCGCAGCCCACCAGGAGCATCGCCCCGACCCGGAGCCACACCCGCCGCTCGCGATCGAGCATGTTCCCTCCCTTGCTCAGTGCAGCTTGAGAATCAACCAATCCACCTTGGTTCCCACCCGGAGAATCACCTTGCGCAGGATGTGGACCGGGTGAAGCCCGTGGGTGTAGATGGCGGCGTTTCCGCGCGCTCCCGCGGGCAGGAGGACGGAGCCCTCCTTCTCGTCGACCCTGAGCTTGACGGCATAGCGCCCGGGAGCCTGGGATTGAGCCCCCGTCTCGGGGATCGTTCCCGATAAGGGAAGCTGCCCCTGTCCTGTCGCCCAGACCACGGACTCGACACGGCACTTGATGACCCGGTTGGGAAACGCCAGGAGCGTGACCTCCGCTTCGTCACCAGGTTGCACCTTGTGCAGCTCGTTCTGATTGAAGAGCGCGACCAGGTACTGCTCGTTCTCCACGAAGCCCATCACGGGGGAGATGGGAAGGGCCGCCGCGTAGGAGCCAGCGCGAAGCTGGAGGTTCACCACGGTCCCGTCGGCGGGCGCATACGTCACGGTTTCCTTGAGGCGCCACTCGGCATCGGCCAGGGCGGCGCGCGCGTGGTCCAGCGCGGCCTTGGCCGCGGCGAGCTCGACGAGTGTACCGTCGTCCGTCCGTGCCTCGAGCTTCTGCGTGGCCTGTCCCACGGAGGCAGCCGCCGCGCTCAGCTCGCCCTCGAGGTTCTTGGCTTCCGCCTCCATCTGCTGCAGATCGAACTGATTGCCGGCCCCGCTGGACGCGAGCGTCTGGTGTTGCCGGACGCGCCGCCGGGCGAGCTCGAGCCGGGCCGCGATGGCCGCCCTCCGCCCCTGGGCCGTCTTGCGCTCCAGACCCAACTGCCGCTCATTGGCTCGGGCGCCAGCGACCCTCGCCTCCAATTCCTTCACCTTGGCCCTCATCCCGTCGACCTCGAGCCGCGCGGACGTGGGATCGATGCGGAAGAGCACATCCCCCTTCTTCACCACGCTGTTGGGCTCGACCGGCACCTCGATGACGCGTCCGGAGACGCGCGGCACGATCTGCACGACGTAGTTCATCACCCGCACGTCCGACGAAGACGGCGCGTAGACGTTGGCGAGCAGGATCAACACCGCGATCCCAATCACGGGAAGGGTGATGACGATCACCTGGGAGACGAAGTTCCACGGCAGGAGCTTGAGCTTGAAGAAGACCAGCCAGACGACGAGCGAGTAGATGAGGAGCAGTATCAGTTCCATCAGTGCGGCTCCCCCCGCCCGTCGGCGGCAGGCCCCTGGGTGGGCGGCTCGGGGTGGGCCGTGGGCGGCGCTTCCACGCCGGCCTCGGCGAGCTCGGCGCGGGGCTCGGGGCGGACCCGATCCTCGCCATACGCCAGCTTGTACAGGATCGGCTTGGAGTAGGCCCAGAGCCACGCCAGGGGCCACAAGAGCCCACCGAAGAACAGCGACAGGAAGCAGAGGGTCTTGATGGCCTCGAGCTGCGGGTGATGCCGCTTCTCGGCGATCTTCTCGGGGAGGATGTGGATCATCCAGAACCCGGCGATCAACAGTACCGGGGCGACGATGATGACGATCCAGCTGAGCACTTCCGCCAGGGTGTCCAGCGCGTCGCCGCCGAGGACCGACGCCTGCGCGGAGAATGGCACCCACGTCAACAGTCCCAGCCACCGCGCCGCCGCGGTGGTCACCCCTCGTGGCCATTTCATGGAGCCCACCCCCCCCACCTCAAGGGCAAACTAGGGGGGGGACGGCGCACCGGCAAGCAGGGCTCGCGCGTGCGGCACTCGAGTCCCGCGTCACTGTTCACCCGCCATCCCGCTCCGCGCCCTTCAGGACCAGGCCTCGGCCTCCGCTTGCCGCGGGGGCTTGCGCTCCTCGAAGAGGCTATAGGCGGTGTTCACGAGCGCGAGATGGCTGCCGACACCTTGGACGCGGTGAACGAACGCTTCGGACCCCGCATCTCCCAGATGCCATGGTCGGGCTGCGTCCAGACCTCGGACACCCAGAGCGCGGTGCGCTCGAGGGCCCTCAATCCGGGAGGCAGAGAAAATCGATGGACCCATCTCGAGCAACGAGCGCGGCCGTGTACGAATCTCCGATGAGCGCGTGATCCTCGATGAGGAGGCCGGTCTCGGGCAGAGAGAAGAACGAGCGGTGGTGCTGGCCATCGCACCGCCGCGGCCACGCTATCGCTCGGTCCCTGGTTTCCTCATCTGGTGGCTGGTGGCATCGACACATGGGGGCCGATAGACGCTGATCTTTCCCGTGCCAGATGGTGATGTCTCGGACCTGGGCGAGATGGGGTTGGCGCAGGGACTCGGATGCCTACCCAGCCGCTTGAGGGAGTTCGAGCCGCGATGCAGGATGGGGGGCATGAGGAAACTGGCGCTGGTTCGCCGGCCGAGTCCGCGGCTGGCCGACGGGATCACCACCCATATCGAGCGCACGCCGGTGGACCTCGCGCTGGCGAGGCGGCAGTGGGAGGCCTACGTCGCGGCCCTGCATGCCGAGGGCTGGGAGACCATCGAGGTGGCTCCGGCCGACGATTGCCCGGACTCGGTCTTCGTCGAGGATACCGTCGTCGTGTATGGCGATCTGGCGGTCATCAGCCGTCCCGGGGCGGACGAGCGCAAGCCGGAGACAGCCGGCACCGAGGCGGCGCTGCGGGGGCTCGGCTACCGGATCGCCCGGATCGAGGCGCCCGGTACCCTCGATGGTGGCGACGTCCTCAAGCACGACGGCGCCGTGTGGGTCGGCCTGGGCGGCCGCACGAACCCTCCTGGCGTCGAGCAACTCCGCGCCCACCTCGCACCCCTCGGGGCGGAGGTCGTGGGGGTCCCGCTCACCAAGGTGCTGCACCTGAAGTCGGCGGTCACCGCCCTGCCGGATGGCACGGTCATCGGCCACGAACCGCTCGTCGAAGAGCCGGGCACGTGGGATCGCTTCCTTCCGGTGCCGGAGGCAGCCGGCGCCCACGTGGTTCTACTCGGCCAGAACAAAGGCACCGAGACCGTGCTGATGTCCACCAGCGCGCCGCGGACGCGTCGGCTCTTCGAGGACCGTGGCCTGCGTGTGGTGGCGGTGGACATCAGCGAGTTCGAGAAGCTCGAGGGCTGCGTGACCTGCTTGTCGGTGCGGCTCCGGGGCTGACTTTTCGGCTTCCCGCGGAGCATCCCTCTTCTGCCGGAGGTTCCGGGTAGCACCCGGTAGCCGCGCTCCACGCCGCTTCCCCTCTCACGCGAGGGGCGCCAGACGTTTCCTGTATGGCATCGATCAGGTCTTCATGAACTCGAGGTATTTCATTGGGAGTGTGGCCTCGATGAATTGTCTTCTCGGGCTTGGTTCGATGGATTGATTCCTGGTATCCTTCCGGATCGCCCTTTCGCTTGTTCTCGGGTGTTCCCGGAGATTCTCTCATGTCTCGTCTTGGCTTCATGATCGTCGTTCTCTCCGCGACCGCGTCCGTGGCCGCATCCCCTCCCACGTTCGCCGAAGCCGAGCAGGTCGCCTCCGTGGGTTCACCGTTCGCGGTGGTGCGCGAGCATGTCACCGCGGACATCTATCACTATCAATTCGATATTCGTGTCGGTTCCACGCCCAATGCACGCGTGCGCATCCATCGCGTCGTCCGCGAACTCGCGCCGTGGAGGCCGCGCCGGACCGCGCACGCGGTCATGTTGCTTCACGGCGACTTCGCCAACTTCGTCACGAACTTCGTGCCGACGCGTGGCCATCCCGCGTCGTCCGCGTCGGGGCTCGCCCCGTACCTGGTGGCCCGTGGCATCGACACCTGGGGAGTCGATCGGCGCTGGACGCTCCCCGGGGCCGACGGTGACATCTCGGACCTGGGCGAGATGGGGGTCACCCAGGAACTCGGGGACGTCTCCGTCGCGCTCGCCTTCGCACGGGCGACGCGGGGCCTCACCGACGGAGATGCTGGCCGGATCGTGCTCGGCGGATTCTCGCATGGCGCCCAGCTCGCCTACGCGTACGCCGCCGCCGACGGCCGCCACGTCTCGGCGATCGCCGCGCTCGACATCTACTACGACATCGCGCCCGAGGACGCCGACCTGCGGGCCCTGGCATGCGCCAATGCCTCGGCGGGACGCGACGCCCTGGCCCAGGGGGTGACCGACTCCAGCAACAGCCTCTTCATCACGGCGGGCGAGTTGGCTCGGAGCACGCCCGATGAGATCTCTCCCTTGTTCCCGTCCTATACCAATCGCGGAGTCCTGCTCACGTTGGCGGGTCTGACCTGGTGGCTCGCGCCCTACACGCCGGTGTACCACCTGAGCGCGCCGCTCCTCGATGCCGAGGGCAATGTCTCGGAGTTGCACGAGTCGTCCGAAGAGGTCGTGAGCGCGTGGTTCGCCAGTGCGCCGCCGCACCAGTCGATGCGCGAGACCGTGGAACTCGATGAGATCTGGTGCGGTGCTTCATCGAGGCCCTCGCTCGCGAACATCCGCGTCCCCTTGTTCTATCTCGGCGCCGCTGGCGGGTTCGGCGACCATGGTCTGTACTCGACGACCCGGGTGTCGTCGAGCGACGTCACGACGCTCGTCGTCCGGCGGTTCGGGCCAGAGCGCGTCGCCGAGGACTTCGGCCACGGTGACCTTCTGTACGCGGCGGATGCGCCGACGCTCGCTTGGAAACCGCTCGCGACGTGGTTGCTGCGTCACTGACCCGCCGCTCCCAGGTGGAGTGGCTATCGCGGTCGGGAGGGCGTGGGAGGCGGGCGCCCTGCCTGGACGATATGGATGCCCAGCTCGACGAAGGGCCGGAGCATCTCCTCGGGGACGTCCGGCTCGGTCGCCAGGTGCGTCAGCCCGGTGGCCGGCCCGATGGAGAAGGGCGCCGCGGTGCCGAGCTTCTCGCGTGAGGCGAGCCCGACGATGCGGTCCGCGCAGCCGAGCAGCACGCGGCGCACCTCCACTTCCTCGTAGTAGGGCCCGCTGATGCCACTGGTGGCGTTGAGACTCCAGACACCCAGGAAGCACACGTCGGCGGTGATGCGCCGGTAGGTCTCGATGACGTTGGCTCCGACCGCCACCATGGCCCGTCTGTCCAATGTGCCCCCCACCAGGACGACCTCGATGCCCGGATGGCGGGCCAGCGCCGTGGCCACGGCCGGACAGTGGGTGATGAACGTCCCGGTGTGAGCCGGCGGGATGGCATCCACCAGATGCAAGGCCGTCGTCCCGCCATCGAGGATGACGACCTGCCCTGGCGCGAGCAGCGTCGCGGCGGCGCGCGCCGTGGCGATCTTCCCCGGCACGCCCTGCTGCTGGCGCTCCTCGTACGTGGGCGCCACCGGAGAGCGCGCCACCGCCCCGCCATGGACCCGACGCAGCAGATGGGCCTCGGCGAGCTCGTCCAGGTCCCGGCGGATGGTGAATCCCGACACCCCGAGCACCTCGCTCAGCTCCCCGGCGACGATGCGGCCCTCGGTGCCGAGGATCTCGAGGATGCGGCGATGGCGCTCTTCCTTCAGCATCGCGGGCCTCCCAGGACTCCGTGCCGCTTCAGTAGCAAAATCATGCCGGCTGGAGGAAGCGTCCGCCCACGAGATGCTCGATGACCTCGCGCGCCGAGTGCGGGTCGAGCTTCACCTTCGCCCCCAACTGAGTCACCGCGTGGGCGACCGTCGTCGGGCGCTCGAAGGCGGCCAGGGTGGCCAGGAGGATCCGCCCGTCCTCGCCCTGGTCCAGCGTCGGGTCGGTGAACCGTCGCGGGCTGAGCGAAGGTGCACAGGCCAGGCCCGTTCCGTTCACCGACCGGACGACGGTCACCTGTTCCCGCGCCACCTTCGCGGGGACTCGATGTGCACCCAACCAATCACCGAGCTCGAACCGAAGCGTCGAGGGCGCGGTGTTCTTCAGTCGCGTGCCTCCGTTGAGCGCGATCCGCTGCTTCTTCTCTTCGTGCTTCCTCGCGAGGGCATCCACGTGCTCCGACGTGCGCTGCACCGCCCGCTCGAGCGCCGCGTCGCGGAAGCGCAGCATCGGCACCGACGACACATCACCGGGCTCGCGCTGCTCGAAGTACTCGAGGAACTCCGTGAACGTCCGCGCTTCGCTCACCATGTCGAACCGCGCGGGGTGCTCGGTGGCCAGCGCCCCGGGCTGCGCCTCGAGCCGCTGATAGCCCACCAGGCAGTCGAGGCTGATCACCCGCTCCACCAGGCGCACTTCCTCCTTGAGCGTGGCCTCGCTGGCGAAGGGCAGGCCCGCGATTCCAGAGACCTCGACGTCCAGGTTCTCGTGGCGGCGGCAGTGCTCGATGATCTCGAGGAGCTGCTGGTCCGAGGCACACGGCTTGAGCAGACCGCGGCGCATCTGCTCGTGCCGCTGTTGTTCCGAGAAGCAGCCGATGTCGAGCACCATGTGGACGTGCTCGAAGGTCTGGGCCAGGGCGTCGATGAGCTCCACCCGGGCCACCCCCCACAGGAAGTACATGCAGGAGTGGCGGGAGAGATCGACCCCCGCCCAGGTACTTTGCAGGAACGCCGCCGAGCTTCCGGAAAAGTCGTAGCGCAGCTGCCATGCCCGCTGGGCGATCTCCTGGTGGTCGCGGCGCACGCTCTCCTCGGAGCGCAGGAACGGCTTCGCGCGTCCGAAGGCCGCCTTCTGGTTGCCGCGGGCCCCACCGCAATAGAGGCAGTTCTCGCCGCAGCCCTTGCCGGGGGCGACCCACCCCGAGAAGGCATGGCGATCCTGGTGGCTCAGGAAGATGTCGTCGAAGTGCGAGTAGTAGACGTCCTCGCTGTTGGTGGCGCCTTGCACGTACTCCAGGGGCAAGCGCCGTGGGGCGCCGTTCGGACCCAGGGTGACGCAGTTGGGCGGAGAGGGGTCGCCCTCGCAGAGCGCGAGCAGCGGCCGCTCGCCGTCGCCCAGGACGATGTGATCGATGCAGTCGAACGCGTGCAGCTCCCGCCACCAGTAGGAGGCGGTGTTGCCGCCCACGACGATCCGGATGCTGGGGTCGATCTCGCGCAGCGTCCGGGCCAGGAGCAGCGCGCGGTGGACGTGGTGGAACCACTTGAGGCTGATGCCGACGAGCCGGGGGCGCACGCGGGCCACCAGGGCCTCGAGCGAGCGGGCCACCTCGTCCTCGGTCTGGTCCCCGTCGTAGAGCCGGACGAAGGCCTCGATCCCGCCGCGTCGCAAATAGCCCGCGAGATAGAGGATGCCACAGGTGGCCTCGCCGGTTCCGGCGCCAAGGAGGAGGACTGGAGAGAGGACGCGACGGCCATTCATGAGCGGAGACCCGACCTTCCGAAGGTCGGTGAGTATAGACGGGGTACCCCCTGGCGTCGCCGTTCCTGGGGGGGCCTCGCCGGGCTGCTACCCGCTCCTCCTGGCGGGCGGAACCTCGCGCTTCACTGAGAGGACGCGAGACATCGAAACAGAAAGGACATCTGGAGGGCGTCCAGATGTCCTTGGAATCGTGAGAACTGGCTGACCTGGGTCAGACCCGTGCTCGGACGAGCATCAGATGTTGCAGTCGGCGTCGTTGTAGGAGTTGTAGGGCTCGCCGGCGATGCTCTCGCTCTCACTGTTGCCGCAGTCCGCTTGGATCACGACGGTATCCTTGGTCGAGATCCACCAGGTGTCGATGCCGATGTTCTCGTCGTCGATGTTGCCAGCGGCCAGGCCGGAGATGTTGCAGTTCATGCCCGGGGGGCAGCCACCGAGGCCGGGCATGCCCGGGTTCGCGCCCTCGCCCTCGTAAATGGGCGAGTGCGGCGGCATGGTCTTGGGCGTCGGGGAACTGTTCGGGAACTCCGCCCTGTCGACGGTGATGCAGTTGGGGTTCGCGGGGTCGAAGACGCCCGACGCATCGCGGACGATGCAGGACATGCCGCTCGACCCGAAGTAGTAGGCGTAGCGGTTGCCACGCTCGGGCAGGAAGCCCACGGTCTGCACGTTCTCCGAGTAATTGCTGTTCTCCTGGTGGTAGGCGCGCTGCGCGGAGAACCAGGACTTCAGATTGGCCTTGGCCTCACCCTGCCTGGCGTTGGTCTGGAACCTGTTGAAGTTCGGGAGGGCGACGGCGGCGAGGATGCTGAGGAGGGCCACCACGATCAGGAATTCGATGATCGAGAAGCCACGGTGCTTGCGAATGATGAGACGGTTCATGGGATTCCTATCGAGCGAGTCACTTCAAGGGGGTTGCACGTGCGCTGGGTCTCTCAGCACGAGCCATGCCAGGGCAGGCGGATGGCCAAGCACTCGGAATGAGAGGCCATCCCGCTGACTGGGGAGCGGGGGAGTGACACTTTTCGTCGATTGATGACGAATCGAGTCACTCCGTCCGGCCTCCCTTGTCCTGGTGCTACCGGCAGGGATAATTGGCCCTGGTGCACGCCACGCCGTTGTTGTAGGCGTCGTTGAAGTGGTTGTAGTACCCGTCGTACAGCGGGTGCACCGTCCCCGTCTCGGGAGCCATCTTGATGAAGAGTTCCTCGTTCTCGTTGAGGGCATCCTGGGACCAGTTCTGCGAGCCGGTATAGATCCGGTAGGCATAGCTGGTGCCGTACTTGCCGTAGACGAGGAAGAACTTGTCGTGCACTTTGTCCTTCCTGCGGATGGCCACGCCCGCGTCGAGCAGCTCGTTGTAGACCGGCTGCGACATGCTGATTCCGCCAGCCTCGTCCGTCCCCACCACCATCCAGACGGCGCATCCACCCGCCTTGTAGCGCTTGACCTGAGCGAGGAGTTCGGGGCGCCCTGTCGTGACGAACGCCATGCCAATGCGCAGCCGGCAGTTCGCGTCGGGCGTGACGTCGTTCAGGCGGGTGACGATCGTATCGGTCTGGTTCAATCCCTCCGGAGATGCATAGGCGTCCGCCCCGGTGGCCTGGTAATAACCGCGCCCACTGCCCGAATCGTAGTAATCATTGTCGGCGTAGTGTTTGCGGTTCCACATGTCCGAGAAGTTGGCGTTCAGGCCCGTGAACAGCGTGGGCTCGTCGTAGACGGTGAGGGTGTTGTTGAACGCATCCGGGCCGCTCGCGTAGGTCAGGTTGGACGAGCCGAACCACACGACGTTCGAGCGAGCCGCCCCGTTGGGGTCCGTGGTCTGGCTGAACGTGAACATCTTCGTATGCATGTTGCCCGCGGCGCTCGTGCCGATGCAGCCGCCACCCCCACTCGTGTTGGTGCAGAACCTGTGGTGGGTGAGCTTCTTGATGGTTGCCACCGAGGGGTCGGTGGAGGTCGCGTTCTTGCCGTCCAGAACGACGTGCACCACGACGCCCCGGTTCTGCGCCGCGAGGAGGGAATCGGCCACGCCGTCGATGCTGATGGAGTGGATCGTCCCCTTGATCGTGGCGCCAGCGGGCGTGGAGTCGATGAGCCGTCTCAACTCGGTGATGATCGTGTAGTCCCGGCCCGCGAACGCGGGCGGGTTGCTGAAGTGGGCCCAGACTGCCTTGCCACCGATCGTCCCAGAGGCGGAGCTGACCCCGGCCTGAACGGAACCCACGTCCACCTCCTGGGGCTCGTGCTCCAAGGGCAGGGGGTCGCACCCCGTGGCGGTCCACGTGCAGAAACCCAGGGCCATTGCCCTCAGCGTTGACCGGGTACCACTGATCTTCGAATGCATGGTGCCGTCTCCTTCCTTCCGTCCTCCGAGTCCGTAACGACTGGAGCGCATGGAAAACAGATTATCTTGGAAAGTGAGGAATCACGATTTTTTCCTCAAGGCTGCGCCATCCAAAACAGAAAGGACATCTGGAGGGGGTCCAGATGTCCTTGGAACCGTGAGAACTGGCTGAGCTGGGTCAGACCCGTGCTCGGACGAGCATCAGCTGTCGCAGTCGACGTCGTCGTAGGACTTGTAGGGCTCGCCGGGGATGCTCGTGGTCTCACTGTTGCCGCAGCCCGCGTGGAGGATGGAGGTGGCCTTGGTCGAGATCCACCAGGTGTCGATGCCGATGTCCTCGTCGTCGAGGTTGCCAGCGGCCAGGCCGGAGATGTTGCAGTTCATGCCCGGGGTGCAGCCGTTGAGGCCGGGCATGCCCGGGTTCGCGCCCTCGCCCACGTAAAAGGGCGCGGCCGGCGGCAGGGCCCTGGGCGTCAGGTAGCGGTTCGGGAACTCCGCCCCGTCGACGGTGATGCAGTTGGCGTTCGGGGTGTTGGTGACGCCCGACGCATTGCGGATGATGCAGGACATGCCGCCCGTCCCGAAGTAGTAGGCGTAGCGGTTGCCACGCTCGGGCAGGAAGCCCACGGTACGCACGTTCTCCGAGTAACTACGTCGATCGATGACGAATCGGGTCACTTCCATACCCGGAGTGCGGATTGCGCGGTGTGTGGGTGGAGCAGTGAACATCTCGGCCCTCCAGAAAGACGGCGGGGCGGGCGGAGGAAGATTGAGCGGTGCGGTTCTCCTCCGCTCCTTACATGCTGTGCCTGTCCATCATGCGCGCTGAACAAATGGGAGCCAGGACTCATGAACGATAGGAATCGGATGGGGAGGAACGCGCACGCGGTACGGGCTGTCTTGCTGGTGTGCTTGGGGTTGGGATGTGTGGTGAACCAGCCGGCCCCCCCGAAGGGCGAAGAGCCCACTCCCCCCGCCACGGAGCAGAACCCTGGCAGGCGCGTGGACTTCGACAGGGATTGGAAGTTCGTCCTGGTCAACCCCGAGGGAATCACCGACCCGAGCGGTTCCTATGCGACCGCGCACGAGCCGTCCTTCGATGATTCGTCGTGGAGGACGCTGAATGTTCCTCACGACTGGAGCATCGAGCGGGACCCGAGCCCGGGGCCGGGGACCACCAGTGGGACGGGCTTCTTCCAGGGGGGCCTGGGCTGGTACCGGAAGACCTTCACCCTGCCGCCGTCGCTGGCGGGAAAGAAGCTCTCCATCGAATTCGATGGCGTGTACATGGACTCCTCCGTCTATGTGAATGGTGAGCCGGCGGGTAACCACCCCTATGGCTACACCGCCTTCAACGTGGACCTGTCCTCCCGGGTGTACACGGATGGGGTGACGCCCAACGTCATCGCCGTGAAGGTCCAGAACCAGCTTCCGAGCAGCCGGTGGTACTCCGGCAGTGGCATCTACCGGCACGTCCACCTGACGGTGACGGACCCCATCCACGTGGCGCGCTGGGGCACCTTCGTCACCGTCCCGGACCTCGAGAAGACGGTGGGGGCGGGCTACGCGGACGTCCTCGTGCGGACCGGCGTGGTCAACGAGGGCGGCACCCCGAAGGACGTGGAGGTCCGCTCCGTGGTGAAGGACGCCAACGGGAAGGTCGTGGCGCAGGCCACGTCGAACGCCACCGCGTTGGGCCCGGCCCCCCAGCGGCTCACGGCCACCATCCGGGTCGAGCACCCCACGCTCTGGTCGCTGGCGAATCCCTACCGGTACACCCTGGAAACCACCCTCGTCTCCGAGGGGAAGGAGGTGGACACCACCTCCACCCGCTTCGGCATGCGGTACTTCCGGATCGATCCCAACGAGGGCTTTTCGCTCAACGGCGAGTCCACGAAGCTCCAGGGCGTCGATCTGCACCATGATCTCGGCGCGCTGGGGGCCGCCGTCCATCGCGATGCCCAGGTGCGGCAGATGACGATCATGAAGAGCATGGGGGTCAACGCCCTCAGGACCGCGCACAACCCGCCTTCTCCCGAGCTGATCGACATCTGCGAGGAGATGGGCATCGTCATGCTGGTGGAGGCCTTCGACTCCTGGAGGACCGGGAAGAACCCGTATGACTATGGGCGCTTCTTCGCTGAGCACAGTGATGCCGACATCAAGGAGATGGTGAACGCCGCCAGGAACTCTCCCGCGGTCATCATGTGGTCCATTGGCAACGAGATTCCGGATTCGACCTCGGAGGCGGGTCTGGCGATCGCCCAACGGCTGGTCGATGACATCAAGTCCATCGACACCTCCCGGCCCATCGTCATCGGCTCGGACAAGTACCGGAGCGTGCCCGCGCCGACGTCGCCGGCCGCGCGGATCCTCGGGCTGCTGGATGGCCTGGGCCTGAACTACAACACGGCGAAGTCGGTGGATGGGCTCCGGGCCGCGTTTCCGGGCAAGTTCCTCTTCGAGTCGGAGTCCTCGTCGGAGACGTCCACCCGGGGCGTGTACCAGGACCCCCACCTGCTGAACACCGGTGAGAACTACACCCCGGGCAAGCGGGGCACGTCCTCCTACGACAACAACCTGGCCTCCTGGACCATGAGTGGGGAGTACGGCTTGAAGAAGGACCGGGACCGGAAGTTCTTCGCCGGCGAGTTCCTCTGGTCGGGCATCGACTACATCGGCGAGCCGACCCCGTACGACGTCTATCCCGTGAAGGCTTCGTTCTTCGGCGCCGTGGACACGGCCGGCTTCCCCAAGGACATGTATTACCTCTTCAAGAGCCAGTGGACCCAGGAGCCCATGGTCCACCTGCTTCCCATGAACTGGACGGACCACGAGCCCGGCCAGCCCGTGGCTGTCTGGGCCTATGCCAATGTCGATACCGTGGAGTTGGTGCTGAACGGCCAGTCCCTGGGCGAGCGGAAGTTCAGCCACAAGAAGACCCTGGATGGCCGGGCGTATCTGGAGACGGACGAGGCCACCGGTGACGACAAGACGTTCACCACGGGCCCCTTCCCGGGCAGCTACACCAGTCCCAATGGCAGTGCCGGCAAGCTGCACCTGTCCTGGAATGTGCCGTTCGCGCCGGGGGAACTGGTGGCGATCGCCAGACGCGATGGCGTGGAAGTGGCCCGGGACGTGCTGCGGACCGCCGGGGCGCCGAGCACCTTGCGGCTGACGCCAGACAAGACAGTCCTCACCGCGGACGGCAAGTCCCTGGCGTTCGTGACGGTCGAGGTCGTGGACGCGCAAGGGGTGATGGTTCCCAGCGCCGCGAACCTGATCCACTTCCAGGTGACGGGTGGAACCCTGGTGGGTGCCGACAACGGGCGTCAGGAGAGCGCGGAGAACTACAAGGCCTCCTCCCGGACGGCCTTCAACGGCAAGGCGCTGGCCATCATCCAGTCCGGCGTCACCGCCGGGCCCATCACCATCACCGCGTCATCGGACGGGCTGACTCCGGGCTCCACGACGATTGTCTCCGAGGGCGGGAGTGGTTCCGCGGCCGGCTCCGCGGTGACCGCGGCACCGGCGGGTTCGGCCAGGAGCGTGGGGTCCATGCCGCCAGTGGATCCGCGAATCCCCACCGCTGACGCGAGCTACTCGGGCTCTCCCCAGACGGTGCCCGCGGCGATGCTCGATGGGAACAAGGTCTCGGGGGGCTGGTCGAACTTCTATGAGAAGGCGGCCACCGCGCTCCTGCCCGCGGTGAGCTCGGCCAACGCGTCGGACTGGGTCTCGCTCAAGTGGCCCCAGGAGCAGTCCCTCGATTCCATGACGGCCTGGTTCACGACCGGCCCGAAGCGCGTGCTGCCCGCCTCGCTCGTGGTCACCTATTGGGACGGCAAGGGCTACGTGCCGGTCTCCCACCTCTCCATCACCTGGGCGTCCGCCTCGAACCAGCCCACGGTCATCTCCTTCGACCCGGTCCAGACCACCGAGCTGCGGCTCGAGATGATGAGCCCCGCTCCGGGATCCACCACGGGCTTCCTGCAGATCTCCGAGCTCGAGGTGCCAGTGAGCCACTGAGGATTCATGCGGTATCCACTCAGGGTGTCGAAGAGCTCGACACCCCGAGTGGATACATCCCACCGCGGGAGTTGCGTGAGCAGGACCGTGCGTTCATCTGGGCGTCCGAGGAGCTGCTGCTCGCCGGGCGCCGTCTTGCGATGCGCCTTCACTTCTTCCGAGAATACGGCCAGCCCGGGTCGGCCTCGGGCATTCACAGGCACGGAGCGGGTCATGAAGAGGTTGGAGAACAAGGTCGCCGTCATCACTGGCGGTGGCGGTGGGATTGGCGCGGCGACGGCGAAGCTCTTCCTGCAGGAGGGGGCCCGGGTGCTGATCGTGGGTCGCACCGAGGAGAAGCTCCGCAAGACGCTCCAGGAGCTCCACCACGAGAACCTCGGCTACGCGGTGGCGGACGTGTCGAAGGTCGAGGACACGCAGCGCTACTTCCAGCAGGCGGCGGAGCGCTTCGGCGGTGTCGACGTGCTGGTGGGCAACGCGGGCGCCGAGGGTCCCTACAAGCCCGTGGACGAGCACTCCGTGGAGGACTTCGACGAAGTGATGGCCGTCAACGTGCGCGGCTGCTGGTTGGCCGTCAAATACGCGTTCCCCGAGATGCGCAAGCGCGGGGGCGGGAGCATCGTCCTCACCTCCTCGATCATGGGGATGGTCGCGTTTCCGGCCAACTCGGCGTACACCGCCGCCAAGCACGCGGTGGTGGGCCTGGCGCGCTCGCTGGCGCACGACGGCGCGCCGTTCAACATCCGGGTGAACGCGGTGTGCCCGGGCGTCATCGACAACGACATGACGGCGGGCATCCACACGCGGCTCGCGCCCGGCAACGAGGAGGCGGTGAAGAGCCGGATGTCCCAGCGCATTCCGATGCAGCGCTACGGGACGAACGAGGAGATCGCCCGCCTGAACCTCTTCCTCGCCAGTGACGAGAGCAGCTACAGCACGGGCGGGGTGTTCGTGGCGGACGGTGGCATGACGGCGGGCGTCCGAGGTCGGTGAACCGGCGCCCTGGTGCGACCGTGGGTGGCTGAGGCGCCAAACATCGCGAGCAGCTTGATGGAAATTTCGCCTTTCGCGAATCCTCATTCATACCAGGGGTGAACTCCTAACCGAGGTCACCTCTTGCGCCCCTTCGCCCTTCCGTTCGCCCTCCTCCTGCTCCTGGGCCTCTGCTCCTGTGAAGATCCTCGGAGGAGTTTCGTCGGCTCCTTCGATGCATCGGGCAACTTGATTTTGTCCAGCGGCGGTCGCATGCAGACTCAGGATGTCAAGATGACCTTGAGGGTCGTGGCCGATGCTTTTGGCTCCGACAAACTCTACCTGGACTTCCAATGTGGCCTGACGGCGACGGTCCAGAACTCCAACGCCTTCACCCTCGACGAGAGGGAATGCCCCTCGTATGAGAACGAGGGCTGCGCGTACGTCTGGAGATTCTCGGATGGAAAGGGGACCGTGACGGAAGGTGACCCGGCGCTCGAGCTCCGCTTCAATGGGAGCGTCAACTCCAGGTGTTCAGATGGGTCGTCCTTGTCGCTGAACTTCTTGTTCACACTGACGGCGATGCCGGCGGAGCCCTCGTCCATCGAGCAACGGGTGGGGGGAAGGGACTCGTCGCTTCAGCTGTCTGTTCTTCCCTTGCTGCGTGCCGAGTTGGAGCAGGCGGCACGCGCCGCGCCGCGGTGACGTGACAAGTGTGAGCCACGCCAGGATTCACTTGAACGTAACGCATTGCCCGAGGCGTGCGCTCAGTATAGCAAGACTTGTCAGGCGGGCACGGACTGCTGCTCGGCGGGGGCGCTTCCCGAGAGCACCGCGCGGGCCGAGTCGATGGCCTCGTGCGTGCCGGCCAGCGCGAGCACGTCGCCCTCGCGCAGTTGCTCGTCCGCGGTGGGCACGACGACCTTGTCCTCGCCGCGCCGGATGGCGAGCACCGTGGCGCCCGTCATGCCGCGCAGGTTGAGCTCGGCGAGCGTGCGCCCCACGGCGGCACTGCCGGACTCGAGCCGCACCGGTGTCGGCTCGCCGAGCCCGGGCAGGATGGCGTGCAGGGTGTCCAGGCTCTCGGCGTGGTGCGCCTGGGCCTTGCCCCGGGACTGGGAGGCGAGCGCCTCGACGATGACCTGGGAGCCCGCGCGCACGTGCCCCTGGAGGTTGGTGGCGCTGCGCCAGAAGCCCACGCTCAGCACCGCGAGCAGCACCAGCAGCACCGCCGCGCCGAGGAACCCGCGCACGAAGGGCTGGGTGATGGCGACGAGCGGCGCGCCCACGCCCAGCACGCTCGCCAGCTGGAGCGTCACCACGAGCGCGCGCCGGGGGGCCGCGGCCCGGTCCAGCCGGCCCGTGGTGGCGGGGAAGGCCGCCTCCGCGAGCAGCGTGCCCAGCGAGCGGGCGAGCCGCACCACGCCCACGCAGAAGGGGGTGGCGATCACGGTGGCCAGGACGATGACGACCCAGCGTGTCACCGTGTTGCCCAGGCCACTGCGCAGTTGCAGCGCCGCGCTCATGCGCCCGAGGAAGACCGAGGTGCCGATGATGATGGCGGCGAGCAGCGCCGCGTCCAGGAGCAGCAGGCGCACCTTGGCGCGGATCTTCGTGCCGGCGGTCTGGCGCGGCGGCGCGTTTTGCAGCTCCTCCACCCAGCTGCCATAGAGCGCCGCGAAGGTCTGCAGGGGCTTGGGCAGCTTGCGGTCCACGAAGTTGGCCACCGGCCCCGAGGCCCGGATGAGGAAGGGCGTGGTGAGGGTGGTGAGCGCGGACACGGCCACCGCCACGGGGTAGAGGAAGCTCCCGGTGGCCTTGAGCGACAGGCCCAGGCCCGCGATGATGAAGGAGAACTCGCCAATCTGCGCCAGGCTCAGGCCCGACTGGACGGCCGTGCGCGTGCCGTTGCCCGTGAGGAACACCCCCAGCGACACGCCCACCAGCTTGCCCAGGATGACCACGCCCGTGAGCACCGCCACCGCCGCCCAGTGCTCGGCGATGAGCCCTGGATCGATGAGCATCCCCACCGACACGAAGAAGATGGCGGCGAACATGTCGCGCACCGGCTGCACCAGGTGTTCGATCTCCTTCTCCTCCCCGGACTCGGCCACCAGCGAGCCCGCGAGGAACGCCCCGAGCGCCACCGAGTAGCCGAACGCCTGCGCGAGCAGGGCGACGGCGAAGCAGATGCCGACGCTCGTCACCAGCGACGTCTCCGGGCGCTTGAGCCGTTGCACCGCGCGCACCGTGCGCGGAATGACCATGAGCCCCACCACCATGAGCCCCACCAGGAAGAGCGCCAGCCGGCCGACGGTGAGGGTGAGCTGGCCCGCGCTCAGCCCCGAGCCCGTGGAGATGGCCGTCAGGGTCGCCATGAGCAGGATGGCGATGAGATCCTCGACGATGAGGATGCCGACGACGATCTCCCGCAGCTTGCCTTTGATGCCCTGCTCGTCGAAGGCCTTGGCGATGATGGTGGTGCTGGAGATGGCGATGATGGCGCCCGTGAAGATGCTCTCCTTGCCGGTCCACCCGAAGGAGCGGCCCACCACGAAGCCCAGCCAGATCATCAGGCTGCACTGGATGATGGCGGTGAGCCCCGCGGTGAGCCCCACCTTGAGCAGCTTGCCGATGCTGAACTCCAGCCCGAGCGAGAACATGAGCAGGATGACGCCCAGCTCCGACAGCGTCTGGACGATGGTGGGGTCCGCGACGAGGGGAATGGGCACATGGGGGCCCATGATGAGCCCCGCGATGATGTAGCCGAGCACCACGGGTTGCCGTAGCCGCTGGAAGATGACGGACGTCACCGCCGCGACGCACAACACCGTCGCCAGGGCTTTGAGGAAGTCGTGTGCGTCGTGCATCGCCGGATCACCGCCAGGAAGAAGAAGCCAGACAACGGGGATAACTCGAAGTGGGGGGCCGGTGCCCGTCCAAAGAACCGGCCCCCCGTTTTCAACACCTCAGCCGAGCGCCTCGTAGGCGATGGCCGCGCCAATGATGAACAAACAGGTCAGGACGGCCACGATGAGCCGGCCCGTCTGCCAGTGCTCGTGCTCGACGGGCGCCGGGGAGGAGGGTTGCGGAGAGGGGGTGGACGCAGGGGGGGTCTGTTCTTCGCGCAAGGGACTGCCTCGGGCGCGCCCGCACGGGCCGGCACGCCGGAAAGGGAAAATGAAGCCAGGCGCGCGTCAGGGCGGACCCTTCCCACATGGGCACGAGGGGGTCGTGGACGTACGCCGTCTCTACCTCGGGGATCGCGACCTCACGCGACCCGGGGAGGTCCTTGCGCGGGACAGTTCTCGATGAGCGGGCGATCCGCGATGCGCCCATGGCGCCGCACCGGCTCGCACGGGTGGTGCATCCGCGTGAGCGGAGTGAGTCCCGCCTCCAGGCGCGGCGCGAGGCCATACCGGGAATCGAATCGCTTGTAGCCGGGGAGGGGTTTGGCCGCGGGGCGCGGCAGCTCCAGGGCGCCGTGGAGCGGTGCTTCACGGTCTCCCACCAGCCGCTCGTGCTGGGGGCGCCGGGTCGCGGAGACCGAGGCGCTTCGCGCTGGCCGCGCGGTGCTGGCGACTTCGTGGACCCCGCTCCGCCGCTGGACGCTGGACGAGGACTCCCCGGTGAGGACGGCCAGCAGGAGGGCGCAGGCCGCGCCCCCCAGGACCATCCACCGGGCGAGTCCTTGTTCGCGCCGAGGTGAGCGGGGAGAGATCTTCATGAGCGGAGAGCTGACCCGTTCATCCCTACACCATCCGGAACGCGGCGGGCAAAGGTGCTCTTCACGCGGGGCCGGTTCTCTCCCTCCCGGCCCCGCTCACCGCGTCGTGCCCGGCCTAGTTGCGCGTGCCGGAGCCCGTGGGGCTGGTGCCCGTGCCGGTGGTGCCCGTGCCAGTGGTGCCGCCCGGGGTCCCAATGGTGCCGGCGGCGCCCGAGCCGCCCGCGGCGGCGGGCTGCGGGCTCAGCTTGCCGAGCAGCGTGTAGGCGTGCTGGCGGTGCTTGGCGACGCTCTGGGTCAGCTCGTCCAGGAGCGCGGTGAGCTCGGGGCTGGCGCCCACGGCCTGCTTGCCCGCCGCGAGCTTGCCGAGCGTGGCGTCATGGGCCCCGAGCTGCTCGGTCATGTAGCAGCCGTCGAAGGCCTCGCCCTTGAGCGACTGGAGCTTCTCCAGCGAGGCCTTGTCGGCCGCCAGGGCCTTCTTCTCCACGTCGTTGATGGGCTTGGGCGTGTCCGCCAGCTTCAGGTTCTGCGTCTTGGCGAGCGCCAGGATCTTCTCATCGGCCGCCGTGTGCTCGGTGATCATCTGCTCGGCGAACGACTTCACCTCGGGGCTCGACGCGTTCTGCTGGGCGAGCCTGGCCTGCTTGATCTCCGTCTGGTTGACGTAGTGCAGCCGCTCGAGCAGGCCCTTGGGGTCCGTGGGGACGGTGAAGCCCTTGTACTCGGCCGTGCCGGCCTTGGGCGCCGCGGCCTTGGTGGCCGGCTGCGCGAACGACGTGCTTCCCGCGACCAGCGCGCCTGCGAGCATCACTCCCTGGATCATTCGCTTCATGTGAATGCTTCCTTTCGTTCGTGCGACCTGCGAGGCCGCGCACATTGGGGCTGCTGGAAGCTGGGGGCACTGGTTTGCAGTCGCAAGCGTGCGGTATCGCACGGCGGGGCTTTCAGATGATGGCTGGCGGACGCTTGCCTGGTTCAGCCCAAGGCGAATGTGGCGGGTTCCAATCGTTTCACACATCTTCACCGCTGAGTCTGTGTCGAAAGGACGTTGAAGCGTATGACGAGGGAAGTGTGGCCGGGCAAGCCGTATCCGAGGGGCGCGACGTTCGATGGGTCGGGGGTCAACTTCGCGGTGTTCTCGCAAGTGGCCACCCGGGTGGAGGTCTGTCTGTTCGATCCCCGGGACCCCTCGAAGGAGATCGAGCGCTTCGACCTGCCGGTGTCGACCGAGTACACGTGGCACGGCTACGTGCCTGCCCTGGAGCCGGGCACGCTCTACGGCCTGCGGGTGCATGGTCCCTACGAGCCCCAGAAGGGGCACCGCTGCAACCCCTACAAGCTGCTGGTGGACCCCTATGCCAAGGCGCTGCACGGCGAGGTGGACTGGTCCCAGCCCGTGTTCGGCTACACGCTGGGCCACGAGAAGCAGGACCTGATGCGCGACGAGCGCGACAGCGCGCCGGGCATGCCCAAGTGCGTGGTGGTGAGCGACTTCTTCGACTGGGGCAATGATCGCGCGCCGGACGTGCCCTGGCGCAAGACGGTCATCTACGAGGCCCACGTCAAGGGCCTCACCATGCGCCACCCCAAGGTGCCCGAGCACCTGCGGGGCACCTACGCGGGGCTCGCCCACCCGGCGATGATCGAGCACCTCACCAAGCTGGGCGTGACGTCCGTGGAGCTCTTGCCGGTGCACGAGTACGTGGACGACTCGTTCCTGAGCGAGAAGGGCCTGTCCAACTACTGGGGCTACAACACGCTGGCCTTCTTCGCCCCCGAGCAGAAGTACGCGAGCCGCAAGGCGCCGGGCACCGTCGTCAACGAGTTCAAGGCGATGGTCAAGGCGCTGCACGCCGCGGGCATCGAGGTCATCCTCGACGTGGTGTACAACCACACGTGCGAGGGCAACCACATGGGGCCCACGCTGTCGCTCAAGGGCGTGGACAACGCCTCCTACTACTGGCTGATGCCGGACGCGCGCTACTACCTGGACTTCACCGGGTGTGGCAACAGCGTGAACGCCTCCAACCAGAACGCCTCGCGGCTCATCATCGACTCGCTGCGCTACTGGGTGCAGGAGATGCACGTGGACGGGTTCCGCTTCGACCTGGCCACGGTGCTCGGCCGCCACGGCAAGGGCGAGTTCTCCCCCAACGCCGCCTTCTTCCAGATCATCAGCCAGGATCCGGTGCTCAGCCGCGTGAAGCTCATCGCCGAGCCCTGGGACGTGGGCATGGGGGGCTATCAGGTGGGCAACTTCCCCTCGCCCTGGCGCGAGTGGAACGGCAAGTACCGCGACGCCATGCGCCGCTACTGGAAGGGCGACGAGAACCTCGCGGGCGAGGTGGGCCACCGGCTCACGGGCTCCTCGGACATGTTCCAGAGCGCCCGGCGCCGTCCCCAGGCGAGCATCAACTTCATCACCGCCCACGACGGCTTCACCCTGCACGACCTGGTCACCTACGGCCACAAGCACAACGAGGCCAACGGCGAGTTCAACCGCGACGGCGCCGACGACAACCAGGCGTGGAACTGCGGCGCGGAAGGCGAGACGCAGGACGCCAACATCATCTCCCTGCGCGAGCGCCAGAAGCGCAACCTGCTCTCCTCGCTCTTCCTGTCGCTGGGCGTGCCCATGCTCGTGGCCGGTGACGAGATGGGCCGTACCCAGGGCGGCAACAACAACGCCTACTGCCAGGACAACGAGCTGTCGTGGGTGGACTGGGACCTCGACGAGCGCCGGCAATCCCTGCTGGAGTTCACCTCGCGGCTCATCCACTTCCGCGACACCCAGCCCGTGCTCCAGCGCCGCCGCTTCTTCCAGGGCGAGCACATCTGGGACTCGGAGCACAAGGATCTCGCCTGGTTCCGGCCGGACGGCACGGAGATGGGCTCGGAGGATTGGCAGAAGCCCTTCGTCCGCTCGCTCGCGTTCCTGCTCGGGGGCGACGCCATCCCCTCGCCCGACGAGCGGGGCCAGCGCATCATCGGGGATGCACTCCTGGTGCTGCTCAATGCGCACCACGAGGCCGTATCCTTCACCGTGCCTCCTCCCACCGAGGGCAAGCGGTGGGTGATTCAGCTGTACACGGCCTCGGACGAGCTGGGCCCGGACGCGCCGGTTCCCCCGGGGCGCTTCGAGCTGGTGGGCCGCTCCATGGCGGTGTTCCGCCAGGTCTCGGCCGACGACTGAGGGGTGCGTCGGTGTCTCGCCCGCTCCCTCTCGGGTTGGTTTCCAGGGGGGGCGGAGGATTCTCGCCCGGGGTGCCCAGGAACGCGGGTCCAGCGTAGACTAGCGGACATCGTGGTGAACCCACTGCATTCCAGCCGCCGTGACCCGGGAGGACAGCTCCAGGTCCATGCTTCTCCAACGGACGTTCCAGGCCTCGGACAGGAGGCCTGGGCATGAGGCCGCATTCGGAGGCGAGCCACCGCATCCTGGTGGTTGACGACAATCCCTCCATCCACCGGGACTTCCACCGCATCCTCGCGCACTCCACCTCGGGCCTCGACGCGTTGGACGCGATGGAGTCGAGGCTCTTCGGGGAGCAGGCGCCGGTGCCACGCTCCACGGCCGCCCCGTTCTTCGAGTTGGACTTCGCGTCGGCGGGGGAGGAGGGGGTGCGGTGCGTGCGCGACGCGGTGAGCGCGGGGCGCCCCTATGCGCTGGCCTTCGTGGACGTCCGCATGCCCCCGGGGCTGGATGGCGTGGAGACGACGCTGCGCATGTGGCGCGAGTCGTCGGATCTCCAAGTGGTGCTCTGCTCGGCCTACTCGGACTACTCGTGGGACGAGCTGGTGCGCAAGCTGGAGACGAGCGAGCGGCTGCTCATCCTGCGCAAGCCCTTCGACACCATCGAGGTGCGGCAGATGGCGCACGCGCTGTGTGAGAAGTGGGAGCTGTTGCGCGCGAGCCAGCAGCGGATGCAGGGGCTGTCGCTGGCGGTGGAGGAGCGCACGCGGGCGCTGGCGGAGGCCAATACCCGGCTGTTGCACGCGCAGAAGCTCGAGGCGCTGGGGCGCATGTCGGCGGGACTGGCCCACGAGGTCAACAACCCCTTGAGCTTCATCCTGTCCAACCTGCGTCATGTCGTGCGGGGGCTCGAGTCGATTCCGTGGACGCCCGAGTCGACGGAGCTGCGCGAGGACCTGCACGAGGCCAGCCGTGACGCGCTCCGGGGCGCCGAGCGCATCGCGCGCATCGTGCAGGACGTGCGCGTCTTCGCCCGGGTGGACGAGCCGCCGCGCGAGCGCGTGGACGTGCGCGAGGTGCTGGAGAGCGCCGTGCACATGGCGGCGGAGGTGCTCGGGCCGCAGTCGCGGGTGGTGCGCGCCTTCCAGGAGGTTCCCTGCGTGCTGGCCAGCGAGCATGGCCTGAGCCAGGTGTTCATCAACCTGCTCGTCAACGCGGCCCACGCCCTGCGCGGCCGCGCCCAGCCCTTGCTGCGCCTGGGCGTGCTGCGGCGGGCGGATGGCCGCGTCGTCGTGGAGGTCGAGGACAACGGGTGCGGCATCGCCCCGGAGAACCTGGGGCGGCTCTTCGAGCCCTTCTTCACGACGAAGCCCGCGGGCATGGGCACCGGCCTGGGCCTGTCCATCTGCCATGGCATCGTGACTCGTTTAGGAGGCGACATCTCGGTGGAAAGCACCCTGGGACAGGGGACGACTTTTCGTGTGATGCTGCCCGCCGCTCCCCAGGAGGGATGAATCGTTCCAGCCCGGAGCGCGCTCCTCGGGAAGGCGAGGTGGCTCATGAGCCAGGGTCTCCGCTCCCGGTGGCTGCGGTGTCTGGATGAATCCCTGACGGCGGAGCAGCGCCGACTGCCCGCGGAGGAACTGGGCCGGCTCCGGGTGGTGGTGGGCTCGGTGGGCCTGATGTTGGTGCTCGACCTGGCCTACCTGGTGATGATTCCCCTCTACCCGTCGGCGCAGCGCGGGCCCCAGGTGCTGGTGCTGGGGGTCAGCATGCTCGTTTCGTTGGGGGTGCTGGCGCTGGTGCGCCGTCTGCGCTCGCCCTTGCTGCCGTCGCTGCTGTTGTGCGGCTCGCTCGCCGTGTCGCTCCTGCTGGCCTCGCTCCTGGTGGAGTTTCCCGGCGGGGTGATGCACGGGGTGTACATGTTGGTGCCCCTGCTGGCCGTCTATCTGCTGGGGGCGCGCAGGGGCTTCGTCTTCACCGCGCTGCTGGCCTTCAACGCGGCGTTCGTGCACGAGCTCGTCCACTCGGGCCTTGGTCAGACGCGCCCCCTGTTCGCCGAGCCGATCACCTCCTGGGGCAACTTCATGGCGGGCCTGTCGCTGCTGCTGGGCTGGGCGCTCAGCTGGCTGTACAGCACCTCGCGCGAGGAGGTCCACGCGGAGCTGCGCCGCACGCTCCAGACGCTGCGCGAGAGCGAGGGCAAGCTGAGCAGCCTCATCGAGAGCACGGATGACGTGGTGCTGTCGCTCGACGCGCATGGGCGCCTGGTGATGGCCAACCCGGGGGCGCAGCAGCTCTTCGCGCGGATGACGGATGGGGTGGCGCTGGTGCCGGGCAACCCGCTCTTGTCGGGCTGTCCTCCGGCGCTGCGCGAGTGGGTGGCGACGCGTGGCCGCATGGCCCTGGGGGGCCAGCGCGTGCGGGCGGAGGTGGACGTGCTCGTGGAGGGGCGGCCGCGCACGGTGGACGTCCTCTTCAACCCGGTGCGCGAGGGGGAGCGGGTGGTGGGCCTCACGCTCTTCGGCAGGGATCTCACCGAGCGCAAGCGCGCGGAGCTCCAGCTCGGGGAGATGCACCGCAGTCTGCTGGACGCGTCGCGCCAGGCGGGCATGGCGGAGATCGCCACCGGGGTGCTGCACAACGTGGGCAACACGCTCAACAGCGTGAACGTCTCGGCCAGCCTGGTGATGGAGCGGCTGCACGACTCGCGCGTGTCCGGGCTGGGGCGGGCCGTGGCGCTGCTGCGCGAGAACGAATCCCGGCTCGGGGCCTTCCTGGGCGAGGACGCGCGGGGACGGCAGCTTCCCGCCTACCTGGAGGCGCTCTCGCTCCAGCTCACCCGAGAGCGCGAGACGATGCAGGAGGAGATGCGGCGGCTCGTCCAGAGCGTGGATCACATCAAGTCCGTGGTGAGCATGCAGCAGCGCCATGCGCGCTTCAGCGGGGCGCTGGAGCAGGTGGCCGTGCCCGCGCTCCTGGACGATGCGCTGCGCCTGCTCGCCGTGTCGTTCGATCGGCTGGGCATCGAGCTGCGGCGCGAGTACGCCGCCGAGGTGCCGACGGTGCTGGTGGACCGGCACAAGCTGCTGCAGATCCTCGTGAACCTGCTGAGCAACGCACGCCACGCGCTGCTGGAGGAGGGCGTCGAGGATCGCCGGCTCACCCTGCGGGTGGAGCCGAGGGGCGAGCGGCTGAGCATCTCCGTGAGCGACAACGGGGTGGGCATCGCCCCGGAGGTGGTGCCACGGCTCTTCAGCCAGGGCTTCACCACGAAGAAGGACGGGCACGGCTTCGGCCTGCACGCCAGCGCCCTGACGGCGCGGGAGATGGGCGGCCAGCTGTCGTGCGCGAGCGAGGGCCGCTACCGGGGCGCCACCTTCACCCTCGAGCTGCCCCTGGGCAAGCTGACGCCTCCCGAATCAAGGGCTTGAGCCGGCGGGGGCGTCCGTCGCGCTCCACCGGCCCCGGCGCGTGGGCTCGCGCTGGGCGCGGGCGAGCGCCTCGAGGAAGTGCTTGCGCGGCCAGGACTCGGCGCCAAAGCGCGCCAGGTGCTCCGTCTCCACCTGGCAGTCGATGAAGTGGAAGCCCCAGGACTGGAAGCGCTCCACGGCGGTGACGAAGGCCACCTTCGAGGCGTCCGGCGCGTGCGCGAACATGCTCTCGCCGAAGAAGGCCGACCCGAGGGACACGCCGTAGAAGCCGCCCTTGAGCTCGCCCCCGGCCCACGCCTCCACCGAGTGCGCGTAGCCCAGCTCGTGCAGGGTGACGTAGGCGCGCTGCATCTCGTCGGTGATCCACGTGCCGTCCTGGCCGGGACGCGGCACGCGGGCGCACGCGGCGATGACGTCGGCGAAGGCGGTGTCCCAGCGGATGTCGTAGACGCCCGCCTTGAGCGTCTTGCGCAGCGAGCGGCCCACGTGCAGCTTCGCGGGCTCCAGCACGAAGCGGGGGTTGGGCGAGTGCCACAAGAGGGGCTGGCCCTCGTTGTACCAGGGGAAGATGCCCCGGGAGTACGCGGCGAGCAGACGCTCGGGGCTCAGGTCTCCCCCGACGGCGAGCAGACCGGTGCGGTCCGCGCGCTCGGGCGGGGGGAAGAGATGCGGGTCGTCTCCGAGCAGATAGATGGGCACTACCGCGACACGTTGAGCTTCACGTCTCCGGACAGCGAGTAGGGCACGCGCACCAGCGGGCCGGTGAGCTCACCCGCGACCTCGTACGGCAGCGTGCCCTTGGCGATGAGCCCCCGGACCTCCGGACCCCACGTCTCCCGTGTCACCGCCACCTCCACGGGATACACCCCGGTGGCCGCCGCGTCCACGATGTCCTGCTTGCCCAGCGTGCCCTCTCCGAGCCTCCGCCCCTGGATGCCGAGCGCCCAGGTGAGCCCGTCCAGCCGCACCGGGAAGGGATTGGGGTTCTCCACGCCCAGGCGCATCACCAGGTCCACCTGCTCGTCCGAGTAGCGCGCGCCCTCCATGGCCAGCACCTTCACGCGGGGCAGCCTCGGCCCGCGCACCTGCCGGGACGCGGCGAAGGGCAGGGTGCGCTCCGAGTCTCCCGAGCGCACCGTCAGGGTGCCGCGCACGGCCACGAGCAGCGCGCCCCCCTTGTCGCTCAGGGCCTGGAGGTCCTCCGGGCTCTTCACGGAGGGGGTACTCGCCATGAAGGAGAAGGCCGTGGGGGAGCCGGGCACGAGGGTGACCCCCAGCGCCGCCGTGCCCTTCTCCAGCACCTGCCCGTTGGAGACGAGCTCGTAGTCGGCCTTCTCCAGGGTGGCTGTTTGGGGACTGGTGAGCTCGCCGGAGTAGCGCAATTGCATGCTCGCCAGGTCCTGGGCGATGACGCGCGTCTCCTCCTGGGCGAGCGAGACGGGGCCCAGGGGGACGGCGGGCGGGGTGGAGGCACACCCGGAGAGCCAGGCGGCGAACGTCAAGAGGTGGACGATGGCACGCGGGGCGAAACGCATGGTGGGAAAGGTGGCGCGGGGGGCGTCTGGCCTCAAGGCATTTTGCGGTACACTGTTGACTACACCGTGGCCTACCTCCGCCAAAACCTCAACAAGGCCGTCCGCGCGCTCATCCGCGATATCGCCGCGAAGATGCCGGAGTTTTCCCACGTGAAGGCCAGCCGCATCCTCGTGGTGGCGGGCGAGGCCCGGCGCGCCTCGCGCGGCACGGTCAAGCCGCTGTGCTTCCGGGGCGGGCGCTGCACGGACCCCAGTGGCCGCCGCAAGCCCGTCATCCGCATCCACGGCCGGCGGATGCTCTACTGCATCACCCTGCGTCCGCGCTTCTTCCGCGCGTCCACGCCCCAGGGCCGCGTCCAGACGGTGATGCACGAGCTCTTCCACATGTCGCGCCGGTTCGACGGCACGTTGCACGCGGGGCGGCGGCATTCGGTGCTGGGCGAGGACTTCTACCGTCAGCTCAAGCCGCTGGTGCGCCGCTACCTCAAGCAGTGCCCCGCGGAGCTGCTCGAGGCGCTCGCGCGGTCGGAGGAGGTGCGGGTGTTGCAGTGGTTGGAGCGCCCCGGGCCCGCCTATGTCCCCGGCACGTTCCGCGGGCGCACGGTGTACACCGAGGAGCAGCTCTACTACGGCATCACCCGCATGGTGACGCACAAGCGCCCCGCGGTGAAGCTCGCCAAGCCGCGGCGCAAGGAGCGCGCGGAGAAGGAGCCGGTGCACTGAGGCACCCGCTCGTGCGCGTCAGTTGAGGTAGCGCGGACGCGGAGGCATGGAGGGCTCGGCGGGCTGCTCCTTCATCAGCTCCAGGCCCTGGCGGGTGAGCAGGAAGCGCACCGTGCCGGAGCCGCGCTCCGTTTCGATCTCCGCCTCGAAGGCGGGGCCCGTGATGCTGCCCATCTGCACGTCCTTGCGCAGGTTGCGCACCCGGCCGGTGAGCAGATCTCCCGCCACCGGCTGCTCCGCGTCGCCGCGCCGGTAGAGGTCATACGCCGCCTGATGCAGGGTCATGGCCAGCGCGGGCGTCAACGGCTGCGAGCTGAACAAGACCGAGATGAGGACCCAATAGGGGGGGGACTGTTCGGCCATTTCCCGATCCTAACGCCTCCCGGGCTCGTCCCCCACCCCTTTCCACCGGGCCGCGGCTCCGTCCTGTCCCGTCGCGTCATGACCCCCCGTCTCTCCTCCGCCGGACGGAAAGGCAGTAGAGCGCGTGTCGCCTCACCCCCTCTCTCCTGGAGAACCCGATGCTCAAGAAGAAAGTGTTTGGCGGAGCAGTGTCGCTGTCGTGGGCGCTGGCGTTGCTGGGCGCGCCGGCCGTGTTCGCGGGCCCCATGGATGGCAACAGCGGCGACGTGATGCTGCAGGGCTTCCACTGGACCTCGTACCAGACGTCCCCTTGGTGGAGCATCGTCCAGGGCAAGGCCTCGGACATTGGCGCCAGCGGCTTCACCATGGTGTGGCTGCCGCCCTCCAGCGACGCGGCCTCCAACGAGGGCTACCTGCCGCGCCAGCTCAGCGTGCTCAACAGCCGCTATGGCACCGAGGCGCAGCTCAAGTCGGCCATCGGCGCGCTGCACACCTACAACGTGAAGGCCATCGCGGACATCGTCATCAACCACCGCGTGGGCACCACCAACTGGGCGGACTTCACCAACCCCACCTGGGGCTCGTGGGCGGTGACGCGCGGGGACGAGTGGACGAGCGCCACGGGCAACGCGGACACGGGGGATGGCTACGGGGCGGCGCGCGACCTGGATCACACCAACGCCACGGTGCAGGGCGACCTCAAGAGCTGGATGAACTGGCTCAAGTCCAGCATCGGCTACGACGGGTGGCGCTATGACTACGTGAAGGGCTTCAACGGCTCGTACGTGGGCAACTACAACACCGCCACGGTGCCCTACTTCTCCGTGGGCGAGCTGTGGACGGACCTGAACCTCGCCAACTCCGATGCCCACCGGCAGCAGCTGATGAACTGGATCGACGCCACGGGTGGCAAGTCGACCGTGTTCGACTTCACCACCAAGGGCATCCTCCAGCAGGCCGTGCAGTACAACGAGTTCTGGCGGCTGCGTGACAGCGCGGGCAAGCCCTCGGGCGCCATCGGGTGGTGGGCGGCCAAGTCGGTGACCTTCATCGACAACCACGACACGGGACCGAGCACCTCGGGCACGAGCCAGAACCACTGGCCCTTCCCCAGCGACAAGGTCATGCAGGGCTACGCCTACATCCTCACGCACCCGGGCGTCCCGTGCGTCTACTGGGTGCACTTCTACGACTGGGGCCACAAGGAGGCCATCAAGGCGCTGATGTCCATCCGCAAGGCCAAGGGCATCCACTCCTCGTCGGCGGTGAGCATCCAGGTGGCGGACACGAGCCGGTATGCCGCCATCATCACCGGCACCAAGGGCAGCGTGGCGATGAAGATCGGCCCGGGCGACTGGTCGCCGGGCGCGGGCTGGACGCTGGGCACCTCGGGCACCAACTACGCCGTGTGGACGAAGTAGCGTGCTAGCGTCGCGGGGGCGATGATCCCGTTCACCCGCAACTACACCGACCGCTCCAACAACTACGGCTTCCAGTTCGAGTTCAAGTGCGACAAGTGCCACAACGGGCACTTGTCGCCCTTCATCGCGAGCAAGGTGGGCATGGCGACCGGACTGCTCCAGGCGGCGGGCTCTCTCTTCGGGGGCACGCTGTCGCGGGCGGCCTACGCGGGGGAGCACGTGAAGGACGCCTTGCGCGGCAGTGCCTGGGACGAGGCCTATGCCGAGGCGGTGGAGGAGGCGAGGAAGCACTTCAAGCACTGCACCCGCTGCGGACAGTGGGTCTGCCCCCAGGCGTGCTGGAACGAGGCCCGCGGCCTGTGCGAGTCCTGCGCTCCGAACCTCCAGGAAGAGGCCGCGCACATCCAGGCCCACGTGTCCGTGGAGCAGGCGTGGACGAAGGCGCGCGCGGTGGATCAGGTCGAGTCGCTGGACATGAAGGCCCCGCGCTCGGTGGCGCTGTCGGCCTGTCCGCACTGCGCCGCGCGCATCTCGGGGGGGAAGTTCTGCTCCGAATGTGGCAAGCCGCTCGCGGCGACCCATGCCTTCTGCACCCAGTGCGGCACGGAGCTGGCGTCCCAGGCGCGCTTCTGTTCCGAGTGTGGCACGGCCCGCGGTAGTTGATTCCCTCATCCGTGTGAGCGGGTCCTCGCCCGCTCCCCTCCGTCTGGGAAGTGTGCGAGACTCGCACTGCGAGCCCTTCTGTTTCGCGCTCGTTCTTTCCGGGGGGAAACCATGCCCACATTCGATGAGCGCCTGCGGCAGGTGGCGCGGGTCGCGTCCACGGCCACCCAACTCACCCAGGGCCTCGAGGGGGGCAATGTCGTTGGCACGGCCCTCTCCGGAGTGCTCTCGCTGCTCGGTGGCGGCAGTCCCCTGGCCCATGTGCGCTACATGTTCAGCTCCACGGCCGAGCCGGAGGCTCCCTGGCACGTGCGGCGCGTCCATACCCGGGAAGCGTTGTCCGAACTCTACGAGCTCACCGTCGACCTGGTGCTCGATGGGCCCTTCGTGGATGCCGACGCGCTGCTCGGCTCCTCGTGCACGCTGGGCCTGGAGCGAGCCCTGCTCTCACGCCAGGTGCAGGGGATCGCGCGCCACGTGGAGGACCTGGGCACCCTGGCCGACAAGCACATGGTGCGCGTCCATGTCGTCCCCGCCCTCTGGGAACTCTCCCAGCGCATCGACTCGTACATCTTCCAGGAGATGACGGTGCCGCAGGTGCTGGAGGACGTGCTGAACGAGGGGCTCCTCCCACTCAAGCGCAAGGTGAACCTGTCGTCGCTCCATCGCGAGTACCCCAAGCGCGAGTACTGCGTGCAGTACGCCGAGTCAGACTTGGACTTCGTCCTGCGGCTGATGAAGGAGGAGGGCATCGGCTTCTTGTTCGAGCACTCGGGCGAGGCCGAGGAACTCGTCCTGGTGGATGACAACTCGCCCTTCCATCCGTGCCAGACGCTCGACAGCGGCCCCGTGTGGATCGCCAACCAGGCCGGTGGTCTCGCTCAGATGGAGACGCTCCAGGGGATGGAGTGGTCCACCTCGTTGCGCCCGACGGGCGTGGTGGTGCGGGACTTCGACTGGACGCGGCCGAGGTTCGTGCTGACCAAGGACGCCCGGGAGCAGGAGGCGAGCGGGCGGGAGGAGTACCTCTACCCGGCGGAGCTCAGCCTGTCGGACTACGACAAGGGCGGCAGCCACCGGTACACGCAGGAGGACGCGGCCGCGCGGGCCCGCCTGCTGCGCGAGGGGCAGCAGCTGGGTCAGAAGAAGGGGCGGGGCCGTGGCAATGTGACGGGCTTTTGCCCGGGACGCACCTTCGAGCTTCGGGGCCACGCGCGCGCCGGGCTGGACCAGACCTATCTGCTCACCCGTGTCGAGCACCTGGGCGAGGCGCCCGAGGAGCACCCCCTGTTCTCCCTGGAGGGCTCGGGCGAGGAGGTGAAGCCGGAGCGGTACGAGAACCGCTTCGAGTGCATTCCCCTGTCCGTGCCCTTCCGGCCGGAGTACCCGCTGGTGCGCAGCCGCGTCCCCGGCCTGCAGACGGCCATGGTGGTGGGGCCCGCGGGAGAGGAGATCCACACCGACGAGCACGGTCGCATCAAGGTGCGCTTCCACTGGGACCGGGTGGGCCCCGAGAACGAGAAGGCCTCGTGCTGGGTGCGCGTGGCGCAGTCCTGGGCAGGAGCCGGTTTCGGCATGTTCTCCATCCCCCGCGTGGGCATGGAGGTCGTCATCGACTTCCTGGAGGGCAACCCGGACCGGCCCCTGGTCATCGGCTGCGTCTACAACGGCGCCAACCCGCCGCCCCTGAAGCTGCCCGAGGAGCGCACCCGCACCACGCTGCGCAGCCAGAGCTCGCCGGGGGGCAGCGGCTCCAACGAGCTGCGCTTCGAGGACGCCAAGGGCCAGGAGCAGGTGTTTCTCCACGCGCAGAAGGATCAGCTGGCGGTGGTGGAGCACGACGACACCACGCAGGTGAAGAATGATCAGAGCACCACGGTGGACAACAACCAGACCAACACCGTGAAGGTCAATCAGACCGAGAGCGTGGGGGGAGACCAGGCCCTGACCGTCTCGGGCAACCGCACCAAGACGGTGAAGAAGAACGAGACCGTCACGGTCGAGCAGAACCGCACCCAGACGGTGAACGTGAACGAGACCGTCACCGTCCACGGGGAGCGCAGCCTCACGGTGGACGGCAAGGAGACATACTCGGTCGGAGGCACGCGCGCCAAGACGGTGACGGGCAAGGAGACCGTGACACTGGTGGCCGGCCGGCAGACCACCGTCACCACCAACGACGAGCTGACCGTGAGCGCCGAGCGCCTGGTCACCGCCGACGTGAAGCACCAGACCACCCAGGGCCCCACCACCTTCACCTTCGAGGGCGGGCACGTAGAGTTGAACGCGGGCAGCTACATCACGCTCGTGCATGGCTCGGGGGAAGTGACCATCGAGGACAGCGGGAAGATCTCGGTGCGCTCGGGCAATGAAATCGAGCTGAGCTGCGGTGGCTGCTCCATCAAGCTCACCCCCACGAAGATCGAGATCCTCGGCGCGGTGGAGGTCGCCCTCGCGGGCGGAGCCGGTACGGTGAAGCTGGATCCGGCGGGAGTGGCGGTGGCCGGTCCGACAGTCAGCTCGATGGGGGCCAATTTGAATGAAGTCACCGGTGGGTTGGTGAAGATCAACTGAGGCCCAGCACATGGCCGACAACGACATCCGAGCGCCCATCCAGCGACGGCTCGAGCGGTTGCGCGCCCAGTGGCGCGAGTTCGCGGAGGACCCCGAGGCGCGGCTGCTGCATTGGGTGCTCGCCCATGACGAGTGGAACCTGCTGGAGACGTTCTTCCAGGTGGAGGACCACGAGAGCGGCGTCACGCCCGATCTGTTCCTGCGCCTCACCGCGCCCTTCGATGAACCCGAGCGCCACGGGCTGGACGTGGTGGAATCCCTGTCCGAGCAATACGCGTCCATCCGTGGCGAGCTGGCGGCCGCGGGCGCCGATGCCTCGTGGACGGCCCCCGCGCCCACGCGAGGCCAGGACGACGTGGACGCGTTCCTCGATGCCGCGGCCTCCTTCCACGCGCACCACCAGCCCCTGTTCCGGCACCTGGTGCTCGTGCTCCTGCCCGAGGGTGGAATGCCCGCCCAGGCCTGGGAGCAATGGGTGGAGCGGGTGGTGCGGCGTGCACATGAGCCGAATGTTCGTCTCGTGTGCATCGACTCCCGGGAGGCGCCGATTCTCACCGAGGTGGCCCGGACCCAGGCGCACCGTGTCCGCACGTGCGTGGCGGACCTGGACATGGGCGCGGCACTCGAGGAGGTCTCCACGGCCGCCGGGCGCCTGGATACTCCGTATGGCCGTTACCGGCACCTGTACGTGCAACTGGGCCGGGCCCTGGCGGCGAAGGAACTGGGACGCGCCGAGCGGCTCGCGGGCGAAGCCGCGGCCCTGGCGCACCAACAGAAATGGGGGCACCTGCTGGTGGCTTCCTGGTTCGCACTCGGCGCGGGCTACCTGGCCATGGGCAAGCCCGTGGAGGCCATCCGGACCTACTGGCAGGCCGAGGAGGCGGCCCTGGAGGCGCAGGCGCGAGGAGAGTCCTCGGCGCTCGCGCTGAGGCTGAAGGTCCGGCTAGCGCTCGGTGCCGCGTTGGTCTCGGCCGCCGTGTACGAGCGGGGAGCCACGGTGTACGAGGAGACCGCGCCCCTGGCCGAGCAACTCCAGGACACGCGGATGCTGCTGGAGTGCTGGCGCATGGCGGCGTACTGCCACGAACTGGCGCGGGCCACTGATGCGTCGTGGCGCTGTAGCATCGAAGGCCTCAAGGTGGCGCAGCGGATGGATGACGAGACACGCCGCTCGTCCACGCTGGGTTACCTGGGTGAGGGCCTGCTGCGGCTCACCCGGACGTGGACGTACCGCGACCACGGGGAGGCCATCGCGCGGCGGATGGAGAAGCTCCTGGGACCGCGCTGGCGGCCCTCGGACTCTGGGGGGAAACCGTCATGATGCCAGCCGCCAAGCACTTCGATCCGCTGCTGGGAATCGACATCCACCTCATCCAACCGCCCGGTGGAGTGCCGCCGGTGCCCATTCCCCACCCGCACATCGGGATGGTGTTCGACCCGATGGACTACGTGCCCATCCTGGGGGCGACGGTGCTGGTCGGGGGCGTGCCCCGCGCGCAGGCGGGCACCTCGGGCATCGCGCTCCCGCCCCACATCCCCATGGGCGGCGTGTTCATCAAGCCCCCGGCCAATGAGTCCGAGGTCTTCATGGGCAGCTCCACCGTTTCGGTGGACGGGGACGCGTTCAGCCACCTGGCCCTGCCGGCGCTGAGCTGCCAGGACATCGGGATGCCGCCCATCCCGCGGCTCAAGAAGAAGAAGACCGTCAACAGCCTGGTGCTGCCGACGACGATGGTGCTGTCCATCCCGGTGCCGGTGGTGGTGGGGGGACCGCCGACCGTCTCGCTCATGGCGCTGGGCATGCGCGCGGGCATGGCGCTGCTGGGCGCAATGGTGTCGAAGCTGAAGAAGATGCGTGCGGCACGCAAGTCGCAGAACGGCGTGCACTGCAACGGCGGGCACCCGGTGGATGTGATTACCGGGGCCAACTTCGACGAGTTCGTGGATGCTCGCTCGGCGCCTCCGGGTCTTTTTTGCTGGCAGCGCCGTTACACCACGGCGCACGCGGACCGCCAGGGAGTGCTGGGCTGGGGCTTCCGGCACGAGTACCAGCACACGCTGCACCTGTTGCGCCAGGCGTGGCGGTACGAAGACGCCCGGGGCCGCGTCATCGACTTCGAACCGCTGAAGGAGGGCGAGCGCGAGACGAAGCGGCACGGAGTGGTGCTGCGTCGGCTGGACGGGAGGCAATACGAAATTTCCGAGGGCTGGGCTCCGCGCCTGATACTCCAGGCCGCCGAGGGGGAGGACATCGCGCGGCTGCGCTTCGTGCGCTCGGCGGAAGCCGAACTGGAACTGCGCCACGTGGGCGAACGGCTGAGCGAGATAACGGAGCGCTCGCCGCGGGAGCGCTGTCGCTACCGCTTCGTCCACGACCTCGCGGGACGGCTCACCGAGGTGCTGCGCGTGCAATCCAGCGGCACGAGGCGCGTGGCCCGGTACGAGTACGACCGTCACGGGCATCTCATTGTGTCCGAGGATGCCGAGGGCGGTCGGCACGAGTACCTGTATGACGAGGCCCACCGTTGGACGCGGATGCGCACCCCCACGGGTTACAGTTTCTGGTGGCGCTACGACGCACAGGGACGCTGCACGGAGACCTCGGGCGAGGACGGATTGTGGTGGGCTCGCTTCGAATACGACCCCGAAAAACGAGAGTCGCGCGTCGCCGAGCGACAGGGCGGCGTCAGTACCTTTCAGTACGATGAGAACCTGACCCTGCGGAAGCGGATCGACCCATACGGCGGCGCGCTGGTGCGTGAGGTGGACGTGGACGGACGCGTGCTTCGGGAGGTGGATTCCGGTGGTCGCGTGACTCAGATGGTGTACGACGCGCACGGCGCGCTGGTGGGACGCGCCGATCCCTATCGACGCCAATTGCCGTCCCCAGAATTGATGCCCCGTTCACCACCCTTGAGACGCTATTTCTACCCGGAAACTCCGCGAGGTTTTTTATTGGGCAGTGGATTGGACGTGCTGCCAGAAGCGGCAACAGGTGACTCTTGGTCTTTGTTGTCAAGAATCCCCATAGAACTGGCGGAGTTGGTGGCGTTGCTCGTGTTCACGCGTCCAGAGAGCTGCGCACCGTGGGCGACACGTCTCTGCGACGGGCTGGGCAGGCGGGTGTTGGCGGTGGATGCCGCGGGTCACCGCCGCGAGTGGCGCTATGACAGAGCGGGCAACGAGGTGTGGTTTCACGATGCTGATGGGGTTGTAAGACAACGACGGATGCAGCGGTGGAATCTGGTGGGGGCGGAGGTGGATGGGCTGGGGCATACCACTCGCTACGAATACTCATCCACCGAGCAGGTGGTGCGAGTAGTGGATGCTGGGGGGACTGTCAGTGAGTATGAGTATGACGAGAAGGACCGGTTGGTACGGGTGCGGCGTCATGGGGTGGTGAAGGAGGAATACACTTGGAATACAGGAGACCGGTTGGTGCAGAAGAGAGACGGTTGTGGCCAAGTGCTATTGCGAATGGAGTACCTCAAGGAGAGTCGCTCCGAGATGCGGCACCTGGCCTCTGGGGGATGGCTCCAACTGGAGTATGACGAGCGAGGCCGCCCCACCCGGGCTTCTACCGATAAGCACGAGGTGGAGCTGCGGCGGGATGTGGTCGGCAGGATACTCTTCGACCGACGGGATGGGTCCGGGGTGGATCGTGAACGGACACATGCCAGGTGCCGTACGACCGTACTGGGGCGTTTTACCTGGACGTTGGAGGGGGATGAGCTGGAGGGGCTGTTGGTGGTAGTGGACCCTAAGGGCGGCAAGCACCAGATATGGCGAGATCCTAAAGGACTGGTGCTACGCTCGCATGCCCACGGTTCCTGTGAACTGCTCCAGCACGATGTCCAGGGGCGTTTGTGCTCAAGCTTGGCATGGAGACATCCTCGGGAGGGAATACAACCAGCGCGCTGGGTACGCTATGAATACACGGCGGAAGGTGATTTGATTTCCCAATGGGATGGGCAGCGGGGACGGATTTACTACAGTGTGGATGCTGCACATCGCCTGACTGGAGAGCAGGGCGCTCATGGCGATTCCCGTTATCGGCTGGATGCAGCTGGCAACCTTCTTGAGAAGCCGGGCCTGCGTGGCGTGCTGCTCGCGGAAGGTAATCGGTTGGCGGCGGCAAACGATGAGACATTTTCCTATGACTCACGTAATCATCTCGCGGAGCGCCGCGGTACTGGTGGCTCACGGACGCGCTACACTTACGATAGTTCGGACAGGTTGATCCGAGTGGAGGATGGCCGGGGCGAGCCGTGGACAGCTGATTATGATGGGTTGGGGCGGCGCCTGTGTTGTGGTCGTGGTGTCAGGCAGACGCACTTCTACTGGGATGGAGAGCGACTGGCGGCTGAGGTGTCGGCCGAGGGGCGGTTGAGAGTGTATGTATATGCGGCTCATGATGCGCTCGTTCCTGTTCTGCTGGTGGACTACGAGAGCGTGAATGCAGCACCAGAGAGTGGGATGGTCTATGCCTTGTTCACCAATCAGGCGGGCGTGCCGTCATATGTGGAGGATGAGAGCGGCCGGACGGTATGGTGGGCCGAGCACATCGAGCCCTACGGTCAAGTGGCGGTGGGGAGCGGAGCTGAGTTTGAACTGAACATACGCCTTCCTGGACATTACTTGGATGAAGACACAGGCTTGGTCTACAATCGTTTCCGGTACTATGACCCGGTTCTGGGCCGTTACTTGCAAGGAGATCCCCTGGGGCTTGCTGGGGGGATCAACTTATACGCCTATGCTCCCAATCCCCTTGTGCAATTTGATGTCCTTGGACTGACGCACAAGGGGAGGGGTGATTCGAATGGTGCACTGGGTGACGATGGCTTGACGGAGTCTGTTCCCAGCAATCCTCCGGAAGGTCATGCGCACGTTGACGCCTCACCCAAACGCTACCCTGGTCCGTCGATTGACAGTGAACGCGCCATGCAGGTTGTGCTTGATGAATTGCAGAAGGCGGGGGTCGGGAAGAACCGTGTCCCGTCCGTCACTGTTCTATCTCACAAGAATGGTAGTGTCACGATAGGCGTCTCTGGTGAAGCGAGTACAGTCAAGTATGTCAAGGATGCTCTCTCGGATCGGCTTCCGTCCAATTACACTGTTGCGGACGCACTGCCGGAAGATTTTCCGGTAGAGCCTGCGCTCTATCCGAATGGACAGATGATTGCCAGCCGTACCTGTGGTGAGCCAAAGGCTTGGAACGCCGCCAGCCAGAACCCCTCACCCGTTACTGGACAGAGCGTGAAATTCCGAGGCGATCCCGCCAAGAATAAATATCGTGTAGACGAGAACAATCCAGAAGATGTAAATATGAAGCCTTGCCCAAGTTGCGACCTCAATCAAGGCGGGTTCATTGGAGATACTCAGATTGAACCACGTCCGTAGTGGGGGTGTACGGAGGTCGTCAAAATATGAGAGGAACGTTTGTCGTGCAAAATTATATTGAGTACGCTTCCAGCTTCGATCCACGGATTACCAGCCGGATTCGCGGTGTGGAGCCGGGGCGGATTGCTGTATTCGAGAAGCTCGTGGGGCGGCCTCTTCCTGCCAGCTACCGGGCATTTCTCGAGGTGATGGGGGCGGATGATGGTGGACTCAACATCACCGTGGATGGCACGGCTAGCATCGATGATCTCATTGCGTACTATCGGGAGGAGTTGAAGCCAGGCGTGTGGGAGCCGCCGCCCGATACCATTATTATCGGCGTAGGCTCCATCAGTCTGCCGGAAATTGGTCTGCTCTGTGCTGCAAACGAAGAGCCCCGTGTCGTCTTCGTCACAAACAAGCAGGTACTGGGTCCTTATGCGGCTTCCTTGGAGAAGCTGCTCTTCCGACTCGTTTTCGGTTGCTATCGTATGAATCAAGAGCCTAAAGCCTTTTATACGAGTTCCTATGAAAGCATAGGTCGCAAGCATGTACTGGCTCAGGCTCGTGATCTCTCCGTGAGTCTGGGGTTCGCTGCGCTTGAGTTCTCTGATGATGTCTCCTTCAGTGGGGAGAAGCCAGGGGCTGCCATCAGCATTTCTCAATATGCGAAGGAAGGGATGTCGATGGTCATCACGGCCAATCGGCAGGAAGAAGTCGACAGGATTGGAGCTGTGTTCGTTCAGAACTTCAACGTGCGGAAGGTGTGACAACGGGAAACTTGTCCGGCTGAGCGAGAGCGCCCGGATGGGCGGGGGATGAGCTGTCCAGATGAGGCGTGGATTCCCCCTCCTGGATTTGCCCTGGTTATGTTTCTCGCCGTGCCCCGCTGCCGACCCGCTTCGCCCGCGCGGTGGCCGTGGCGGGCCATCCGCGCGAGGCCCGGCGCTGCGGCAGCGGGCACCGGAGCCGGCTCACTTCTTTCGGGTACGGGCCGCCGGGCGGGCGGCGGCGCGGGGCTTCTTCTGGGGCGGGGGCGGCTTGCGTCCGGGGGCCTTCGCGGGCTTGCCCTTGCGATCGAAGAACGCGTCGAGCAGCTCGCTGCCGGTGAGGAACGAGGGCGTCGAGGGCGCTGGGGACGCGTAGACGTTGCCCTCGTCGTCCTGGCGCAACACGAACACCTCATCCTGCTCCAGTCCCGGCAGCAGCATCGCCGAGTGCGTGGTAGCCACGAACTGGAGCTTGGGGAAGACCTGCTTGAGCGTGGTGATGAGCGTCGTCTGCCAGTGCGGATGCAGGTGGAGATCCAGCTCGTCCACGAGCACCAGCCCCTCCATGCGCTCGGGCGGCACCGGCTTGCCCGCCTCCAAGAGGATGTGGCCGATGAGGTCCGCCAGCCACGCGATCGCTCCCTGGTAGCCGCGCGACAGCCACGTGGCGGGCAGCTTCACGCGCTGACCCCCCATCTCGAACTCGAAGCGGTGCGCCTCGAGCAGATCCTGCCGGGTGCGCACGATGCCGTGGCTCTGCAGCTCCAGGTCCACCACGCCCGGCAGCAGGTTGCCCTGCAGGAGCACCTGCTTGAGCAGCTTGATATAGGCCTTGGCCTGCGCCGGCTCGAACACGTCGGCGAAGCCCGTGGCGATGAGTCCCCCCTGATCGAAGAGGTTCGCCATGCGCTGGCGCAGGGGATCCGACAGGCCGTCGGCGTGGAAGGAGTGGGGGCGGGGCAGGGTGCGCGCCGTGCCGTAGCCCGCGACGAACCAGCCGGGCAGCTGCGTGCGGCGCGCCTCGCGGATGGGATCGAACACCTGCGTGTGCTCGACGCCCACGTAGCGCGAGCTGCCCACCAGCTCGCGCCAGGTGCTCTTGGCCGCGATGGAGCTGCGCACGTATGGCGGCAGCGAGTGCTTCTTCTCCAGTCCCGGGTACTGGCGCGCCTTGTGCCCCTCCTGCCCGAAGGTGAACTCGGCGCCGATCAGCATCAGCTCGGTGGAGGGCTGCCGCCGATCCGGCAGGCTCGTGACGTCCGCGAGCTCACTGCCCAGCGAGCATCCACTCGCCGCGAGCCCGATGGCCTGGAGGATGGCCGTCTTGCACACGCCATTCTCCCCCACGAAGACGGTCCACGGCCTCACTTCCCCATCGGGACGGGTAAAGGAGATGGCCACATCTCGCAGGAGTTTCAGATTCTGGAGCGTGAGGCTGCGCAGGTACATGCCCACCCACCATATCCTCAGTTGACCGACTTGTGGGGTATTCAGAGAGATTTGGAGGGCCGTCGAGGGCTTCACGGCGCTGGAGGCGGTGTCTCACTCCCTGTCCCATCTGGTGTCCCACCCAATGACAGGTCCCCCAGGTCGAGGACTTGCCCCTCGGCCAGCCGCAAGGGGAGGCGCAGGCGCCCGGCGGTGTGCCTGCCGAGGATGTTCAACACGTACTCGCCCGGGTCCAAGCCGCTGATGGAGAAGCGCCCCTGGTCGAGGCTCTCGCGCATGTGGACCGAGGAGGGATCGTTGTCGATGAACACGACCACGTCGCTCAGCGGGCCGCCGGTGGCCGCGTCCACCACGCGTCCCTGGACGGACGCGGTGCCGCGCAGGCGGATCTCCACCTCGGCCGTTGCTCCGGGACGGGGCGTCACCACCGCCTGCCCACGCGAGCCATCCGGTGTCTTCACCACCAGCCGCAGCGGCTCGGTCAGCACGTCGTGGAGCTCGAAGCGCTCGCCGGGGAATTCCCAGGGGCCCTTGCCCGGGGTGAGCCATTCCTCGCCCTCGGGCTCGATGCCGAGGGTGAAGCCGCGCACGGGCTCTCCCGCGCGGGTCACCCGGCCCCGCAGCGAGGCCGCGGTGCGCAGTCTGACCACCAGGGAGCGCTCCCCCGGCTTCACGCCCGACACCTGGCCGCTCCGCCCTCCATTGAGCGCGCTGACCTTCAGCCCGCCCATGCCGGGCTCGATGTCGGAGCCGAGGCCGAAGGAGAAGCGCCCCTCCTCGTCCGCGTACTTCGCCTGGATGACCCCGCCTTCCTGGGGCTCGAGGCCCAGGCTGACGATGGCTCTCGGTGAGGGCGCGCCATCCGGCTCGAGGACGACCCCCTCCACGGAGGTGGCCGGAGCGTTCTCCTCCCAGAGCAGCTCGACCCGGACCGTCTGGCCTTCCTCCACCTGGACGTGCGTCCTCTGGAAGGTGGGGCTGTGGTCGCGCGCCGAGAGCAACAGCTCGTAGCCGCCCGCGGGCAGCACCATCCGGAAGTTCCCCTTCGCTCCCACCTCGGCCTGCTGGAAGTCCTGTGCGCCGAAGGGGCTCTTCTCGTCCAGCGAGGCGAGGACCTCCAGGGGCTGGGAGGGCAGCGCGCCGCGAGCCGCCCGCACCACGCCCTCCACGATGCCCGTGCCCTCCAGGGTGAAGTCCACCTGGGCCGTGCCCTCCTCGGTGATGTCCACCCATCGGTTGACCCCTTGCGTCGCCTCCTCCCGGCGGGCGGTGAGCGGCTGGCGGCCCACGTTCAGGCCCTCGAGCCGGTAGTGCCCCGTGGCATCGCTGCGGGACTCGAGGGGCGTGGACTCCAGCTCGTCTGGCCCGAGGTTGGGGGCGATCACCCGTGCGCCCGCCACCGGCTGTCCGGCCACGTCGCGCACCTGGCCCTCCACCACGCCCATGCGGGTGAGCACGAGATCCACGGAGAAGCGCTCGCGCGGCGTCACCGTCAGACCGCGCCGCAACGCCGGGGTGAAGCCGGGCGCCGTCACCACCACGTCGTAGCTGCCGGGCGCGAGCCCGCCCACCTGGAAGTGACCCGCTTCATCCGTGGACTCGCGGCCGGTGTCCCCGTTCTGTCCGTGGGGGCTGACGTCGACCCGGGCCCCCACCACCGGCGCTCCGGAGGTGCGCTCCAGCACGCGCCCCTCCAGCACCGACCCCGGGCCGAGCTGGAGCCGCACGCCACGGATCGTCTTGCCCGCGCTCAGGGTGAGCGGTTGCTCCAGTGCCCCCGCTTCCTCGCCGTGCCGCGCGGACAGGCCGTAGGTGCCGGCCTCCACCTCGACGGAGAAGCCGCCCCCGGGCCCCGTGATGACGCTCTGGGGCGACACGCCGCTCACCCGCACCTCGGCGCCCTCGGCGGGAGCGCCTCGTGCGTCCACGACGAAGCCCTCGATGACCCCCGCCACGCTCAGCGCCACCTCCAGCGGCTCCTTCGCGGGGACCTTCACCGGCACGAGCCACAGGTGGGCGTGGCCCGGCGCCTGGGCCTCCAGCAGGTAGTCCCCCGTGGCGAGCCCGTCCACTCGGAAGCGGCCCCGCTCGTCGCTCGTCGCGTACACGCGCTCCTCGGAGGGCAGCTCGGGGGGGATTCCGGGCGCCAGGTCGCGCGGCACCGCCGAGAGGATGAGCTGCACGAGCGGCAGCGGCTCCTTCGTCTCCTTCACCACCGTCTGGCCCACGAGGGACTGGCCCGGCTCCAGGACGAGCCGCACGGACGTGCGCGCCACGCCGTGGGGACGCACCACGGAGAGCACGCGGGGCGCATGGCCATTCGCGTGGACCGCCACCAGGTAGGAACCGGGCCCGGAGGCGAGCCGTGCCTGTCCCCGTGCATCCGTCAGGCCCGTGCCCGCCAGCCTCCAGACGATCTCCCCGAGGTTGGGATCCCTCCGCTCACGCCAGTACAGCCGCACGCTGGCCCCGGGCAGGGGCCGCTCGGCGGCGAGCACCTCCACCTCGAGCATTCCCTCCGCCTCGGCGACGCTCGCGTCCAGCGGAGGCCGCGTGTCCGTGACCCCTCTGGCCCGCTCCCGTGAGGCGACTGGTCGTGGCACGGCTGTCCGCTCATTGGACGAGGAATGGAGCGGCGGCGCCTCCTGGGCGTCTGGCCTCGCCGAAAGTCCGGCCCACAGGAGCGCGAGCAGCGCTCCCACCAGGAGGGCCGCCACGATGAGCCGCCTTCGCATGTCTGTCCTCGGGGCCGGTCGTGAGGGGCGCAGAGCTGGCACTCTATCCCGCGTGGGCGCCTTTCCGGTGACAGCGTCCTTCTCTCGCGACACGGTCCTGGATGAGAGAGGAATTGCCGCGATGCAGCAAACGGTCGTGGGCCGATGGAGGAAATCAGGTTAAAAAGGTAACTTCTTCTCCCGGAGGAAGTATGCGGTTCCCATCATTTGTTGTTGCTGGCGTCTTCACTGCGAGTCTTCTGTCCACCCCGGCCCTGGCGCGCTCCACGGGCATCACTGGCCGTTCTGGAAAGCCAGCCGCTGATGGGACTGCGGGCCGGACCTGCTCGTCGACGTGTCATACGCCGGGCGCCACCGTACCGACCGTGGCGATCTCCGGTCCCACGTCGGTGGTGGCGGGGACGACGAACCAGTACACCTTCATCATCCAGGGAGGACCCGCGGTGAATGGGGGCGTCAACCTGGCGGTGGACCGGGTGGAGGCCGCGCTCGATCTGGTCGAGAACTCGGGCCTGAGGAAGGACGGCGTCGAGCTGGTGCACGCCGCCCCCAAGGCGTTTTCCAATGGAGAGGTCCGCTTCGATTTCTCGATGATCGCGCCGGGCAATGGCGGCCTCGTCACGATCTACGGTGCCGGCAATTCCGTCAACGCAAGCAGCAGCACGAGCGGTGACGGCGTGGCGGCCACGAAGCTGGAGGTGACCGTCAAGGTCTCGGACGGCACGGACGCGGGTGTCGAGGAGCCGGACTCCGGCACGCCCCTCGACGCGGGCATCGAAGTCGACGCGGGCACCGAAGTCGACGCGGGCACCGTGGCCGACGCGGGCACCGGGACTGGCGATCCTGGCCACGACCACGACCACGACCAGGACGACGACAAGGGCGGTGGCTGCTCCTCGACGGGTGGTGCTCCCTTGCTGATGTTCGTGCTGGGTTCCGCGGGCCTGACGCTGCTGCGCCGCCGTCGCGCCTGAGCCTTCCTTCCCCCTTCCGCCTCGCTTCGTCTCCGAGTCTCCCGTGCCGCTTCTTCCCCGCTCGAACGCTCCCCGCTCCTCGATGCTTCGCCTGGGCAGTGCCTTGTTGTCGGCCCTGCTGGTGCTCGTCACGCCGGAGGCCCTGGCCGCGTCCAAGTCCAGGTCCAAGGCCAAGAGCTCCAAGACCCGGAGCGGCACGTCCAAGGCCGCTCCCGTGACTCCCGCACCGCAGCCGGCGCCTTCGCCCGCCGCGGAGCCCGCGTCCGAGGAGCGCAAGGAGGAAGAGGCGGAGGCGGTGGCTCCCGTGGTCCCCGTGGAGCAGCCACGTCCCGTGGTGGCGGCCAAGCCCGCCGCCACGGCCCGGCCCGCTCCAGCCCCTCGTTCCGCTCCGGCGGCCCGGCCCGCCGAGTCTTCCCCGAAGGCCACCTCGGGCCGGATGCGCATCGGCGTGGGTCCGGATCTCTTCCTGGAGAACTCGCGGCTCAACGGCGAGCAGGGCATCAACATCTCGCGCCGGGACGAGTCCTTCGACTACTCGAGCGCGAGCTTCCTCTCCGCCACCCTCTGGTTGAACACGTCCGTGCCCTCGGTGAGCGAGCGGCTGAGGGTGGGCGCCGGGGCGCGCATCTTCGGCAACTACGGCGCGGGCGGTGGCCGGACGTTCGGCTTCGGCCTGCTCAACGAGGCCTTCGCCTTCGCGGAGTACGGGCTGCCGGTGGCGAACAAGACGGAGGTGGTCTTCGCCGCGCGCGGGGGCCTCTCCTTGCTGGTGCCCGGCCAGGAGTTCGCGGCGGAGATCCGCCGGCTGCAGGAGCAGGGCGTGGGGGTGTGGAGCGTGCCGCGCGTGGGCTGGCTCGCGGGCCCGTCCGTGGGCGCGCGCCGGCGCATGACGGAGCGCATCCTGCTGCGCGCGGACATCCTCGCCCAGGTCCAGCAGCAGTTCCTCTTCGCCACGAGCGAGGACATCGACGGGCTGCGCTACACCAAGAACTGGAACACCCTGGCGCTGCGCCTGGGGTTGTCGCTCGGGGTCGAGTTTGACTTCTGAATCCCCCCTTTCCTTCCTCCGGGAGCCGCGAATGTCCGTGTCTCGTCCGCTCATCCTTCCCCTGCTCGCGGCGCTGATCGCGTGTCAGCCCACCTACGTCTTCGAGCCCGAGCAGCTCGCCTCCGGGCCGGGGGCCATGGTGGGCAATGGCGCGCCGCTCACCCCGGGAGACTTCCCGGGCGGGGATGATGCCCTGCCTTCACCTCGGGACGCGTCCCCGCCCAACGAGACGCGCCCGCCGGACTGTGACGCGGATTGCGTGGCGTATTGCAGGGACGCGGGCCTGACCAACCCCGTCAATCGCGGGTTGTGCCGGAGCCTGTGGGGCGTGGGCCTGGCGTCCCGGCCCATCTCCTTCTCCGAGGCGTGCCGCCGGCTCTTCGTGGACATGCTGGGGCGCGTGCCGGACGCGGCCGAGGCCGAGGCCACGTGCGCGGGCGGCTGGGGCGCCACGGTGAAGCGGTTGATGGACAGCGACGAGTTCATCCTCGTCCAGCAGCGCCACGCCGCCGACCGCTTCCTCTACGCCAACCAGGTGGCGAGCCTCCAGTCCATCTACGACATGGATCGGCTGGTAGCCAAGCTGCACCGGGGGCTCGTGCCGTACGATCTCTTCGCGTCGGTGGTGAGCGCCCACCCGGTGTTCACCCGCCGCTACGCGGACCCGGGCGACAAGGCCGAGGCCCTCTTCCGCCAGTTCCTGGGGCGCCCGCCCTTCGAGCACGAGCGCGCGGACATGGCCCGGCTCTACCGGCTCTGGTACTCGGGCTACTACGATCATCCGCAGCTGGGCATGCGCCTGCCGGACGCCTTCGTGCGCTTTCGCTGCCTGGACAAGGATGGGAAGGTGAACGACGCGGCCCGGGGCGAGTGCGCCAGCGTGTTGTGGGGCTACAACGAGCTCACCTTCACCCCGGACCTGCGCGCCGCGCGCGACCCGAGCCTCAACAACGAGCTGACGCTGTGGAGCGGTCTGCTCACGGCCGAGGAGTGGGCGCGGTTGCAGATCCCCGGCCGCATCCTCGCGCGGGACTTGTCCTTCTGGGAGCGCGCGGTGGATGACGTGCTCGCGCAGTACCTGGGTTATGACCTGCCGGCGCTCGTGCCCGAGGTGCGCGGGGAGCTGGTGCGCTTCCTGCTCGAGAACCACGGGGACATCCGCTCGGTGCACTACGCGGTGGCCACCTCGGTGGCGTACCTCCAGTCCGCCGAGGGCGCGGCGGCCTCCACCTACCGCTGGGCCTACGGGCCGCTCAAGCAGGTGGACGCCGAGGTGTGGATCGACTCGCTCGCGCGCCAGACGGGCTACGAGCTGCCCGGCTGCGACCACCGCATCAGCCAGCCCGAGTCCCTGCTCAACGCGGGCAGCATCGCCGGCTACCGCGTGCTGGCCGAGTCGCGCTGGAAGACGAACGACAAGGGCAACGTGGACAAGCGCTACTCGGAGCTGGCGCGCACCCTGGGCGGCTGTCCGGAGAACGTGGTGGGAGGCCGCTTCCGCGTGGTGAGCATCCTCACCACCGCCACCCAGCTCTCCTTCGTGCAGTCGCTGTGCAACCCCACGTTGGATCCGAAGATCAAAGGCGCGGACGTGGCGCGGCTGCTGCCCGAGGGCGTGAGTTCCTCGCTCGCCGTGAACGAGGAGGTGGGTGAGCGCATCGCCACCCACCAGTACCGGCTGTTGCTGGGCCGCTCGCCGGACGCCACGGAGGTGGCCGAGGCGCGCGAGGCGGGCCGCGAGTGCTCCATCACGCGTTGCTCGGCCGAGGAGTTCGCCCGTCCCTACTGCTTCGCGCTGCTGTCGAGCGCCGAGCGCATCTTCTACTGACCCCCCGGAGCCCTTCCATGTCCGATCCCAAAGACTCGAAGCCCAAGTCCCCGGGCCGCCGCCAGCTCCTCCGGGGCCTGGGCGCGGGGGCCGCCGCGCTGGCCTTCCCCCACCTGTGGTTGCCGCGCACGGCGCTCGCCCAGACGAACGGGCGCGGCCGCGTGCGCCACATCATCTACATCCGTCTGTCCGGCGGCTTCCGCTTCACCACCGCCTTCAACTCGGACGTGGCCGACGAGTTCAACCCGTTCGGCCGCTCGGACAAGCGCGCCGCGGGCACCGAGTGGGGCGTGGGCAAGTTGCTCGAGCGCGCCAGCTGGCTCGAGGGCGAGCCGTCCAAGCCCCGGCGCGATCTGGGCATGAAGCCGGTGGCGGAGTTCTCCAATGAAATCTGCGTGCTGCCGTGCGTGGACCACGAGCCCTTCTCGGCGCGCGCGGACGGAGGGCATGGCACGGGCCTGGAGCGCTTCCTCACGGGGTACGTGGGCGGAGCCACGGGCTTCCTCTCGTATGTGAACTACGGGGTGCGCGCGCGGGTGGCGGAGGAGGCCGCCAAGGGCAACACCCTGCTGCCGGCCTTCAGCCTCGGCGAGGCGGGCATGGCGACGGGGGCGGGGAGCTACGCCACCTATCGGCCTCCGGTGCTGGAGGGCAGTGGCTTCCAGGGCTTCGGCGCGGATCCGAGCGCGGGCCTGCCCCCGTGGGCGGCCAAGGTGACCACCGAGGTGGACAACCGCTACCGTGCGCGGCTGCACCTGCCGCTGCGCGGCGGCGTGGACACCTACCAGCAGACGCGCAAGGCCACGAGCGACTACGGGAAGATCTTCCGCGACCCCATGCTCCGGGTGACCGCCGACTCCGACGAGGTGGTGGATGGCATCACCAACCGCCAGTTGCGCGCCATTTTCGGCACCGACACCACGGGCCAGCGCGCGGCGCTCGCGCTGCGCCTGTTCCACTTCGGCTGCCCGGCGGTGTTCCTCAACCAGGGCGGCTACGACTACCACTCGCGCGAGGACGCGGAGCTGCCGGACGAGCTGGATGGCGCCAACCGGCTGGTGAGCGGTCTGCGCACGGCGCTCAAGATGATGCAGCACCCCGAGGGCGGTACGTACTGGGACAAGACGCTGGTGGTGATCGGCAGCGAGTTCGGCCGCACCACGGGCGGCAGCCGCTTCAACTCCGCCAACGGCAGTGACCACGGCAGCGATCTGGCCACCCGGTGGATGTCCATGCCCTTCATGGGCGGCGTCATCAGCGAGGCGGGCAAGGGCGGCAAGAGCCTCGGCTCGGTGCGCGGCGCGGATCTCAAGGCCACGGGCAAGGTGTACTCGTACCGCTCGGTCCTCAAGACGATGATGGATCTGCTCGGCGCCGACCACGAGGGCATCTTCCCCGCGGATGCCCCCATCCAGGACTTCTTCTCATGACGCGCTCTTCTCTCTCCGCCTCCCTCGCCGCCCTGGCGCTCGCCTGTGGTGGGGGCTCGGGCTCGGCTCCGACGGACCCGGGCTCCATCCCCTTCGAGCCGGAGCGCCCCTCGCCGGTGGGCGCGGGCAGCACGCCCACGTACACGGGCTCGGATCCGGACGTGAAGGCCGCCCAGCACACCTACGCGACCGGGCTCGACCTGCACCGCAAGCTGGTGATGCGCACGTGCAGCGGCTCCAACGGCGTGTGCCACAACCAGAAGGAATACCCGGACCTGCACACGGCGGGCACCTTCCTGGCCTCCATCGGCGCGCCGTGCAACGTGCAGTCCGGCAACTGGAACGGCGTGTTCGACCGGTGCGAGCGCCTGGGTGACCGCTTCCGCTTCACCGAGCAGGCCATCAAGGAGAACGAGATCGGCTGGTTCGAGCTGATTCCGGGAGAGACGCCCAAGCTGGACCCCAAGGGCACCCGGCCGGACGCCGGCACTCCGGGCCTGCACCTGTACGTGCACGACGCGGTGCAGGTCACCCAGCCGCGCATCTTCTCCACGGGCACGTTCGTGCGCACCTTCATCAACGACGCGGGCGAGGTGCAGGATCTCGCCTTCGCCAGCTACCGCACGAACTGGTGGGTGCTGGAGGACGGGCGCCACCTCTTCGCCGAGGTGGGCGACTACCAGCGCGACACCGTGGAGGGCCTGGTGGCCAGCGGCATCGTCCAGGGCGATCAGAACCGCAACGGGGTGTATGGCGCGCGCACCGGCACCACCGTGCCGCTCGTCAACCCGGGCAAGCCCGAGGAGAGCTACCTCGTGGCGCGCCTGCGTGGGAGCATGAATCAGACGCCCATCCCCGGCACGCGCATGCCCCTGGCCAACCAGCCCCCGTCCGTGCAGGACATGCTGGCGCTCATGTGCTTCATCGAGGGGTTGGATCCCAAGGCCCGCCAGTGGAGCCTGGAGTCCTCCATCGACTACACGAAGTGCTCGTACTCGGCCAACCCGCAGGCGCTCAACCTCGCGGGCTCCGGCGCCACCTGGAGCAAGGGCGTGCTGCCCATCCTCCAGTCCAACTGCGGCGGGTGCCATGGCGGCGCCAACCCCCAGGGTGGGTTGAACCTGCTCGGCTCGGCCCATGACGTCTACCAGCGCCTGATGAAGCCCTCCGCCCAGCAGCCCGCTCTGGCGCTGATCCAACCGGGCGTTCCGCTTCAAAGCTATCTGTGGCGCAAGATCTCCGGCGACGGTCCCATCACCGGCGCGCGCATGCCCATCAACCCGCTCAATGGCAACGCCTCGCTTCCCGCGGACCAGCTCAACAGCATCCAGGAGTGGATCAGCTTCAACGCGCTCGAGAACTGAGCGCGCCGGGAGCGCGGGCCACTCGCCGCCCGCGCTTCCCGGAACGGCGGGTGGTCTTCACACCCACCTCTTCACCGGGCCTGATGCCTCCACGGGTTACAGCGTTGAAAACGCAATAATCCGGCTCCGTTGGAAAAAAACATGAAGAACGGAATTCATTTTCCAACCGGTCTCAGTGTAGAAAAAAGGTTACCCGTCTTGTACCGGACTTCCCCGGTTTTCAAGAGTCGGCTGTCCTGAGAACGAGGCGGCGAGCCTGTGTTCACCGCTCCACCTGTGCAGCCCATCGAGGGAGGGTATGGATGCGCTCTGAGACCCGCATGAAGTGTCGTCATGGCCTGCGCGGCCGGATGTGGATGGCCCTGAGTGTCCTGTTCCTCGCGGCTTGCAGTGGGGTGACGCAGCCGGAAGGGGAGGACGCGTCGCTCGTGCCCTCCCAGCCGGAGACGGCCACCCAGGCCCTGGAGACACCCGCTCGGGGGCTGCACAGCCTGAACAAGGTGCTGATCCTGGCGAGCACCGTTTCCAGGGGCACGGACAGCATCGAGGCCCAGGTGGCGAGGCAGCTGGGGTACGAGGTGACGCTCGCCTCCGACGAGGAGTGGCGGTCCCTGTCCGCCGCGGACTTCGCCTCCTACCGTGCCCTCGTCCTGGGAGACAAATCCTGTAGCGTCGCGCCGGGCCTGCTGCTCGCCGCCGAGGAGACGCGCCACATCTGGGGCCCGGTGGTCGACGGCAACGTCATCGTCGTGGGCACCGACCCCGTCTACCACAAGCAGAACCAGGTCACCTTCAACGCCGTGCAGTTCGCCGCCGCCGAGGCGGGCAAGACGGGCATGTACGCGGGCCTGAGCTGCTACTACTACGAGACGGATTCCCCGACGCCGGTGCCGGTGCTCAGCCCCTTCGGCTCCTTCCAGGTGTCGGGGACGAGCGCCAACTGCAAGAAGGAGTCGTCCTACAACGACGCGCACATCGTCGCCTCGCACGAGGCCCTCGCGGGCCTGACGGACGAGGTGCTGTCCAACTGGGCCTGCTCGGTGCATGAGGTGTTCCTCTCCTATCCGGAGGGAGACTTCACCCCGCTCGTCATCGCGCTGGATCCGCCGAGCGGGGGGCGCTGGCCGGGCTCCCGGGACTTCCCGGATGGTTCGCACGGCGTGCCGTACGTGCTGGCGCGCGGAGCGGCGCCGGTGCGCTGCGGTGACGGCCTGGTGCAGTACCCCGAGCAGTGCGACACGGGCCCGCAGAATGGCGTACCGGGCACGCCGTGCTCGGCGGTGTGCCGCACGCAGTGGTGTGGAGATGGCGTGGTGGACCCGGGCGAGGAGTGCGACACGGGGGCCGCCAACGGCTCGGGCTCCTGCAGCGCTTCCTGCCGCGCCCTGGCCCGTCCTCCGGTAGCCCGGTGCAAGGATCTCCTCCTGCCCACCACCACCACGTGCGGCGCCACCGGCAGCGTGGACGATGGCTCGTCGGATCCGGATGGAGACATGGTGGGCTGCACCCAGACGCCGTCCGCGACGTTCGCGCTGGGCACCACCGCGGTCACGCTGACGTGCACGGACGCCACGGGCCTGAGCGCGAGCTGCACGGCGCGGGTGACCGTCACCGACACCACGCCTCCGAGCATCGACTGCTCGCCCGAGCTCGCGGTGGAGTGCACCGGGCGCCTCACCCCCGTCGAGGTTCCGGAGCCCGTCGTGTCCGATGTGTGCGAGTACGGCTACCAGCGGACCACGGGGACGACCTCCTTCCCGGTGGGAGGCCCGTACCCGGTGGGCTACGAGGCCTTCGACAGCTCCGGCAACACGTCCGCGTGCGCCACCCAGGTGCGGGTGCTCGACACGGCGGCGCCCACGGTGACGCTGGTGGGCGAGGCGACGCAGACGCTCGCGTGCGGCACGCCCTATGTGGAGGCGGGGGTTCAGGCCACGGATCTCTGTGACAACGGAGAGGCCTCGTCTCCGGTGGTGACGGCCTCGGGCGCCGTCAACACCCAGGTGCCGGGCACCTATGTCCTCACCTACTCGGCCCAGGACGCGTCCGGCAACGTGGGCCGTGCCACCCGCAAGGTGACCGTCACGCCGAGCAGCGCGTGCGAGGCGCCCCAGACGGGATGGACGCTCACGGGCAGCATGGCGCAGCCCCGCCTGTCCCACACCGCGACCCTGCTGGAGGACGGCCGGGTGTTGGTGACCGGTGGCTTCAACATCTCCTCCGAGCTGTACAGCCCGTCCACCCGGACCTTCTCCGCCACGGGCAGCAACCTGGGCTCCCACCGGGGCCACACGGCCACCCGGTTGAGCGACGGCCGCGTGCTCATCGCGGGGGGCACCAGCTCCACCACCCGACCCTCCGCCGAGCTCTACCTCCCGGCGTCGGGCACGTGGCAGGCCACCGGCCGGCTCTCCACGCCGCGCTTCAACCACGCGGCCGTGTTGCTGCCCAACGGCAAGGTGCTCGTGGCCGGTGGCTTCGGCTCGGAGTCGAGTGGGCCCGCGTTGAAATCGGCCGAGCTGTATGATCCGGCCACGGGCACGTGGTCCCCCACGCGGGACCTCACGCATGCGCGCGGCTTCCACACCATGACCCTGCTCCCGGGCGGCAAGGTGTTGGTGACGGGCGGCGGCCTCCAGCCGAATCCCGACGCGGAGGGCAATACGCTCGTGCCCGAGGCGGAGCTGTATGATCCGGCCGCGGGAACGTGGACGAGCGCGGGGCGCATGAGCACGGGACGTGCCTGGCACACGGCCACGCTGCTGTCGGGTGGCAAGGTGCTGGTGGTGGGCGGGGCGGGCGTCGATGCCGTCCTGAGCGCCGCGGCGGAGCTGTATGACCCGGCCACGGGCACGTGGAAGGCCACGGGGAGCATGAAGTCGCCGCGCCGCTTTCACACGGCCACGCTGCTGCCCAACGGCGAGGTGTTGGTGGCCGGTGGCTACGATCAGCATACGGGCATCCAGTACGCCGCCGAGCGCTACAACCCGGCGACGGGCACGTGGTCGGTGACGGCCTCGATGTATGTGGATCGCTACCAGCACACGGCCACGCCGCTGCCCGACGGCACGGTGCTCGTGGTGGGCGGGGCCAGCAACCACGATCAGGCCTCGGCCGAGTACTACCGTCCGTAGTCCGCGCATGCGCGGAGGGCGCGAGGAGTCCGGGACGCATCCCGGGCGCTCGCGCCCTCCGTGTTCCTGTGGCCCTCGAGGGGCGGGACTCAGTGGCCGGTGTAGATGCCGAGGGCACCCGGCACGTGGTTCTCGTCACTGCCCAGGAAGGCCACGAGGACGCGGTGGCCATCCGCCTTGATGTCGGAGACGCGGCTGCTGCACAGGCGCCGGCCGAACTCCGAGCAGCTATAGGTCTTCACCGCGCCCCCCTGGAGCCGGTAGACGAGCCCCAGCCACCGGGCGCCCACCCACACGCTGCCATCGGCGGTCCTGGCCTCCACCGCGGACAGGGCCTTCTCGCCGAGCGGCACGTGCTGCACGTCCCCCCCGTTCACGTTCATCCGCGCGAGTCCCTTGGTGAAGGAGCTCACCCACACGGTGTCTCCCACCACGGACATGGCGGACACGTTGTCGTCATCGCGCTCGGCCGGCTTGGGCGTGCTGCCCTCGCCCACCAGGTCCGGCCAGATGTCGATGCGGTTGCTCACGTAGGGCGAGTCCTCGGTCCTGGATTGCGCCTCCCAGTAGTCGTTGCCCGTGGTGCCGTAGAGGAAGCGGGTGGAGCGGTTGGCGCCGCCGAAGAGCACGTCTCCGCTCGAGTGGACGGACACCCCGTAGTAGGCGTCGGTGAGCAGGATGTCGGGGTAGGCGTTGATGGCCGGGTGCACGTGCTCCATCACGCCCGAGCAGTTGAGCTGGCCATTGCACGTGGGGTCACCCTGGTAGTTCGCGTCTCCGCGGGCGAAGCCGTGGTTGCCGCCGAACCAGACGCTCTGGGTGTTCTTGTCATAGGCGATGCGCAGGATGCTGCAGAGCTTCTCGCGCCCGCGCATCTCGGCGGCCACGATGCCGGGGCCGGAGAAGATGTCGTAGTGGACGACGGCCAGGGAGCCATCCGCGCGCAGCGTCACCTTGTCCGCGTCCCCGCTCTTGTAGCGCGAGGGATCCGGACGGGAGCCATCCCAGTTGTTCTCGCAGTGCTCGTCGCCCTTGCCGGGCCGTCCCTCGTAGCCCACGAAGACGGTGTCCGCGGGGCCGCCCGCCACCGAGATGACCTTGAGGTACTTCTCCCCCATGGGCGCGCTGCCGTCCGGCATGTAGCCGTAGGGGCGCAGGCCATGCTCCAGGGTGAAGCGCTGGAAGGTGGTCGCCCCCGGACGCAGCACGAAGAGGCCATCCTCACCGCCGGCCACCCAGACGTTGCCGCCCTCGTCCGCGGACACCCCATAGATGCGGCGGGGGCCTCCGTGCTGGGTGCCGTAGAACGTCCAGCCCGGGACCGTGGGGAAGTCGATGGCCGCTTCCGGGGGAGGCGGCGGCGTGGTGGGAGTCGGTGGCGTGTCGGGCACGGGCGTGGGCGTGTCGGGCACGGGAGCGGGCGTGTCGGGCACGGGAGCGGGCGGAGCCGTGGGCGGGCCGTCCTGGGGAGTTCCAGGCTTGGGTGAGTCCAGGCCCGGGTTGTTCTGTTCCGAGACGTCCCTCTTGTTGGGCTCTTGCGTGCAGCCCGTCCAGACCGCGCCCGTCGCCACCACCGCCGCCGCCCACCGCCATCCAGCCTTCATGTCCTGCCCACCCTTGAAGAGTTGGAACGCCTCCGTGGCGATTCCAGGCTCCTTGCCTCGCAAGTGCGGTGCCACTCCCACCGTCCGTGGAGTCCGGTCCATGCGTCGACTCGGCGACACCGGGTGGGTAGGAGATTGCCCACGAGGGGCAGACTGGATGCCCTTTCGTGCCGCCAACCGTGCTACGCCGGGTGCAATGGCCGGAAACGACACGCGCGGCCGCACGCCGCTGTCCCTCGTCGGGCAGGAGCCCGATCTCCTCTTCTATACGCGCCAGGCCCAGGCGCAGGGTGGGCCCGTGCTCGTGCTGGGCGCGGCCAACGGGCGGGTGCCGTGGACGCTGGCCCAGGCGGGCCTGGCGGTGCTCGGGGTGGACCCCTCCGAGCGGATGATCCACGCGGCCGAGGAAGCGCGCGCCTCGGAGTCGCCCGAGGTGTCGGGCCGGGTGCGGCTGTTGCACGCGGACCTGCGCTCGCTGCGGCTGGAGGAGCGCTTCCCGGTGGTGCTCGCGCCGCAACATGCCCTGGGACTCATGGCGTCGCACGAGGACCTGGAGGCCTGCCTGGCCACGGTGCGCCACCACCTGCGGCCCGAGGGGCTCTTCATCTACGACGTGCTCAACCCCCCCGTCGAGCCTGGTCGTCCCTCGGAGGAGGAGCCGGGCGCCGCGCTCGAGCCGCGCCGGCCCGTCTTCTCCTTCCACCTGCGCGAGCGCAAGCGGCCCGGTGCCCCCTCGGGCATCCACCGCCTCAAGTTCAAGCCCTTCTCGTGGGAGGAACTGGAGGAGGCGATGAAGGCCTGTGGGCTCACGCCCCGCGAGCGCTACGGAGGGTTCGACGGCAAGCCGTTCGATCCGGCGGATGCGCACCACATCGGCGTGGTGGACGGGTGAGGGCAGGCGGGACTCAGCGATCGAAGCGGTAGCCGAGGCCGCGCACGGTGAGGAAGTGCACGGGGGCCTCGGGATCGGGCTCCAGCTTGAGCCGCAGCTGGCGCATGAAGTTGTCCACGGTGCGGGCGCTGCCCTCGTAGTCGTAGCCCCAGGCGGCGCTGAGCAGCTCCTCGCGGCTGAAGGTGCGTCCCGGGTGCGCGAGGAAGTGGGCGAGCAGCTTGAACTCCTGCGCGGTGAACTCCACGGGCTGGCCGGCGCGGGTCACGGTCTTGGCCGTGAGGTCCACCTGCACGTCGCCGAAGCCCACGGGGGCCTGGGTGGCGGGCGGGTAGCGCCGACGCAGCACGGCCTTGATGCGCGCGAGCAGCTCCTGGAGCCCGAAGGGTTTGACCACGTAGTCGTCCGCGCCGAGGTTGAGCCCGACGATCTTGTCCATCTCGGCGCCCTTGGCGCTGAGCACGACGACGGGGGTGTCCCGGCCGCGCTGGCGCAGCTCCTTGAGGAGCTCGAAGCCGTTGAGCTCGGGCAGCATCACGTCCAGCACCACGAGGTCCGGCGTTTCGTCGAGCGCGCGCGCGAGCCCCTGCCGGCCATCCTGGGCCTGGAGGATCTCATAGCCCTCGAAGCGCAGGTTCATGGAGAGACCGGTGAGGATGGCCAGGTCGTCCTCCACCACCAGGATGCGTCGTGGCTTGTCGCTCATGCCTTGTCCACGGGGAGTTGAGGGGTGAAGCGGCGGCCCCGGAGCCTCCACGATGCGCCGGGCGATGGCCAGTCCCAACCCATGAACCCTGGAGGTGATGGCACGGTGGATTGTCCTCCCGATTAGGAGCGCTCGACAGTTAGCGGGTCTGTGTCAGTGCTTCGTCACGCCGAGTGTGGCCCCGTTTCCTGTCGCGGCGTGTCATCGCGGTGGGGACTCAGGGACGCGCCTGGCGCTCCCTGTCGAGCAACCACGAGGCGATGGCCTTCTCACAAGCCTCATGGCGGTCGAGGAAGGCGAAGTGGCCGCTGTCGACCTCGACGTAGGTGGCGAGGCGGCCCTCTCGCCGGGCGAGCTCGCGCATCAGGCGCGCGGGCATCATGGTGTCGCGCTTTCCCTCGACCAGGAGCATGGGGACATGGGGCAGGGGAGCCTTCGTCTCGGCTCCGGAGATCAGCAACAGGCCCCGGAGCTCCAGTCCCGGATGAGCGGCCCGCCGCACGAGGACACTCGCGCCCACGCCTCCGTTGGACAGGCCACCGAGGTACACCCGCCGCACCCCGCGCCTGGTGAGCCAGGCGTAGGTCCGTTCGAGGGTGTCCTCGCCCTGGCGTGATCCCCAATCCCCCGCTGGGCCCACCGAGGGACAGACGGTGAGCGCGGAGATGGCCTGGGCCGAGCGTGCCATCTGCCAGCAGTAGACGGCGAAGTTGCCGGCGTAGCCGTGGAGGAACACCACGGCGGTTTCGGGTGCGGCTTTCCCTGGGGGAGGGATGACGACGGCATCGAAGGACTCGGGCGATTGCAGCCCGAGCCAGGTCGCGACGGCGGGCGTGGCGACCGGGCCCTGCGCGTCGCGCAGCCGGGCGAAGGCCGCTTCCAGGGCGGGCACGAAGTCATGAGCATCCGCGCGGGGGATTCGCCCGGAGCGCAGGAGCGCATGGGCCGCCAGGAGTGTTCCATCTCGTTCCTCGACGAGCCGGTTCACCCACCGGGAGCCCTCGTCCGGCAGCCGGAGGGTGCGCAGTTCTCGCCGCTCCGTCAGCAGGAGCCGCGCCCCGATGATGAGCAGCAGCAGGCCGAGTCCCGCCCGGGTCAGTCCCCGCCATCGCCTCCAGCGTTTGGTGAGCAGCCCCACCGAGAGGAGGAGTCCACCCACCACGTATCCCCAACCCGAGGGGGACGCTCCCATGAGGCAGGCCGTCACGAAGAGGAGGACGGCCAGGAGACCGAGGAGGAGACCCAGGGCGAAGAGCAGCCACGAAGCGCGGGAGGGCGCGGAACTCGGGCGTGTCACTCCATGGCTCATTCGAGGAAACGGCGCTCCCATTGACGCAGCGCCTCGGGCGGGAAGTCAGGGTGGAGCCGGTGCTCGAGATAGAGCCAGGGCTCCAGGACACGCGCGAGCTCTCGATAGGCGGGCAAGGTGAGGCCACGCTCGCGGTCGCCCGCCTCGGGCCACTCTCCGAGTGTCACCACCGCTCGCTCTCCCTCGAGGGCCTGGACGGTGGTTCCCGGGGTATGCAGCCGGGCGCGAAGGGCCTCCACCCCCCCCAATGCACTGAGCACCGGCTGACCCAGGAAGGTGAGCCACGAGGGGCCGCGGATGCGCGTGCCGATAGTGCTCGAGAAGATTTCCACATCGGGGATGTCCATGCCTGGGTAGCGCATGCAGCGCTCGTAGACCTCCCTGGTCATCCCCATGAGATGGATGGGGGCCAGGATGGCCAGACCTCCGTTGCCCGAACACCAGGGCAACGGGGTCGCCAGCTCCAGCGCCAACGCCCTCACATGCTCTGGCCCATGGGTCTCCAGGTATTCAGTGGGCAGCCAGAACGAGGCTACACACGTCTCCTTGTCCGCCCCTCTCCATCCGGGGACATCGACCCGTCCGCTCCCGTAGTACTCGAATCGGTTGTTGTTTGGGCTGCCAGGCGATGACCCTCCCAGGATCACGCGAGGCCACGTGTACTCCAACAGTTTGCGCTGGATGAGCGACCAGCCCGATTCGTCGAGTTCCTGCCAATCTCCTTCTTCATCGACATAAATGCTGAGTGCTTCCGAGCCTACCGCGCGGATGTAGGTTTCCATCGACTGAAACACCGCCCGAGCCATCTCCGTGTGGCGCTGGCGCATGTAGAAGTCGAACCGCAATCCATCGCGGAGCCACGCACCACTGAACTTGTCCTGAAAACGGATTCGGGGGTAGCGCTCGGTCATCGGAAAACTCCTGTCCGGGGCCCAATCAGTTCAACGTGTTCTCCAAAAGCCTCTCGATAAATTCTTCCTTGAGAAAAGCCCGCGTAGTGGTGTCCTTCGGGATATTCCCTCCACTTGGGCGCTTCATCGAAATTCACACACCGGAATTTGAAGTCGAAGACTACCTGGATCTGGAGCGGATCTCCTGAGTGGATGACGACATCGGGTTCCAGTGTGCCTTTCAAGCCCTCTCCTCCCTGGCGTAGCAGGGCAGCCTTTTCCTCGGGACTTATCAACTCCTTCTCCTTCGTCTCCCGATTGAAGCGGTAGCGCGGCTCGAGGCTGAACCCTCCTGGACGAATCCTCTCCAGCTTCATCTGGGCGCACCGCAAGGCGGCCTCGTGCATCTCCAATCCCAGTCGGATGGCCCACGTGACGCTCCGGCCCTGCGCATCCACAGTCAGGCGCTTGCACTCCGCGGGGCTGGGCACCGGGCGCGCGAATACGCCTCCATGCTGCAGCAACACGTCCGTGCGTGCCTGATCCGCGCACTCTTCCATCTCCTTCTTGAGCGAGAGCCGCGCCCTGTCGTCCAAGCACCTTCAGCGCCACTCCCGCCGATGCGCCCGCCCCTACCGCCAATACGGAACCGATGGCGATCGTCTTTCCGTTCAGCAAGACGCAAGACAAGGGGTCTCGCACGCACTGAGCGCTCACCGAGTCCAGGGCCTGGTGGCTTGGGACTCCCCGGCCGGGCACTCCCGCGCAGGCGCTCAGCCCCAGAACTCCGGCCAGGAGCCAGTGGGTCCGGAGCCTCGGGCACTCTCTTTTCGCTTCCAACGGGCTCATTCAAACCTTCTCCACGGGGAGCTGGATGGTGAAGCGGCTGCCCTTGCCCAGCTCGCTCTTGAGGGTGATGTAGCCGCCGTGCGCCTCCACGATGCGCCGGGCGATGGCGAGCCCCAGCCCACTGCCCTCGGTGCGCCGGGTGAGCAGGTTGTCCACCCGGTAGAAGCGCTCGAAGATGCGCCGGTGGTCCCTCCGGGCGATGCCCACGCCATGGTCCTCCACCGTCAGGTCCACCCACTTCCGGTTCGCCCGCACGGTGAGCTGGATGCGCTTGTCCTCCCGGCTGTACTTGTAGGCGTTCTGCAGGAGGTTGAGCAGGGCGCCGGAAATGGCGCTCCGGTCCACGTGCACCGGCGTCGCCGTGTCGGGCATCTCCACGGACAGCTGCACGTCTCCCTCCAGGTGCTGGGCGCGGAAGGCGGACACGGCGGTGTCCACCACCTCGGACACGGGAACCGTCTCCGGGTGGTACTCCTTGCGGCCGCTCTCGATGCGCGACCAGTCCAGCACGCGCTCGATGAGCGTGCTCAACCGCTCCGTCTCCTGGGTGAGCAGCCGCAGCACCTCCTGCGTCTGCGCCTCGTCCCGCACGCGGCCGAGCGCGAGCGTCTCGATGAACATGCGGATGGAGGTGACGGGGGTGCGCAGCTCGTGGCTCACCAGCGACACGAAGTCCGTCTTCATGCGCGACAGCCGCGCCTCGCGGTAGAGCACCCGGCCCGTGTAGACGACGCCGAAGGTGAGCGTGAGGTAGAAGAGCGCCAGCAGCACCCCGTACACCAGCCGGTTGCGCGTGGAGGCCCGCGCCACGGGATCCTCCCCCGTGGGCACCACGCCCAGCCGGAAGTCCTGCAGGGGCAGGGGCAGGGTGCGCTCGGCGAGCACCTGGGGCCCGAGCGCGCTGGCGCGCGCCTGGGCCACCTCCGAGGCGAGCCTGCCCATGAGGCCCTCGCTCCCGGGCTCCTGGCGCGCGAGCAGCACGAAGCGCACCGGCTCTCCGGACGTCATCTGGGCCTCGGCCTGCTCGGCGACCAGCGCCTCCACCGCCTCCCGCGAGACGCGCGAGCCGTGCACCACCGGGCCGTCGCGCTCGGCGGCGATGAGCGTGGCCTGGCCGCCCACCATGAGCGAGAAGAGCGAGGTGCCCGGGGGGAAGTCCTCGGACGAGGACTCCACCGCCGTCAGGGCCGCGGCGAGCTCCTGATCGCTCGTGCGCACCTGCTTGCCCTCCAGTTGGAACGAGTCGCGGGTGGACAGGCGGCGGCCCTCGGCGTCCACCAGCCACATCTGGCCGTTGACCTGCTGGAAGCTCGCGGCGCGCAGCACCGCGGGCAGCTCCTCCGCCAGCGCGCTCAGCGTCCCCTGCCACGCGGCCTGGAGCCGTTTCTCCACGGCGGCGCGCTCGTTGATGATGGCCACCACCCCGAAGCCGGACAGCCCGGCCGAGGGCAGCACCACCAGGACGATGAGCAGCGCGAAGGTGCGCCGGAAACTGAGGATGATGGGAGGCGGGTGGGTGGCCACGGCTCCCCTCTCTACCTCCCCCCGGGGCGGGACGCTCGTGGGCGCCGAGGTGTGCGGCGGTGTCTCACCCCGCCTCGGGGCTCACGCGGCGCGGTCCGAGGAGTCGAGCTGGGCCCGGACGAGGGCGGTGTAGAGGCCGCCGCGCGCGAGCAGCTCCGCGTGGGTGCCCGACTCCACGAGCTGGCCGCCGTCCATCACCAGGATGAGGTCCGCGTTCACCACGGTGCTCAGCCGGTGGGCGATGACGATGCGCGTGCAGCGCAGCCCGGCGAGTGCCTCCTGCACCCTGCGCTCGGTGATGGCGTCCAGCGAGCTGGTGGCCTCGTCGAGCAGGAGCACGGCGGGCTTGCGCACCAGGGCGCGCGCGAGCGAGAGGCGCTGGCGCTGGCCGCCGGAGAGCGCCGCGCCCCGGTCCACCATGGGCGTCTCGTAGCGCATGGGCATGGCCATGATGTCCTCGTGCACCTGCGCGGCCCGGGCGGCTTCCTCCACCGCGGCCAGTGGCACCTCGGGGTCGAGCATGGCGATGTTGGCGCGCACGCTGGTGCTGAAGAACGCCACGTCCTGCAGCACCACGCCCATCTGCGAGCGCACCGACTGCAAGTCCATGGAGGCCAGGTCCACCCCGTCGTAGAGCAGGCGTCCGGTGGTGGGGGGATAGAGGCCGATGAGCAGGTTGGCCAGGGTGGACTTGCCCGCGCCGGAGCGGCCCACGATGGCGACGAACTGCCCGGGGGCGATGTGCACCGACAGGTCCTTGACCACCAGGGGGGCCATGGGGCCGTAGCGGAAGGACACGCCCTCCAGCGCGATGCCGCCGCGCAGCACGTGCGAGGCGCGTGTCTGGGTGGCGCTCTGCTCCGGAGGGGCGTCGAGCACGTCGTCCAGCCGGGTGATGTAGCTGCCCAGCAGTTGCAACTGGTTGGCCGTCGCCACCAGGTTGGCCAGGGGCGAGAGCAAGCCGATGGCGAGCGCGTTGAGGCTCAGCATGGTGCCCAGGGTGGCGTCCCCCTGGAGCACCCGCCAGGTGCCCACGCACAGCAACACCAGGGGCGAGGCCAGCCGCAGCGTACCGTTGAGCGCGTCCACCCAGGCCGACAGGTGGCCGCGTTGCAGGCTCACGTTGAGCACGCGCACCAGCAGGCTCGCGTAGTGCTGCACCGCCCGGTGCTCGGCGCCATAGGCCTTGAGCGACTGGATGCCGGTGAGCAGCTCCACCTGGTAGCCCTGGCTCCGCGCTTCCATCTCCAGGGTTCGCGCCATCAACTCGCCCTGCGGCTTGCGCGAGAGCACGAAGATGAGCACCTGCGCGCTCGCCAGCCCCAGCACCAGCAGCCCGAGCGGGGGACTCGCGATGAAGATGACCACCAGGTAGATGAGCACCAGCGAGCCGTCGAGGATGCCGGAGACGGCGGTGGAGGAGAGGATTTCGCGCACGGCGGCGTTGGTGTTCATGCGCGCGAGCAGGTCGCCCGAGGAGCGCACCTGGAAGAAGGCGTAGGAGAGGCTGACCAGGTGCTCGAGGAAGCCCAGCGACAGGCTGGAGTCGATGCGCGTGCGCAGCTCCACCAGCATGTGGCCGCGGATGAGCGAGGCCATCAGGTTGAAGACGACGATGGCGGCCAGTCCCAGGCTCAACACGAGCAGCAGGTGCTGGTCTCCCCGCGGCACCACCCGGTCCACCACCAGCCCGGTGAGGGCCGGAATGGCCAGCGCGAAGAGCTGCAACATGAACGAGACGACGAGGACGCGCGAGAGCGAGTCCGACTGCCGGAGGATCTCCTTCACGTAGCGCGACGTGCGCCGGGGGCCCTCCGTGCTCGTCTCGAAGTGGTCTCCGGGCTCGAGCAGCAGCGCGACGCCGGTGAAGGCCCGGAGGAACTCCTCCATGGGGAGCCGCTGCCGGCCGAGCGCCGGATCCACGATGTCCACGCCGTGCTTGCCCAGCCGTTCGAAGACGACGAAGTGGGAGAAGCGCCAGTGGAGGATGGCGCCGGTGGGCAGATACTCCAGCGAGTCACTGTCCAGCGAGACGCCGCGGCCGCGCAGGCCGAAGCGGCGCGCGGCCTGGAGCAGTTGCAGGGCGGAGAGGCCATCGCGCTGGGGGCCCAGCAGGTCGCGCACCTCCTCCAGGCGCATGGCGCGGCCATGGTAGTTGAGCACCATGGTGAGGCACGCCGCGCCACACTCGGTGGCCGAGAGCTGTCGCACCACGGGCACGCGGTGCTCGCGCAGCCGCGCCTGCAACTCGCGCAGCACCGGGAAGCGGTCGAGCAGGCCATTGGGCTTGGGTTCAGTCGGTGTCATCGCTCCACAGCGCCTTGAGCCCGGGGACGAGCATCACCAGGATGCTCTCCGCGCGCAGCCGGGCCTCGGCCCGGGCCGTCATTCCATCCACGTAGTTGAAGGTCTGTCCGTCCCGGCGGAAGGTCGACGCGGGCAGGCGCGCGCGCACCAGCACCTGGGGCCCGTCGAGGCGCAGCGCGTCGGCGATTTCCCGGCCCAGGTAGCGGCGCGTCTCGGCGGGGCCGACGATCTGGTCGCTCACGTAGTCGATGACCAGCTCGCGGTACTGGTACTGGAAGCCCTCCAGCTCCATCCGGAGCGACTTGCCGGGCCGTAGGAAGGGGCGGCTGCTGCCCGGCAACAGCGCGACGAGCGAGGCCTGGGCGTCCTCGTCCAGGAGCGAGGCGACACTCTCGCCGGGCTGGACGTACTGGGCGGGCCGCACCCTCAAGTCGTTGACCACGCCCGCGCGCGCGGCGCGGATGGTGCGCGCCTCCTGGCGGGCCTGGGCCTGCTCGCGCTCGGCGCGCAGGGTGGTGAGCACCTGGCGCGCGGCCTGGTCGCTCGGGTCGCGCAGGACGCGGGCGAGCTGCAACTCGAATTCGCGCTCGATGCGCTCCAGGGCCGTGCGCTCCTCCTGTGCCTGGAGCCGCACCAGCACCTGGCCGGCGGCGACGCGCTGTCCGGGTTCGACTTCCACGGAGGTGACCAGGCCGGCCACGTCCACGGTGACTTCCGTCTTGCCCTCCACGCGCACCACGGCGGGCCCGGCGGCGTACTCGTTGACGGTGCCCAGGGCGCAGAAGAGCAACCCCACCGTCACTACCAGCAGCAGGATCCAGTAGGTCCACCGGGACCACTCCGGCGACAGGCGCAACAGCTCGCTGTCCACGCGGGGGTTGGCGTGCTCCTGGAGGGCTTGTTGCCGGTAGATGCTCCCGGGCGGAGGCGGCGCGGGCGTCGCCGGAGCGTCTTGTCCGGAGCTGCTCTCAGCCACGAGCGTGTCCTCTCTTCGCGCGGTCGCGCCCTGGCCTCATGCCGGACCTCATGGCGTCTCCGGCGCGGCGAGCGCCGCGCGTTCACCCGGGGGGCCGAGCCGCACGCGCACCACGAGGCCGGCGGGCACGTCGGCTCCCGGAGGGACGTCCAGGCGGGCCAGGGCGATGATCATCCGCGATGCCGAATCCACCTCGGGGGCGACGTTCTCCACCCGGCCCGTGAGGGGGGGACCTTCCCGGGGGAGGCGGACCTGGATGGGCGCGCCCGGAGCGACGCCGCGCGGTTCGTCCTCGGGAATGGCGAAGCGCACCCGCAGGCCGCCCGCGCCGAGCAGGCGCAGGATGGGACGCGAGGGTGATGTCTGGGCACCAGGGTCGAGATAGCGCTCGGCAATGACGCCATCGAAGGGCGCCTTGATGACGGCGTCCGAGATGCGCTGTTGGATCTGCTCCACGCGGGCGACCTGCTCCTGCACCTGGGCCTGGGCGGACTGGAGCTTCGCGGCGGCGCTCTTCTCCTGGAAGCCCGCGGCGGCGATCTCCTCTTCGGGCATGGCCTGGAGGCTGACCAGCTTCGGGTGGGCATAGCGCTGGGTGCGGTCGCGCGCCTCGCTCAAGGCCACCTGGGCCAGTTGCTCCTGGGCCCGGGCCGTCTGGAGGGCCGCCTGGGCGATGGCGAGTTCCTTGCGCAGGGGGTGGAGATCCAGCCGGACGAGGGGCGCTCCGGCCTGGACGCGCGCGCCCACCTGCACCTCGATGGCCTCCACCTGCCCCTCGGTCCTGGAGACGATCTCCACGGAGGCACTCGGGATGATGACGCCCAGGAAGTCTCCGCGGGGTCCCACCTCGGCCGCTCGCGCGGGGGCCCGAGCGGACCCGGACGCGGGGGCCACGGCCTCCTGGCCCGGGCCGGTCATCGCGTGGCGCAAGGCCGCGGCTCCGCCCAGCAGCAGGGTGAGCAGCACCAGGCAGGCGAGGAGGGGGCGAGGCATGGGCGCATCATAGCGTCCGGACCTGCTCTTCTGGATTCCGGGTGTGGCCCCAGCCGACCGGGCAGCCGGGCGAGCCTCGCCCGCCCGCGACGCGGCTCAGGGCGTGCCCGCGTCCGGAGGGGAGACCTCGGGGGGGAGCGCGTCCGGGGTGGAGGGAGCGGGGTGGGCGGCCGCGAGGCGCTCGGGGGTGGTGGCGAAGAGGGTGGCGCGGGCGATGTCGATCGCGCGCTCCTTGTCGGCCCCCAGCCAGGTGACGATGATGCCGCAGGGCGTATCGTCGTCCCAGGTGGACACCTGGAGCATGCCCGGCACGGGTTCCCGGCGAGCCGCCGCCCGGCCCATGGCGGGGATCTCGGTGCCGCCCGCGCGCAGGGTGGGCGTCAAGAGGGCCTGGACGTCCTCTCCCTCGAAGTGCTTGCGGCAGTCGTAGGCGATGGAGACGGTGACGTCCTTCTGTTCCGCCGAGCGCAAGGTGCACAGCGGTCCGCAGGTGGGGCAGGGACGTGACTGCTGGAGGGTGAAGCCGGGCAGGACGTCGCGCACCTCGGGGGCGACGAGCCGCTCGCACGAGAGATCATTGGCGGGCGGCGGCGTGTCCGCCGAGCCCGCGTTGCGCGAGCGGCAGGCGCCCAGCGCCAGTGCCAGCACCATCACTCCCACGCCCCGGCCTGCCCTCATCCCGAAGTTCCTCCTGACCGGGTGCATACCCGGGGACGCGGCGAGGGTATAGACCGACCCGACCCCCTGCTGGCCATGGGGAAGTGAGGACCTGCCCGATGCAGGACGCTGGCCTCCCCGGGTCCGGGAAAGCCCGTTTCCCGCCAGGGGGCGGGTCCTCTAAGCTGCGCCTCCCCTTCATTTTCATTCCCTGGGAGAAGCGACTCCATGCGCGCCAGTGTCATTGGTTCCGGCTCTTTTGGTACGGCTCTCGCCAACGTGCTCGCGGTGAACTGTGAGCACGTGGGCCTGTGGGGGCGGGACGCCGCGCTGGCCGAGGCCATCAACACCCGCCACGAGAACGCCACCTACCTGCCCGGCATCCCCATCTCCCCGCGGGTGCGGGCCACGACGCACCTGCCCGAGGCCCTGGAGGGCTCGGAGCTGGTGGTGCTCGCGGCCCCGAGCCACGCCACGCGCCAGGTGATGGCCCAGGCGCTGCCGTCGCTGCCCCGGCACGTGCCCCTGGTGACGGTGGCGAAGGGAATCGAGAACGAGACCCTCTTCACGATGACGGAGCTGTTGGAGGACTGCCTGCCGGAGGAGTACCACCCCTACATCGCGGTGCTCTCGGGCCCGAGCTTCGCCAAGGAGCTGGCCCAGCGCATGCCCACGGTGGTCACCATCGCGGCGCCCTGGGACAAGGTGGCCCTGCGCTGCCAGAAGGCGCTGCAGACGGAGACGTTCCGCTCCTACACCTCCAGCGACGTGGTGGGCGTGCAGTATGGCGGGGCGCTCAAGAACGTCATCGCCATCGCCGCGGGGATCGCGGACGGGCTGAGCATGGGGCACAACGCGCGCGCGGCCATCATCACCCGGGGGCTCGCGGAGATCACCCGGCTGGCGGTGCGCAAGGGGGGCAATCCCCTGACGCTCTCGGGTCTGTCGGGCATGGGGGACCTGGTGCTCACGTGCACGGGCGAGCTGAGCCGCAACCGGCACGTGGGCATGGAGCTGGGTCGGGGCCGCTCGCTCCAGGAGATCCTCGGGGACATGAAGCAGGTGGCCGAGGGCGTGAAGACGGCCCGGAGCGCGAGGGACCTGGCGCGCAAGGTGGGGGTGGAACTGCCCATCTGCGAGCAGGTGTATGCCATCGCCTACGAGGGCAAGAGCGCCCGGGCGGCGGTGGTGGAGCTGATGACGCGCCAGCCGAAGAACGAGCTGGTCTGAGGGGGCTGACATGCACCGACGCGATGGGATGAAGGGGTGGAAGGGAGTCCTCGTGCTCACGACGGTGGCGGGGGCCATCACGGGGGGATGCAAGGGGCATGAGCCGCCCGCGCCGCCGGCTCCCGCCGCGCGTCACCGGATGATCGTCTTCGTCTGGGACGGGCTGCGGCCGGACTTCATCAACCCCCAGGACACGCCGAACGTGCATGCGTTGAGGACGCGGGGCGTGTGGTTCAGCGACAACCACTCGACCTATCCGACCTTCACGTTGATCAACGGCGCGACGTTCGCGACGGGCGCCTTTCCGGGGGCGACGGGCTTCAATGGCAACTTCGCCTATGCGCCGGGCGCCTCGGGGCAGAACGCGAGCGGGGTGGAGACGAACTTCCGCCGGCCCGTCGCGGTGGATGACTGGAGGCTCCTGGACAACCTGGCCGCCTATTATGACCAGACCTTCCACGAGCCCCTGCTCAACGCGAAGACGCTCTTCTCGGCGGCGCGGGCCGCGGGCCTGGTGACGGCGAGCGTGGGCAAGAGTGGACCGGCCTACCTCCAGGACTCGTCGCGCGAGGGGCTCATCATCGACGAGAACACGGTCTGGCCGCTCGAGTCCGCGAAGGACTTGCAGCAGCGCGGCTTCCCCCTGCCGGCGAGCACGCCGAACATGTATCCGGCGGGAAGCCTCACCCTGACGACGAACAACGGCACGCCGACGGGCGCGAGCGCGTTCGTGTACTTCTCCGACGGCAAGACGCCGGATCCATCCGATCAGGGCGGCGGCCGCAACATCACGCAGAACACGAACCTGACGAAGTACTTCACGGAGTACGTGCTGCCCGTGCACTCGCCGGACCTGTCGCTCATCTGGCTGCGCACGGTGGACGCCACGGAACATGACTATGGACCGGGCTCGGCCAACGCCCTGCTGGCCCTGCGCGCTCAGGACGAGTTCCTCGGCCGGATCCTCGCCCAGCTCCAGGCGCAGCAGCAGCTCGACTCGACGAACATCCTCATCGCCTCGGACCACGCGCACTCGACGGTGTCGGGGCCGCTGTCGCTCTTTCCCCTGCGGGGCGTCGAGCCGGATCCGGGGACGGGCAAGAACAAGGTGGGCGGGGTGAGCGACGCCGGCTACTCGGTGTCCGGCTACGTGCGCAGCGCGGATCTGCTGACCCGCGCGGGCTTCCACGCGTATGACGGGACTGGGTGTGACCTGTCGCCGGTGCTCAGCGGCATTCGCGCGGATGGCACGCCCGTGTATCCGGTCCAGACGGACACGACGGGAGCGCTGTGCGGCACGGCGGGCGCGAAGTACACGACGCCGTCCTACGCGGTGCCGGCGACGCTGCCACAGGACGCCATCATCATCGCCGCGCCGGGAGGCTCGGATCAGTTCTACATCCCGAGCCGTGACCCGGCGCTGGTGCGCCGGCTGGTGACCTTCCTGCAGAGCCGCGAGGAGTACGGCGCCATCTTCGTGGACACGCGCTACGGGAGCATTCCCGGCACGTTCCCCGCCACGGACGTGAACATCCAGAATGCCTCCGGGCGCAGTCCGGACGTGACGGTGAGCTTCAGTTGGGATGACACGGCGGTGGTGGGCGGCAAGCCGGGCATCGAGTTCAACTCGTATGTGCCGTACCGGGGCATGCACGGCAGCTTCAGCCCGGTGGACGTGCACAACACGCTCGTCGCGGCGGGGCCGGATTTCAAGCAGGGCTACACGGACAATCTGCCGAGCGGCAACGTGGACGTGGCGCCCACGGTGGCCCATCTGCTCGGGTTGCCGCTGCCCACGGCCCAGGGCCGCGTGCTGTACGAGGCGCTCGCCACGGGTGGGGTGCCGGAGACGCGCTACACGAGCACCCCGGTGGAGGTGAACACGTCCCCCGTGAGCGGGCTGTCGTTCCAACTGCCGACGGATCCCTCGGGGGCGGCGCTCGATACCACGCTCACGGGTGAGTACTCGGCCACGTTGCACCTCAAGCGCCTCTCGGATGCCGACGGCAAGACGTACACCTACTTCGACTTCGCCCGGGTGACGCGGCGGTGAGGGGGGCCGCGCTCGGGCTCGCGGTTGTCCTGCTGTCTGGCCCGGGCGGGACCGGGGCGCTCGCGGCTCCCCCCGCGAGCGCCGCGGCCTTGACCTGGGAGCGCGTGTTTGGAGCACCCGCCACGAAGCCGGACGTGTACCTGCGGGCGAAGGTCCACGAGGGCTCGGGGTCAGCGCGGTCGTTCGAGTTGTGGCGTGAGGGGGAGCGGCGGCTCAAGCGCGTGGACGGGGATGGCCTGGAGCTCCGGGTCGAGGACGAGGGCCGTCCGGGCTCGCCCGCGTATGTCTTCACGGTGGTGGATCGCCGAGCCGGGACGCTGCGCCGGTTGCCGGCGGAGCGGGCCGGGCGTCTGGGGCCGACGTTCACCTGGTGGACGCAGGCGCACCTGTTGAGCCTGCCGGGTCCCCGCTACACGCTCCAACGTGTGCCTGGCCCAGGGGCGCGGTGGGGTGGTGCCCGGTGTGAGTGGTACCTGTTCACGCCGGACGGGCAGCCCGGCACGCGGGTCTGCTGGTCGCGGGAGTTCGCGGTCCCGCTGCGGATTGAGGAGCAGCGGGGCGCGGAGTGGTGGACGCGGCTCTCCGTGGAGTCCATTGGCCCCATTCCCCCGGAGAAGCGGGACTGGGGGCTCGACGCGGCGGGGCTGCGGGAACTGGCGCTTCCCGAACCGGACGAGGACTAGCGAGGCGTCTCGGTTCTCGCCCTCAGTCTGGCTTGAGGATGATCTTTCCGCGCGCCCGGCCCGAGGCCTGATGGCGAAGCGCGAGCTCCACCTCCGCGAGCGGGAGTTTCCGGTCGATGATGACCTCGAGCGAGCCGGCATCGCAGAGTCCGGAGATCAGGCCGAGGCGCGTGGCATCGGTCTTGTTGGCGATGCGGACGGCCGTCACCGCGTGCGCCTTCGCCAGCGCCTCATCCACTGGTGTGGTGATGCTGACGAGAACGCCGCCCGCGCGGAGGACGGGGAAGGAGCGCTGCTGCGTCTCTCCGCCCACCGTGTCGAGCACGACGTCGACGCCGGACAGCTTCGCGGAGAAGTCCTCCGTCCGGTAATCGATCACCTGGTCCGCGCCGAGCCGCCGCACGAGTTCCACGTTGGGGCCCGACGCCGTGGCGAGGGTCCGGGCGCCCGCGAGCCTGGCGAGCTGCACCGCGAAGCTGCCGACGCCGCCCGCGCCCGCGTGGATCAGCACGGTCTGACCGCATTTCAGGTGGGCGACTTCGAACAGGGCCTGCCAGGCGGTACCGGCCGCGGTGGGCAGCCCGGCCGCTTCATCCAGGGAGAGGTTGGCCGGAGCGGCGGCCACCTGTGTCGCCGGAACGACGGCGTAGCGAGCGAAGGCGCCCCCGCGCACCGGATCCGGGCGCGCGATGACCCGGTCGCCCTTGCGCCAGCGCGCCGCGAGCGGACCGGCGCCTTCGACCGTACCGGCCAGGTCGATGCCGAGCGTGTAGGGGAAGGACAGGGGAAAGACCTCGCGCCGCTTGCCCCCCAGGAGCAGGACATCGAGCGGGTTGAGGCTGGCCGCCTCGACGCGGATCAACACCTCGTCGGGTCCGAACTCCGGCGTGGGGATGTCCTCGATGACCACGTTGCCGAGGTCGCCATATCCATGAATGCGGGCGGCCTTCATGACGCGGCCTCCGAGGAGGGGATGGCATGGGCGGGCCAGGCTCCGACCTGGTTGAGCATTCCAAACCAATCCTCGAGATGCCAGGTGTGGGTGATTCGTCCGTTCTCCAGGTGGTGGAACTCGTGGAGGGGGACGTGGATGGCCTTGCCGGTGGGCGCGATGCCGAACCATTCCCCCTGGTGCGTGCCGGTGATGAGGGCGCGCACGCCGGCCCGGCCCGGTGCGCCAATGATTTCCTGGAGGGTGATCTGGAGATCGGGAAACGCCGCGATGAAGCCTCGGATGATGGGCTTGAGCCCATCGGGTCCCGGGCCCTGGCCCGGCGCGAGCGGAATATCCTTCCAATCCGTGGTCACGGCCTCATCGAGAAGGTCCGGATTCTTCTCGTTGAACGCGCGGTAGAGTGTCTCGATGGAGCGCTGCTCGGTGGCTGTCAGCCCGGTCACCTGCGGCGGCGCCACGTCTTTCTCTCTCTTCATGATGATTGTCCTTGCCTCGTGGTTGGGTTCGGGACGTGCCCGACGAAGACAAGATAGGTGGGGGCAGGCCATTATTGAAATCGATTGATGATATGTGTGATCATCCACGGCATGGATTTGCACGGCATCGATCTCAACCTGCTCGTCGCCTTCGACGCGCTCATGGCCGAGCGCAGCGTCACCCGGGCCGGGACGCGGATTGGAAGGACCCAGCCGGCGATGAGCGCCGCCTTGTCACGGCTGCGCGCGCTCTTGCGCGACGAACTCTTCGTGCGTGGCCCGAGCGGGTTGCAGCCGACGCCCCGGGCGCTCGAGCTGGCCGAGCCCCTCTCGCGTGCCCTGGCTCAAATCCAGCGCACGTTGGAGTTCACCCAGGTGTTCGAGCCGGCCTCGTCGACGGGGACGTTCACGATCGGCCTGCAGGAGCATCCCGCGTTCGTCCTGCTCCCGCGCTTGGTGTCGGCCTTGCGCGCGGTGGCACCCCACGTCACGCTGCACGTGCGCGGCTTCACGGCACGGGACGAGGCGATCGGCATGTTGGATGCCGGCGAGGCCGACGTGGCCATCGGGGTGCCGCCGGCATCGACCGACCGGATTCTCACGCGTCCCTTGTTCGAGGAGCGTTTCGTCTGCGTCCTGCGAAAGGATCATCCGGCGGGCCGCGAACCGCTCGACCTCGACCGCTTCCTCGCGCTGTCGCACCTGCTGGTGTCGCCCGAGAACGATCGCTTCGGCCACGTGGACGTGGAACTCGCGAAGCGTGGCCTGAAGCGCCGGCTCGGGCTGACGCTCCCGCAGATGTACGCGGCGCCAAAGCTCGTGGCCTCGTCGGACATGATCGCGACGTTGATGGAGGGAGTGATCGAGTCCTCGGGGATGGGGGACGCGCTTCGCGTCCTGCCGCCGCCGATAGCGCTGGCCCCCGCGGCCTTCGTGCTGTCCTGGCACCGGCGCAATGATGCGCATCCCGCGCAGCGCTGGTTCCGCGACTGCATCGCGGCCCAGGTCCAGGAGCAGGCGAGTCGAGGAGGCCGGGGAGGAGGGAAGAGGTCCTCGCGCGCGAGGACTCAGTAGCGCTTCCTGCCGCCCACGCCCTTCACGCACCACACCGTCTGGTTCTTGGTGGTGTGATGCGACAGGAGCAGACCTTCCTGCTCCATCTGGCTGAGCAGCCGCACGAGCTTGCCGCGCTCCAGCCCCGTGGATTCCGCCAGCAAGGGGGTCTCCAGGCCGGCGGGGAAGCGGCGCAGCTCCTCGATGATGAGCTTCTTGAACTCGGCCTTCACGGCGCCATCCATCTCCTGGGCCCGGGAGGCCTGGAGGATGGCCAGCGACACCAGTCCCAGCACGAGGATGGCCAGGGCGGGATAGATGATGTGGCTGTTGCGCTCGAGCAGCTCGAAATAGTTCGGGTCCACCGACGAGGCGGGCCCGTCCGGGCGCGGCTCGAGGCCCGGAATCTGGATTTCTGCCAGGAGGATGAGGGCGGAGGGAAGGGACACGGCCCCGGGACTGTAGAGGCACCCGGGGCCGCCCGCAACCTCGCCGCCCGTCTCTGGCCTACATCACACCCAGGCTCTGCGAGGCGCCCTCGGCGAAGAGGGTGGTGTCCGCCTTGGCCAGCAGCGAGGCCAGGCCCTCGCGGCGCGCGGCGCTGATGGCCACGCCTCCGCGCGAGCGCAGCAGGGCCTCCACGTCGTCGGGCCCCAGCAGCTCCGCCTTGTTCCACACCATGAGGCGGGGCTTCTGCATCAGATCGAGCGAGTCGAGGATGTTCTCCACCGCCTCCACCTGCTCGTCGCGCGAGGGATCGTTGGCGTCCACCACGTGCAGCAGGAGGTCCGCGTCGTACAACTCCTCCAGCGTGGCGCGGAAGGCGGCGACGAGATCCTTGGGCAGGTCGCGGATGAAACCCACCGTGTCGGTGATGATGACCTCGCGCTCCTGGGGGAAGCGCAGCCGGCGGCTGGTGGGATCCAACGTGGCGAACAGCTTGTTCTCCGCGAGCACTTCCGAGCCGGTGATGGCGTTGAGCAGCGTGGACTTGCCCGCGTTGGTGTAGCCCACGATGGAGATGATGGGCAGGTCGCGCCGGTTGCGCTGGGCCCGCCGCACCTCGCGCTCGCGCGAGAGCGTGTCGATGCGCTTCTCCAGGTGGTTGATGCGATCGCGCGCGCGGCGGCGATCGATCTCGAGCTTCGTTTCACCCGGGCCGCGTCCACCGATACCACCGGCGAGCCGGCTGAGCGAGGTGTCGCTCTGCACGAGCCGGGGCAGGCGGTACTTGAGCTGGGCGAGTTCCACCTGGAGCTTACCCTCGGCGCTCTGCGCCCGTTGGGCGAAGATGTCGAGGATGAGCTGGCTGCGGTCGATGACCTTGAGGCTGGTGGCCTCGCTGATGTGGCGCCCCTGCGAGGGGGTGAGGTCCTTGTCGAAGATGAGCACGTCGGCCATGGCCTGCATGGAGCGCAGGTTGAGCTCCTCGAGCTTGCCGCGGCCGATGAGGTAGCGCGGATCGGCCTCGCGGCGCATCTGCAGCACGCTGTCGAGCACCTCGACGCCGGCGGTGCGCGCCAGCTCCTTGAGCTCGGAGAGGCTGGCCTCGGCGGCGGCGCGGTTGCCATCCAGGCACACCGCCACGAGCAGGGCCTTGTCGCGACCGGACACGGCGCGCGCGGCGGCCTTGCGGCTGAGCTCCTCCTCCAGGGCCTCCAGGGTGTCGAGCACGTCGGGCTGGCCGTCGTGGACATCCGGCAGGGTGGAGACGCTCCAGAACTCACCCGTGCCGTTCTCGGGCACCAGGTGGGCGTAGTGCAGCACGCCGGGCAGACCATCGTGGCCCACGCCGATGGCGGCCACCATGTCCAGGCGCAAGAGCGCGAGGTCCGTCAGGTCGTCCTTGGTGAGCGGCTCGCTCTTGAGGTGGGTGTGCACGAGGCGCAGGCCACGCAGACGCACCTGTCCGGCGCGGGCACGGCCGATGTCCGGCAGTTCCAGCTTGTGGGCGTTGCCCACCACCACGTGTTCGATTTCCCCCTTGCGGTTGAGGAGCACGCCCACCTGACGATTGGTCTCCCTCGACAGCTCGGTGAGGTGACGGGCCAGCTCGGGGGAGACGATCTCATGGGGCGACACGCGGCGCCGATAGGTGTTGCGCAGCCGGCTCTGCTCGCTCGCCTTGAGGCCCAGGGTGTTGCCGTAGATTTCCTTCAAAAGTGTCCTTCTCCCGCGCGGGGGGAAGGGCGCCCGCGCCTCGCCGTCGGAACTGAGGTGAACCAAGCATAAGGGTCTGACCGGCAGGTTTCATCCCCCGGGGTGCCCAAATCGCCGACCTGTGACAACACACATCCCTGACACGAACTTCCGTCGTACCCTGCACCCGTGAACCTTTCCGGACGAGACGCGGTGCGCGCCGCGCGGCGCGTGGTGGTGAAGATCGGCACCAATGCCCTCACCCATGCGACGGGGCGCTTCAACCGGGCCCACTTCGACGCGCTGAGCGAGGATCTGCTCTGGGCGGCCCAGGGCCGGGAGCTGGTGGTGGTGTCCAGCGGCGCCATCGCCCTGGGCGTGGAGCGGCTGGGGCTGCCCGCGCGTCCCAAGGATATTCCCGGCAAGCAGGCCTGCGCGGCGGTCGGTCAGAGCCGCCTCATGCGGGCCTACGAGGAGGCATTCGACCGGGCCAACCGCCGCGTGGCGCAACTGCTCCTCACCCATGGGGACGTGCAGGACCGGCGGCGCTACCTCAACGTGAAGCACGCGCTGGAGCACCTCCTGGAGGCCCAGGTGGTGCCCATCATCAACGAGAACGACACGGTGTCCGTGGACGAGCTCAAGTTCGGCGACAACGACACGCTGGCGGGCCTGGTCGCGGGCGGCGTGGAGGCCGACGCCCTCATCATCCTGTCCGATGTGGAGGGGCTCTTCACCGCGGACCCTCGCAAGAACCCCGACGCCCGGATGCTTCCCCAGGTGGATGCCGTCACGCCCGAGTTGCTCGCGCTCGCGGGGGGCTCGGGCAGCCAGGTGGGCACCGGCGGCATGACCACCAAGGTCCGCGCCGCCGCGCGCGCCGCCGAATCGGGCGTGCGCTGCGTCATTACCTCGGGAGCCGTGCCGGGCCGCCTGCGCTCGGTGCTGTCGGGCGAGCCCGTGGGCACCCTCTTCGAGAGCTCCGGCAGCCGGCGCAGCGCGCGCACCGCGTGGATCGCCCATGCCCTCAAGCCCAAGGGCCGGCTGCTCGTGGACGCCGGGGCGCGCGAGGCCGTCACCGCGGGCAAGCGCAGCCTGCTGCCCTCGGGCATCCGCTCGGTGGAGGGGGACTTCGGCCGGGGAGACCCGGTGGATCTCGTGGACGCCCAGGGGCAGGTGTTCGCCCGGGGCCTGAGCGCCTACGACGACGGGGAGCTGCGGCGTATCGCGGGGCTCAAGAGCTCCGATATCGAGTCCGTGCTCGGCTACCGCTACCTCGACGAGGCCGTGCACCGCGACGACCTGGCCGTCCTCTGAGGCGCCGCCCGCCGACGGCGCGCCCGGCGGGCGATCAGATGGTGAGGCCGGAGTCGGACGCCTCGGCGTCCCGCGTCAGGTCCATCAGGGCCCGGAACTCGGGCGAGTCCACCTTCATGAGGAGCAGCGACACTTCCAGGTCGCCCGGCGAGCGGCCGAGCTGCACCCGGCGCTCCTGGCCGTGCAGCAGCGACAGCTCCGAGTGGCCCTTGAGCTCCGGCAGGGCCAGGTCCAGCTCCAGGTGGAACGCCTTGCCCTCGGCGGTGGGGGTGAGCACCAGGCGGTAGTCGGGCTGCGGGGCACCGGGTTTGCGCCGCTCGGCGCGCACCGTACGGCCCGTCTCTCCCAGCAGCTTGGGCTGGGCCACGAGCCGCCCCTCGCGCCGGACCTCCAGCGCGAAGTACAGCGGCTCGGCCTCCGCCTCGCGGGGCAGGGCCGTGAGCGCGACACTCGCCCACCCCACCAGCACCAGTGCGAGCCAGGCCTTCTTGATGAGGGTGGAGCGCGTCATGTTGAATCCTTTGTGGAGCCGCACGCCTTGTCTGGGCGCTTGGACCTCCGCCAGACGAGCACGCCCCGGCCGGCTGCGTGCGCGGTCGATTCTAAGGAATATCCTGGCGGCTCGCCATTCGCGATGTCTTCCCCCTGGCTCGCTCCCCTGCTGCCCGGGTCGGTGTCGCCCATTCATGGGCACACCTGTCCTTTCGTTCAGTAAAAAGCTGTCCAGGGACCCTGGCGCCGAGTAGATCCATGGGAGGCGGGGAACGGGGACGGGCATCCGTCCGTCTCCGGGCGTCCTCGCCTTGACCCGGCGCGAGCCTTTTGCGCATTGTCGAAAACCTTCCGAATGGACCGGACCGAACGTCTCCTTGATCTCGTGGCCTTGTTCCTGGACGCTCGGGAACCGATCTCCTGGGCGGAGCTGCGCGAGCACTTCCCCCAGGACTACCGGGGCACCTCCGACGACGCCGCCGAGCGCAAGTTCGAGCGCGACAAGGCGGAATTGTTGGAGCTCGGCTTCCCCCTCTCCTACATCCAGGGCGACGACGAGCGGAAGGACGGCTACATCGTCGACCGCGACGCCTACTACCTGCCCGAGGTGGACCTCACCAAGGAGGAACTGGCGGTGCTCTACGCCGCGGGCAGCGCCGCGCTCACCTCCGGGGCCTTTCCCGGCCGGGACGACCTGTCGCATGCCCTGCGCAAGATTGGCTTCTTCGCCGGCGACGCGCTGCCCACGCCCCGGGTGCGCATGGAGCTGGGCGTGGAGCAGGACGGGCCCCGGCTGGCCGCGTACCTGGAGCAGCTCTGGAGCGCGTGCGCCGCGCGCAAGTGGGTGCAGATGACCTACGGCTCGCCCAAGCGGCTCGATCTGTCCGAGCGCCGGGTGGAGCCGTACGGGCTGGCGCTGCGCCGGGGCATCTGGACGCTGGTGGGCTACTGCCACCTGCGCCAGGGCATCCGCACCTTCCACGTGCACCGCATCCGCACCCTCAAGGTGAACACCTCCCGGCCGCGCACCCCGGACTTCGAGGTGCCCGCGAACTTCACCGCGGACGACTACGTGGCCAGCTACCCCTGGCAGCACCGCTTCCATGAGCGCGTGGAGGCGCGCCTGCGCCTCACCGGCGAGCTGGCCCCGCGCGCCACCTCGCTCTTTCCCGGCGCGCACGTCACCCCGGCCCCGGAGGGCAAGGGCATGCTCGTGACGCTGCCGGTGACGTTCCTGGATGGCCTCCTGCGCTTCTGCCTCCAGCTCGGCCCGGACTGCCACGTGGAGGCCCCGGACAAGGCGCGCGAGGACGTGGCGGCCATGGCCCGGCGCATCCTGGAAAAACACGGCGAGAAGTCCGCCACTCCCGAGGTGCGGGCATGAGCGTCCACGAGCGTCTGCGCCGCCTGCTGTTCCTCGTGCCCTATGTGTCCTCGCGCCAGGGCATCTCCGTGGAGGAACTGGCGCGCGCCCTCAACGTCAGCCGGGAGCACCTGCTCGAGGACCTGGATCTGCTCACCTGCGTGGGCCGGCCCCCCTTCAACCCGGACGACTACATCGACATCTACGTCGAGAACGACCGCGTCTACGTGGACCTGGATCAGCGCCTGTCCGCGCCTCCGCGCCTGACGGTGGGCGAGGCCTCGGCCCTGGCCGCCGCGGCGGAGCTCTTGCGTCCGGCGGCCGGCGACACGCTGCGCGGCGCGGTGGAGAAGCTCGAGCGCGTGCTGCCTCCGGGCGCGGGGGCGCGCTTCCGCGAGATGTACCGGAAGATCGACGCGGCGCTGGAGGCCCCCGAGGCCCTGGCCCCGCTCACCCAGGCCATCCACGGCCGCTACGAGGTGACGTTCGACTACGCGGCCCCCGGACGGGGCGCTCCCGAGGCCCGGCGCGTCCGGCCGCTCGAACTGCTCAGCCACCGCGGCCAGTGGTACCTGCAGGCCTTCTGCCTCACCCGCGAGGACGAGCGGCTCTTCCGGGTGGACCGCATGGGGGCGCTCTCGCTCACCACCACCCTGTTCCAGCCGCGCGAGGGCGCCCGGGCCGAGGTGCCCAACCCCGCCCGCCGGGACGCGGACGTCCGGGTGCGCTTCACCCCCCTGGTGGCCCCCTATGTCCGGGAGCGCTTCGGCGAGGACGCCCGCCTGCTCGCGGACGGGAGCGTCGAGGTGCGGGTCGCCGGAGACAATGAGCGCTGGTTGACGCAGTGGGTGCTATCGTTCGGCGGCGAGGCCGAGGTGCTTGAGCCTGCCTCGGCCCGTGCGGCCGTGGCGCGAGCGGCGAAGGCCGCGCTAGGAGTCTGAGGGTTTCATGAGCTTCCAGCTGACGATCGCCGAGGGCAAGGAGGCGGGCAAGGAGTTCGTCTTCGAACAGGACTCCGTCCTCATCGGTCGTGTCGCCGAGTGTGATGTCGTCCTGTACGACGCGGGCATCTCCCGCCGCCACTGCCGCATCTTCTCCGAGGCGGACCAGTACTACGTCGAGGACATGGGCAGCTCCAACGGCACCCGGGTCAATGGCACGCTGGTCCCCGTGAAGGAGAAGCTGGCCCTGGACGAAGGGGCCCAGCTGTCGCTCGGGCCGGTGGTGTTCGTCTTCAAGCCGGTGGTCGAGGATGCCACCTCGCCCGGGGCCGAGGTCACGGTGGATGAGGGCAGCACGCGCATCGTGTCCGTGGATGCCGTGTCGCGCCAGCGCAACCGGGGCGAGGCCCTGGCTCCCGAGGGCGCGGACGCGGAGACCCTCGACGCCGCGCGGCGCAGCTCCACCCGCGCCATGCCGCGCGCGCGCACCGGGGTGCAGCCCGCGCTGCCTCCGGGCGCTCCTCCTCCCCGTCCCGCCCGGGGCGGCGGCGCCTCCGCCGCGGCCCTGGCCCGTGCTCCGGACTCGGCTCCCGCGGCGCCTCCCTCCCGGCGTCCGGCCTCCTCCTCCAGCGCGGTGGCTCGCTCCACCGGTGCCGCCGGTGCGCCCGCCGGCTCCTCCCTGTCCGCCGCGGATCGTGCCCGCATCCGGCGCGAGTCCCCCGGCCTGGTGGCCAACATCAAGCTCTTCTGGCTCGATGCGAGCACCAACGTGCGCCGCGGCATCATGGGCCTGGGCGGCGTGCTGGGGCTGGGCCTCGTGGCGCTCGTCTTCTGGCTGGTGCTCGACACCGGGGCCTCAGTGCAGCGCGGCCCTGAGCCGGACAGCTTCGCCAACAAGCAGATCATCACCGACTCCTTCGGTCTGGGCGAGGGCGTGGACTGGGAGCACTCGGACCGGAAGGACTTCGAGTGGGAGTACACCGCCGCCACCCGTACGCTCGCCATCCTGCACTACCAGGCGCAGGGCATCTCCGAGGGAGAAGTCATCGTGACGGTCAATGGTGCGGACCTGGGCAAGGTGCCCCCGGATACCCTCGCCAGCCAGGACCGGGTCCTCGAGACCATGATCCCCTGGCAGTTGCTCAAGAAGGGGGAGATCAACCGCATCACCTTCGACAACACCAAGAATCCGCCCGGGGAGGACCCCTGGCGCATCTGGAACGTCTGGTTGGAGCGGGTGCCGCTGCCGGAGATCTCCCCCGAGCAGCTCCTGGAGGAAGCGCGCAAGGCGTACACGCGTGGGCGCAAGAACATGGACAACGTCAAGGTGGGCGCGCGCAACGGCTACGAGGGTTGGAAGTCGTTCCGCGAGGCGTGGCTGCTGCTGGAAGCCCACCCCGAGCCCCGTCCGGACCTCTACTACGAGGCGCGCGAGCGCATGAAGGACGCCCAGAAGGAGCTGGACAAGGTGTGCGCCAAGCTCATGCTGGAGGTGGAACGCTACGTCAACCAGAACAAGTGGCAGGAGGCCAACGCCACCCTGGACCACACGCGCGAGTACTTCCCGGACGAGACGGATCAGCTCTGTGCCCAGAAGGCGGAGATGAAGCGCGCGGAAATCAGTCAATGACCCGGTAAGGTTGCCAGATCGCCCTGGCGTTCCCACCCTTGTCCCACCATGCGTGAGCGGGAAGGGGGCAGCGGGGCGGAGGTCAGGGCGGGGTCGCTGGATGGGCCCGGGCGGATATCCGCTCGTCCACCCACCAACACCCCGCACTGGAACGCAGAGGTTTCCACGGCCTTGCTCGCCCGCTACTACCTGCCCCCCTCGCACTCTCCGTTGAGGGGGAACGCCTGCCAGTTGCTGCGCGACGGCGTGGAGGTCTACCCCTCCATGCTGGAGGCCATCCGCAACGCGCGCCGCTATGTCCACCTCGAGACATACATGTTCTTGTCCGACGCGGTGGGCGAGCTGTTCGGCAAGGCCCTGGCGGAAGCGGCCGAGCGCGGCGTGCACGTGCGGGTGCTGTACGACGCCCTGGGCTCCTGGTCGAGCCGCGGCGACTTCTTCGAGTCCCTGCGTGCTCGGGGCGTGGACATCCGTCCCTTCAAGCCCTTCAGCAGCCTGGGCCGGGGCCTGCGCCACCTCTTGCGGAGGGATCACCGGAAGATCCTCTCGGTGGATGGCGAGGTGGCCTTCATCGGTGGGGTGAACATCGCCGTGCACTGGGCCCCGAAGGGGCAGGGGGGCGACTGCTGGCGCGATGACGTGCTCCGGGTGGAAGGGCCCGCGGTGTACGAGCTGGAGCGCCGCTTCGTGGCCACCTGGCGCATGGCCTTCCAGGACAAGTTCCGCTCCTGGCGCGAGGGCCGCCGCCGGCGCAAGCAGGTGCGCGCGCAGCTCCAGTCCCAGGGCCGGGGCGGCGTGGGCCTGGCGGTGCTCTCCAACCGCCGGAGCATCCACCGCGCCTACCTGCATGCCATCTCCCGCGCCCGCCGCAGCGTGCTGGTGGCGGCCGCCTACTTCGTGCCGGACAGGAAGCTCGTGGCCGCGTTGCGCGACGCCGCCCAGCGGGGCGTGGAGGTGCGCCTGCTGCTCAACGCCCGGGGCGACCACCCGTGGATCATGAACGCCACGCGCTCCTTCTACGAGAAGCTGCTCACCGCGGGCGTGCGCATCTTCGAGTGGGAGCGGTGCGTGCTGCACACCAAGACGGCGGTGGTGGACGGCGTGTGGGGCACCATCGGCTCGTTCAACCTCGAGCGGTTGTCGCTCGCCTTCAACCACGAGGCGAACGCCGTCTTCACCGATCCGCGGTTGGGCTTCCAACTGGAGAGCGCCATTCGCGGCGACTGCCAGGACTGCCGCGAGGTGGACCTGACCGTGTTCCGCCAGCGGCCCCTCTGGCGCAAGGTGCTCGAGCGCGTGCTGTACACCTTCCGCCGGCTCATCTGAATCCGCTCGTCTGTGATGGATTCGGATTCAACCCCGTCAATTCCAGACGTGGATTCTCCCACCAGGTGATGAACAGGTAATGGCCCCGCCCGCATGGCGTGGGACTGCACGTGTTCCTCCCGAAAGGCGCCCCTTCTCTACCGGAGTTGATTCCGGAAGTCACCTTTTAGCACCTGACCTCGAAAGTCAACGAGTTCTTGCCGGTCGCGCGCCATCCCGAATACCTTGCCCGCCCGCTTTCACGACGAAGGCTTCGCGTGCGCTCCGTTTTCTCGGCTCTCCTCGTGCTTCTCCTGCTCACCTCCGTACCGGTCTTCGCTGGAGACCGGAGCGCCGGACGTATGTCCCGGCAGCGCATCGTGCGGGTCTCCGCTGGCGCGAGCGAGGCGCCCTCCGAAGTTCATGTCGCGGGTGGCTCCCCCACGCTCGTCTCCCTCGACGTGCGCCTGGGCCCCGAGGGGCCACGGCTCCAGAGCGAGCACGGCCACGTCCGGCTCGTTCCCGTGGAGGGCTCGTCCTTCCTCATCCTTCCCTCCGTGGATCTCCCCAAGGGTGAGCGGCTCCTTGTTTCCGTTCCCCTCGAGCAGGGAGGGTTGCTCTCCCTCGTGTTGAGTTCCGTCCGCGACGAGGTGGATACCCAGGTCGGGCTCCTGCTCCACGCGTCCGCTGCTGTGGAAGTCGAAGAGGGCGCCGGAGACATGGCCCGGCTCCTCAATGCAGCACGTGCGGAGCCCGTCGAGATGGCCCCGCCGGGGATGTGCTTCCTCAACAGTGGAGACTCCTTGGTGCGGTTCCGCTCCGTTCTGCGGCTCGACCACTACGTCTTCGTCTCGTTTCTCCTCTGGGAGCGACGGCGCTCCGTCGATGTGAGCAAGCGCCTCCTGCTGCGCTCCGTCATTCAGGAGGGGTCTGTCGTGCCCTTGCCCCTCCTGCGCGTCTCCTCGATGTCGTCAGCTTCTTACCCTCGACAGTACACCTTCGTGTCGGTCCTCCCGGAGGGGGCCAGCACGCTGGAGGTGGTGCTGAGAGGCGAGGGGGACGCGGAGGGCTCGCTCTCGCTTCCCCTGGCCCGGTCGAGGTCGACACCATGAGCAAGGCCCTTCACCCCAACCAGCTCCGGCCCGGGGACCACGTGCGGGAGTACCGCCTCCTGCGTCGTCTGGGCGTGGGCGGCTTCTCCATGGTCTTCCTGGCGGAGCGTGGGCGCCACTACTACGCCTTGAAGATGGCGCTGCAACCCGTCTCGGACGCGGACGAGGACCGGGTGGATGGCTGGTTGCGCCGCGAGGCGGTGTCCCTGGAACACCTGGTCCATCCCAACCTGCTGCCCGTGCACGAGTGGGGACGATGGCCGGATCCGCGCACGGGCTACTCCTTCTATGTGACGGACTACGTCCCGGGAGTGACCTTCATCGAGTGGTGCCGTCGCGGGCGCGTCACTCCCTTCGAGTGGGTGGACGTGCTGTGCGAGGTGCTGCGTCCGCTCGAGGCCATGCACGCGCGCGGCATGTGCCACCGGGACATCAAGGCCGACAACGTGTTGGTGCGTGACGAGGACTCGCGGCCCTTCCTCATCGACTTCGGGGCCGTCCACCTTCCCTGCGCGCCTCCGCTGACCGAGGGGATTGCTCCGGGCACGATGTACTGCCAGCCGCCAGAGGCCATCCGTTTCGTGATGAGTCAGGAGGCCCGGCAGAAGGGCGCCCGTTTCGAGGCCCATCCCTCCGCGGACCTCTACGCCGTGGGTGTCCTCCTGTACGAAGCGCTCACGGGCCATCATCCCTTCGACCCGAAGCTGCCGGTGGACCAGCTGCTGGTGGCCATCCTCACCCAGCCGCCCGTGGAGCCCCGGCTGCTCAACCCCGAGGCTCCCGCGTCCTTGTGCTCGCTCGCCATGCGGCTGCTGGCGAAGGAGCCGTCACGACGTCCGCCGAGCGCCAGCGTCGTGCGCGAGGAACTGCAACGGCTCCGGGCGGAAGAGGGGCAGTCGCCCCCGTGGCGGACCTCGGGAAGGGCGTTCTCCGGGCAGGAGTCGGCGTTGGTGCGAGGGAGAGCGGTCCGGGGGTCTGCTGGAAGGGCTGGGTCCTCGGCAAGAGAGCGGGGACCGCGCCGCTGGATGAAGGTGTTCCTGGTGTTGATGCTCGGGATGGGGTTGCTTGGGTGGGGAGGGTGGCTCCTTCTCCACGTGGGAGGCGGGATCCTCCCTCGTGTGGAGTCCACCGTGCCGGTCTCGCCGAGGCCCGCCGAACAAGGAGTGCAACCCGTGCCAGCCCCTTCGTCTCTTCCGACTCATTTCGCCGCCGACACCTCGGCGGAGGTTCCCTCGCGTGCCTGTGCCCTGCTGCGCGCCCTGCTGGGCGCGACCCTGGTCCAGTTCGTGGGTTGTGCCACGGCCCCCACCGTGCGTCCGGATCCCAGTGGCTACCTCAAGCGGTGTCCCCCCGAGGCGATTGAGACTCCCCAGAAGCTGGGATTCCTGCCTGACTACATGTACGACAGCTACATCCAGCCGGGCCCCTCGGTCTCCTCTGTCTCGCGCAGAAAGCCCCTGACCGAAGGAGGGGGGCTCAACGTCAAGTCGGGTCCCATCACGGCCCACATGTATCCCTTTGAGGGTGAGGACTCTCGATACCTGGTCATCGCGGGACAGGCGGTGACCACTCGGATGCGGGTCTATATCGAGTTCGACCGAGTCCAACTTCCGGATGGCTCATGGCTGCCCTTTTGTGGCGCCGCCGCGAGCACCGGGGAGATGGTGTATGGCCTTCTGACGCGAGAGGCTTTTTCGTTTCCAAATGTCCTGGTGGACCCGGCGCTGGTGGACCACGGTCCGGGCAGTGTTGTCCTCAATGATCCGCAGTTCATGACCGCCGTCGAGCCGCCCAAAGGTAAGCGGCGGCGCTTCGACATCGAGCAGGTCGACCCCGAAGCAAAACCCGACATTCGCGTCAATCAATAAACAACCATTGAAGTCCCCTTGGGACCAAACGGCTCTCAGTCCATGATCAAACTCCAGTGGCTCCAGCTCAATAGATTCCGAAAGGTGAAACCCGGAACGCGCCTGACGTTCGATCCCGTCTGCAATGTCCTGTTGGGGCAGAGCGGAACGGGGAAGAGCTCGTTGCTCGATCTCGTCGCGGCCATGTTCAGCGCGGACTTCTCCGACCTGCTGGAGGACGAGTTCGATCTGGAGTACGGCTTCTCGGAGGGGGAGGTGAGGGCGCACTTCGCCATCCGGCATGAACACCGTCCCCGCTCCTCGGCCGAGCGCGAGGTCCGGCCCGTGCTCTTCGCCCGGGTGGAGATCTCCTTCGGCTCCGCCGCACCGCCGCTCATCTTCGTGGTCGACGAGGCCGCGCGCGTCATCCGCGTGGAAGCGGAGGTGGGCGTGGACGTGCCCCTGTCCGAGGGACCTCCGGTGGGTACGTGCCTGTGGAGTCACCTGTTCAGCGGACTGTCGGGGTGGATCGACGTGGCGCATCCCCGGCGGGAGCTGCTCGCGCAGGTGGTTCTGGTGCTCTGTCCCGATGCCGAGGCCCGCCGCTTCGACGAGTCCCTGGAGTTCTATTCCCTGCTGCGGCAGCTCGACATCGGCCTGGTGCGGGGCGCGGATGGCCGGGTCCGCATCGAGGGCTCGCCCCTGGGTCAGGTCCTCGCCGAGCGGGTGTCGGAGCTGGCGGGGGAGCGCTGGGACGAGGACCAGTACGTCCTGGACGAGCGTCAGCTTCCCTTCCTGGGTCAGTTGGCCAGTCTGCTGGACTTCGAGACGGCCGCCGCGGTCCTCGAGTTCAACCGGCTGCCCGGAGAGGAGGGAGTGGAGGCACGCAAGTCCGGACGTCAGGCGTTCCACTTCACCCATCGCGCGGGGTGGACCCTCCCCGACAGGCACCTGAGCTACGGGCAGAAGCGCACCCTGTCCTTCCTGTACTACCTGGACTGTGTCGAGCACGTCGCCATCGCCGACGAGCTCGTCAACGGCCTGCCCCACCCCTGGCTGCCCTACTGCATCGAGGCGCTGAGCCCCCGTCAGGTCTTCCTCACCAGCCCCAACCCCATCCTCCTGGACGCGCTCTCCTTCGAGTCGCCGGAGCAGGTGCGCTCCCAGCTCGTGCTCTGCCGGTGGGAGGACGCCGGGCAGATGCGCTGGGAGAAGCCCCCGCCCGAGCTCGCCGAGGACTTCCTCGCCTCCCATCGCGCCGGCTTCCAGCAGCTCGGGGAGCTGCTGCTGGACAAGGGTCTGGGATAGGGCGTGTCGAACCCGACTCCACGGGTGCTCCGCGCCGCTTGACGGTCGAGGTAGAGGAAGCGGGCGGCTCGGGAGCAGGAGGCTGCGCTTTGCCGGTCGGGTAGGGAGTGCCAACCCTTACCTGGTATGGCGACCCCGCGACGCTCGACACCCTCGGCTCGGAAGCGATTGGGAACCTACGGCGAGAAGCGTGACTTCTCCCTCACCTCGGAGCCTGGCCCCGATGTCGAGGCCTCGCCGTCGCGGGACGCCCCCATCTTCGTGGTGCACAAGCACGACGCCACGCGGCTGCACTATGACCTGCGGCTGGAGATCGACGGGGTGCTGGTGAGCTGGGCCATTCCCAAGGGCCCCAGCTACGATCCGGCCGAGAAGCGGCTCGCGGTGCAGACCGAGGACCACCCCCTGGCCTATGCCACCTTCGAGGGCCGCATCCCCGATGGGGCCTATGGGGCGGGAGACTCGCTGCTGTGGGAGTCGGGCACCTTCGACACGGTGCCTCCCGGGCAGGCCTCCGAGCAGCTCGCGAAGGGGCGGCTGCACGTGCTGCTGCGCGGCACGAAGCTCCAGGGCGAGTGGCACCTCATCCGCACCCGTCCCATGGGCAAGAAGGCCCAGTGGCTGTGCTTCAAGGCCAAGGATGGCACCGAGCGCGCTGGCTACGACGTCACCGAGGAGCACCCCGAGTCCGTGAAGTCCGGCGAGCGCGTCACCCATGGCCCCGCGCGGCGCACCCGGCGCACCTCCGAGGCCATGCCCGTGCGCATCTCCCGCCCCACCCGCGCGAAGAAGGCCCAGGCCCTCTCTCCCGTGGCGCTGCTGGAGAAGGTGGGCGCGCCCATGCTCGCCACGCTCGCCCAGGTGGAGTCCACCGCGCAGGGTGAGTGGCTCTACGAGGTGAAGTACGACGGGTTCCGCGCGCTCGCCGCGTTCCGCGAGGGCGAGGTCGCGCTGCACTCGCGCGGTGGCAAGGACTTGTCGGCGCGCTTCGCCGACGTCGTCCGGGCGCTCGGGGCGCTCGGTGGGCACGAGGCGGTGGTGGACGGGGAGCTCGTCGCCCTGGACGACGAGGGGCGCTCCCGCTTCCAACTCCTCGGCAAGGGGGTCGAGGAGCGCTACGTCATCTTCGATGTGCTGTGGCTCGACGGGGAGGACCTGCGGCCGCTGCCCCTGGAGGAGCGTCGCGAGCGGCTCGAGCGGCTGCTGGCGCGCGTGAAGGCGCCCCTGCAGCTCGCCGAGCGGGTGAAGGGCAGCGCGCGGCAGGCGCTGGCCCAGGCTCAGCGGCGCGGCTGGGAAGGCGTCATGGCCAAGCGCGTGGGCACCCCCTATTCACCGGGCCGCGGCGAGAGCTGGCTCAAGCTCAAGGTCCAGGCCAACCAGGAGGTGGCCATCGTGGGCTTCACGCCCATGGCCAACGAGCGGCCCGAGCTGGGCTCGCTCCTGGTGGGGGTGCGCGAGGGGAACGCCTGGCGCTACGCGGGCAAGGTGGGCACGGGGTACACGACGAAGGTGCGGCGGGAGCTGCGGGAGCTGCTGTCGCGCGACGAGGTGAAGAAGCCCCTCGTCCAGGATGCTCCGCGCGTGCGTGACGCCCTGCACCACGAGGAGGCCATCTGGGTGAAGCCCCGCCACGTGGCCCAGGTGGCCTTCACCGAATGGACCGAGGATGGGCGGCTGCGTCATCCCTCCTTCCAGGGGCTGCGCGGCGACAAGCGCCCCGAGGAGTGTGTCCGGGAGCGGCCCATCGAGCGGCCCGCTCGCCGGGGTCCCCACCGTGAAACGGGGCGCAAGGCCCGCCCGGGGGCGCGCTCCGCGGGCAGATCCGCCGTCTCCCGGAAGGCAGCCGCCCCGGTGAAGGAGGCCGCTCCGGCGAAGAAGAAGGAGTCGGCTCCGGCGAAGAAGGGAGCCGCCGCGGCCCTGGTGGGGCTCACGCATGGGGACCGGGTCCTCTTTCCCGAGCCGGGCTACACCAAGGCGGACGTGTACGCCTACTTCCAGGACGTCGCGCCCCTCATGGTGCCGGCGCTGGCGGGCCGGCCGCTCACGCTGCAGCAGTGGCCCCAGGGCGTGAAGGCGCCGGGCTTCTTCCGCCAGGGCGTGGAGCACGTGCCGGAGGGGCTCACCACGGTGCGCATCACCCACGAGACGCGGGAGCTGTCCCACGTGGTGGTGGACCGGCCCGAGTCCCTCCTCTGGCTCGCCAACCAGTCCGCGCTCACCCTGCACATGTGGTCGAGCCGGGTGCCGCACCTGGAGCAGCCCGACTGGGTGGTGTTCGACCTGGATCCGGGCCCGGGGGGCACCTTCGGGGATTTGATCGAACTGGCCACCGGGTTGCGGCGCTACCTGGAGCGGCTGGAGCTGGCCAGCGTGCCGAAGACGTCCGGCAAGCGGGGCCTGCACGTGCTGGTGCCCCTGTCCCCGGATCACACCTACGAGCAGGTGCGCGCGTTCGCCCACGAGACCTTCGCGGCGCTCTCGGAGGAGTACCCGGAGCTGGCGACCATCGAGCGCTCCAAGTCGCGGCGCCAGGGGCGGCTGTACCTGGACGCGGACCAGAACGCCTGGGGCAAGACGGTGGTGGCGCCCTACTCTCCGCGTGCGCTGCCGCACGCACCCGTGTCCACACCGCTCGCGTGGTCGGAGGTGACGCGCCGGTTGGAGCCCTCGCGCTTCACGTTGGGCACGTTGCGCAAGCGCCTGGATAAGGTGGGAGATCTGTTCTCCCCGGCCCTGAAGGGGCGCCAATCGCTGCCCAATCGCTGATGCCCATCGAGCGCCGGGCGGGGAAGTGCTAGCGTCTGACGCCCGTGAGTATTCGCATTGATGCCTGTGTGGGAGTTCCAGTGGTTCTGGAGCGGGAGTTGGCCACGAGACTCGCTGAACGGGGTCGGGTGGGAGCGGCGCTTGCCGAGATCCGGCGGCTGGAGAAGCAGACCTCCGCCCGAGAGGCCGCCACCGTGTGCGAGGCGCTCGCGAGACACTGGGCACAGGGCAGCCAGCTGCTACGCGCCATCGTGGCATGCAAGGAGTTGATGCGGCTCGATCCGGGTCATACCCGCACCCAGCTCTTCATCGCCCAGCTCTACGCGCGCTACCCCCCCGCTCCCGTGGAGGCCTCGGGCGAGTTGCTCTCCCAGGAGCTCGAGCTGCTGCCGGACCGGGAGGATCCCGTGGCGGTGCCGCTCTTCTCGATGCTGGGCCAGGACGCGTTCGTGGCGCTGCTCGAGGCGGTGGAGGTGCGCACGTACGTGACGGGCTTCCCGGTGATTCGCGAGGGGGACCAGGGCGCGTCCATGTTCTTCATGGTGGAGGGCCGCGGGGACGTGCTGCGGCTGCTGGAGGGGAGGGGACCGCAGGAGGGGCCGATCGTGGAGGGGGGGGTGTTCGGGGAGATGGCCCTCATCACCGAGGGTCCCCGGCTGTCCTCGGTGATGCCGTCGGTGCCGTCGATCCTCCTGGAGCTGACGCGGGCGCGCTTCACGGAGCTCGCCCAGCGCTTCCCCCTGGTGGATCGGATCGTCCGGGCCTTCTGCCGCAAGCGCGCGGCGGACCACCTGCTGCGCACCCACCCGCTCTTCTCGTCCCTGCGCCACGAGCAGCGGCGGCTCTTCTCCCGCGAGTTCCAGCTCCAGCGGGTGGCGGCGGGGGCCACGTTGCTGCACGCTGGGGAGAAGGGGGACGGGCTCTACCTGTTGATGCGGGGCCGGTGCACGCCCTTTCACGTCCACCCGGACGGCAGCGAGACGCCCCTGGCCCTCTTGCGCGAGGGGGATGTTTTCGGGGAGATCTCCCTGCTGTTGGACCAGTCGGTGACGGCCACGGTGCGAGCGGACGTCCCCAGCGTGTTGCTCAAGCTGGGCCGCCCGGCGTTCGAGCGCCTCAGCTCCAGTCAGCCCTCCATGCGGGAAGTGTTGATGCAGATGGCCAAGGAGCGCCTGGCGCGCACGGCCCGTCTGCTCGCGGAAGGTTGAGTCCGCCGGACGAAGGATCCCTTTGCATGCCGCTGGCGGCGAGCCTAGAAGACGGCAGATTCGCAGATTCAGATTCGGAATCAGATTCGGATTCCCAGGTTCAGATTCCCGATTCCTCCTGTGGGAAAGAAGGACGGCACCGACAATGACGGACAGCTTCAAGAGCAAGAGCCAGCTCAAGGTGGGCTCGGCTTCCTATGACTTCTACAGTCTCGCCAAGGTGGGCAAGGACCACGCGTCCGTGGCTCGGCTGCCCTTCTCGCTGAAGATCCTGCTCGAGAACCTGCTGCGTAACGAAGATGGCCGCGTGGTCAAGCGCGAGCACGTGGACAAGCTGCTCGCGTGGGACCCGAAGGCCGAGCCCGACACGGAGATCTCCTTCCACCCGGCGCGCGTGCTCCTGCAGGACTTCACCGGCGTGCCCGCGGTGGTGGACATGGCCGCCATGCGCGAGGCGCTCGCGGCCCTGGGGGGAGATCCCACGAAGATCAACCCGCGCAACCCGGCCGACCTGGTCATCGACCACTCCTTCCAGGTGGACGTGTTCGGCACCACGGACGCGTTCCGCGCCAACGCGGAACTGGAGTTCGAGCGCAACCAGGAGCGCTACGCCTTCCTGCGCTGGGGCCAGAACGCCTTCAAGAACTTCCGCGCGGTGCCGCCGGACGTGGGCATCTGCCACCAGGTGAACCTGGAGTACCTGGCCCAGGTGGCCTTCCGTCAGGGCAACCTGCTGTACCCGGACACGCTGGTGGGCACCGACAGCCACACCACGATGATCAACGGCCTGGGCGTGGTGGGCTGGGGCGTGGGCGGCATCGAGGCCGAGGCGGTGCTGCTCGGCCAGCCCATCACCATGCTCATTCCCCAGGTGGTGGGCTTCAAGCTCACCGGCAAGCTGCCCGCGGGCGCCACGGCGACCGACTTGGTGCTCACCGTCACGCAGATGCTGCGCAAGCGCGGCGTGGTGGGCAAGTTCGTCGAGTTCTTCGGCGAGGGCATCACCGGCCTGTCCCTGCCGGACCGCGCCACCATCGCCAACATGGCGCCCGAGTACGGGGCCACCATCGGCTTCTTCCCGGTGGATGAGGAGAGCCTCAACTACCTGCGCTTCACCGGCCGTCCGGCCGAGACGGTGGCGCTCGCCGAGGCCTACTTCAAGGAGCAGGGCCTCTTCCACACGGCGAGCAGCCCCGAGCCCGTCTTCACCGACACGCTCACCCTGGACTTGTCCACGGTCGTCCCCAGCCTCGCCGGCCCCAAGCGCCCGCAGGACCGGGTGCCGCTCACGGACATGAAGGCCTCCTACGAGAAGTCGCTCGTGGAGATGCTCGCCGCGGGCAAGAGCAAGGGCGAGGACGACGAGGGGGGCGGCAAGGCCAAGGCCCCCGCGGCCCCGGTGCCCCCCGAGCGTCTGGCGCAGACCGTCACCGTGAAGAACGGTCCCCAGTCCTACGAGATCGGCCACGGCGCGGTGGTCATCGCCTCCATCACCTCGTGCACCAACACCTCCAACCCGGCGGTGCTCCTGGGCGCGGGCCTCCTCGCCAAGAAGGCGGTGGAGCGCGGCATCAACGTGCAGCCCTGGGTGAAGACGAGCCTCGCCCCCGGCAGCCGCGTGGTGACGGACTACCTCAAGGAGGCCGGCCTCATGCCCTACCTGGAGGCGCTCGGCTTCCACGTGGTGGGCTATGGCTGCGCCACCTGCATCGGCAACTCCGGCCCCCTGCCGGATCCCGTGGCCGAGGCCGTCACGGTGGGTGACCTGGTGGTGGCCGCGGTGCTCAGCGGCAACCGCAACTTCGAGGGCCGCATCAACCCGCACGTGCGCATGAACTACCTGGCCTCGCCGCCGCTGGTGGTGGCGTACGCGCTGGCGGGCGTGGTGGGCAAGGACCTGAACAAGGAGCCGCTGGGCACGGACCGCAACGGCAAGCCGGTGTTCCTCAAGGACATCTGGCCCACCAACGAGGAGATCCGCGAGGCCATCGCCACCGCGGTGAAGCCCGAGCAGTTCCGCCACCAGTACTCGCGCGCCATGGAAGGCGACGCGCTCTGGCAGCAGCTCAAGGTGGATGGCGGCAGCACGTTCAAGTGGGACCCCAAGTCCACCTACGTGCGCAAGCCGTCCTTCCTGGAGAACATCCCCGCCGAGCCCAAGCCGCTCGCCGACATCAAGGGCGCGCGGGTGCTCGCGCTCCTGGGTGACTCGGTGACCACGGACCACATCTCGCCCGCGGGCAACATCGCCAAGACGAGCCCCGCGGCCCGCTACCTCATGGAGCAGGGCGTGGAGCCCAAGGACTTCAACTCCTACGGGGCGCGCCGCGGCAACCACGAGGTGATGGTGCGCGGCACCTTCGCCAACATCCGCCTGAAGAACCTGCTCGTGCCGGGCGTGGAGGGGGGCGTCACCGTGCACATCCCCACGCGCGAGCGCACGAGCATCTACGACGCCTCGGTGAAGTACCAGCAGGAGGGCACGCCGCTGGTGGTGCTCGCGGGCGCCGAGTACGGCACGGGCTCCAGCCGCGACTGGGCGGCCAAGGGCACGGCGATGCTCGGCATCAAGGCGGTCATCGCCAAGAGCTTCGAGCGCATCCACCGCTCCAACCTCATCGGCATGGGCGTGCTGCCTCTGCAGTTCGAGGCGGGCCAGGACGCGCAGTCGCTGGGTCTCACCGGCCACGAGACGTTCGAGATCACCGGCGTGGCCGACGGGCTCGCGCCGCAGAAGAAGCTCACCGTGAAGGCCACGGGCGAGGGCGGCACCAAGGAGTTCACGGCGCTCTGCCGCATCGACACGCCCAACGAGCTGGACTACTACCGCCACGGCGGCATCCTGCTCTACGTCATGCGCCAGCTCGCCAAGGGCTGAGGCTCACGCGGACGTGTGAGTCCGAGTCCATGACGGCCCGGTGTGCTCCTTCGGGAGTGCACCGGGCCGTTCGTCTTGCGGTGGGGGGCTCTTCCGGGGGGTTCGCCGTGCGTAGTAGGCTGGCCCGTCAAGTTTTTACAGGGGGGAACGCAATGCGTCAGTCCATCTACGATCGGCTCAATGTGCGGGTCATGGGCGCCATGGGCCCGCCGCTCATCTTCGCCCATGGCTTTGGTTCGGATCAGCGCGCCTGGCGGCATCAGGTGGCGGCCTTCAAGAGCCAATACCAAATCATCCTCTTCGATCACGTGGGGTGCGGCCGGTCGGACTTCAATGCCTATAGCGCGCAGCGCCACGGCAGGATTCACGGCCACGCGGAGGACGTGCTGGAGCTGTGTGAGGAGTTGGACCTGCGCGATGTCACCCTGGTGGGGCATTCCGTGAGCGGAATGGTGGGCATGCTGGCGGCGCTCGCCGAGCCGCGGCGCTTCCAGCGGCTCGTCTTCGTCAAGGCCTCGCCGCGCTACCTCAATGACGTGGGCTACGTGGGGGGCTTCGAGCGCTCCCAGCTCGACACGCTCTACGCCACCATGTCGGCCAACTTCCTCGCCTGGGCGGGAGGCTTCGCCGAGCAGGTGGTGAACATGCCGGAGATGCCGGAGCTGGCGCGGGAGTTCGCCCGGACGCTCTCCGCCATGCGCCCGGACATCGCCCTGGCGAGCGCGCGCGTCATCTTCGAGTCCGACCTGCGCGCGGAGCTGCCACGACTGAAGACACCCACGCTCATCCTCCAGTCCGGCGCGGACTTCGCCGTGCCCGACGAGGTCGGCCTCTACATGGCCGAGCATATTCCGCTCGCGCAGCTGACGCGGATTGACGCGCGCGGCCACCTGCCCCACCTGAGCGCGCCCAGGGCGGTGACGCACGCCCTCGCGGAGTTCCTCGCGGACCGTCCCCCCCGGTCTCAGCAGGAGCAACGCCTGTTCCTCGACGCGTTCGGCGCCCGGCGCGGCGTGTTCAAGGACTCCCTGAACTGACGCGCTCCGCCCTCCGGCGCATCCACTTGTCTCCCGGAGGGTGTTTTCAGTTCGGCGAATCCAGGTTATTCTGGCCTCACGTCCTGGGAGGGATTCTTCCCGGGAGGGGGGACATTCCATGCGGCTGCCTGGAGCTGGCGAGGATTCGCCATGAGGTGGGGGTGGCGTTGTATGCCGTCGCGCCGGCCATGGCCCCTGGCATGAGCGGCGCGTCAGGTGTCCTTCAACCGCGCCCAGGCGGCCCGGTAGCGCGCCAGCCGCTCCGCGTCCTTCGCCGTGACGGCGGGCAGCCGCCGCACGTCCATGTTGTCCTCGAGATCCGCCAGCTTCACCCGGCGCGCCAGGGGGTGGGGCCGCACCCGCTCGATGAAGGCCGCGTAGTCCTCGCCCTCGGCCTTGGTGAGCCGCTCCAGCGCGCCCAGCACGTCCTCGCCGTAGCCCAGCTCGCGCAGCCGCTCCAACGTATAGGGCGTGTCCTCCACCACGTCGTGCAGCAGCGCGACCATGCGCTCCGTCTCGGTGTCCAGCCGCGCCATCACCCGGAGCGGGTGGAGGATGTAGGGCTGTCCGGCCTTGTCGCGCTGGCCACGGTGGGCCCGCACCGCGAGCTCCAGGGCATCTTCCAGGGTGGGCATGCGTGTTCCCCTACCAGCCATCCTTGTTGTTGCGCCGCGCCTTCTTCTCTCCCACGCGCTTCTTCGCGTCCAGGCGGCGCCGCTGGGAGCCCTTGGTGGGTTGGGTTTTATGGCGCTTCTTGGGCACATACGTGAGCGCCTGGAGTCCCGCGCGCAGCCGCTCGAGCGCGGCGCCCTTGTTTTGCGTCTGGCTGCGGCGCTCGGTGGCGGTGACGGACAGCTCGGTGGGGGGATGCGTCATCCGCACGCCGCTGGCGGTGGTGTTGCGGTGCTGGCCGCCCGGGCCGGAGGCGATGAAGTACTCCACCTCGCAGGCCCGCAGCAGGGCGTCGTCATCGAGCGCGAGCGCCGCCAGCGCGGCCTGTCGGCGGGAAGGGGAGACCGTCATGGGAGGCTCACCCTAGTCATCTCCCCGCGGGTTGTGCAGCCGCCTCGCGGGCGCCCGCCCCGGAGGCACGCGCTTTCCTTCGTCCACCGGACCCCCTGGCGCTCGCCACCCGGGGCCGGGTGGACCCCCACTCCTCGGGCGAGTCTCCTCCCACCCAGTTGAAACTCTATCGTATTTATCCACATATACGGCTATTCCTGGTCCAGGTGCGGTGTTCCCGCCCCGAAAGCCAGCGGTCTTCCCCACCCCCGAAAGGCCGCTGGAGGACCCCCTTCGCGTGCCCGGCCCCCGTTCGAGGCACGGAGAAAAGGATTTCAGGATGCAACAACTTTCGTCGAGGAGCTCCCTGGTCGCGCTCCTTCTGGTCGTGCTCTTGCCTGGCGTCGGCTGTGGCGTGGGAGAGGAGGGCGGTCGGGCCTGGGTGCCTGGGCAACGGCGCGCTCCGGCCATCTCCGTGCAGGGCCGGCCCTACCGCCTCGCGGCGGGGTTGAACCACTCGTTGTACGTGACGCCGGCGGGCACGGTCTGGGCCTGGGGCGCCAACGCCCAGGGGCAGTTGGGCGAGGGCTCCACGCTCCAGCACTCGACGCCCACGCAGGTGGTGGGGCTCACGGGGGTGACGGCCGTCGCCGCCGGCAACACCCACTCGATGGCGTTGCGCGAGGAGGGCACCGTCTGGACCTGGGGCACCAACACGGATGGACAGTTGGGTGACGGCGTCTCGCAGCGCTCGGTGCCGGCCCAGGTGGCGGGGCTCACGGGCGTGACGGCCATCGCCGCTGGCAATCTGCACTCCCTGGCGCTGATCAACGGGGCGGTGTGGGCCTGGGGCAACAACACCACCGGACAACTCGGAGATGGCTCGTCCACCAGCCGCTCCACTCCGGCGAAGGTGGCCGGGCTGACGGAGGTGGTGGCCATCGCCGCCGGTGACTTCCACTCCCTGGCGCTCAAGAGGGATGGCACGGTGTGGGCCTGGGGTGGGAATTACTCCGGCCAGCTGGGCGACGGCACCCTCGACTCGCGCTCCACGCCGGTGCGGGTGTCGGGTCTCACGGGCATCGTGGCCCTGGCGGGAGGGGGCTCGCACAGCGTGGCGGCGTCCTCCACCACCCTGGGCGGCAAGGTCTGGGCCTGGGGGGACAACACCTATGGCCAGCTAGGCAATGGCGGCGATGTCTCCTCCCTGCTGCCCCTGGAGGTGCCCGGCCTCACCCAGGTCGTCGCGCTCGCCAGCGGTACCTCCCACTCGCTCGCCCTGCGCGGCGATGACTCGGTGTGGGCCTGGGGAGACAACGCCCAGGCCCAGACGGCCCAGACGGGGACCAGCGTCCAGCGCGTCCCGGTGCGGGTGTCGGGGGTCTCGGATGCCCAGGCCCTCGCGTGCGGCAATGCCTTCTCGCTGGTGGGGCGCGGAGACAACGTCACCCTGGGCTGGGGCGCCAATGGCTCCGGTCAGCTGGGCAATGGCAGCTCGAGCGTGCGAGCGCTTCCGGGCCGCGTCCCATCGCTCACGGCGGGCGCGTCCCTGGCGGCCGGTGACCACCATGTCTTCCTGCGGCAGGCGGATGGCTCGGTCTGGGCGTGGGGCGACAACACCTATGGCCAGCTCGGCGACGGGACCCTCGTTTCCCGGCCGGCGCCGGTGCGGCTGTCTTCCACCCTGACGTCCGTGCGGGCCCTCTCCGCCTCCAGCTACCACTCGCTGGCGCTGCGCTCCGATGGCACGGTGTGGGCCTGGGGGGACAACGCCTATGGCCAGCTCGGGGACACCTCCGGTGGCCGGCGCCCCAGCCCCGCCCAGGTGCCCGGGGTGGCGGGGGCCACGGAGATCGCCGCGGGCACCTACCACTCGCTGGCGCTGCGCTCCGATGGCACGGTGTGGACCTGGGGTGACAACAGCTATGGCCAGCTCGGCGCGGGAGCGACTCCGCGCGGCCCGAGGGCCCCCGCCGTGGTGCCCGGCCTCGCGGTCATCACCCACGTGGCGGCCGGCCTCTTCCATTCGCTGGCGCTGGACAGCTCGGGCCAGGTGTGGGCCTGGGGCGACAACGTCTACGGACAGCTGGGGGATGGCTCCACCACCTCGCGCAACGTACCGGGGCGGGTGAGCGGCCTGCCGGCGGGCATCCAGGCCATCGTGGCGGGTCCCTCCTACTCGGTGGCGCTGGGAGCGGACGGCTCGGTGTGGACCTGGGGCGAGAACAGCAACGGTCAGCTCGGCGATGGCACCACCACCGCGCGCCCGGTGCCCGCGCGCGTCTCCCTGCCGGCCACCCTCGTCGCGCTCTCCACCCGGGGCAGCCACACGGTGGCGCTCGACACCACGGGCATGCTCTGGGCCTGGGGCCGAAATGTCTCCGGCCAGCTCGGCAATGGCACCCTGGTTTCGGAGAGTACGCCCCGGCGGGTACCGAGCTTCGCGCGCGTCCAGGGCTTCGCGTCCGGCCTGCGCACGACCTTCGCGCTGCGCGCGGATGGCACCGTCTGGGCCTGGGGCGACAACTCCCTCGGACAGCTCGGCAACGGCGCCACCAGTGCCTCGCCCGTGCCGGTGCAGGCCGTGGGCTATCCGCGCACCGTGCCGCTCGCCTCGGGCGCCCAGCATGTGCTGGCCGTGTCCTCCGACGGCTCCGTGTTCAGCTTTGGGAGCAACTCCCGGGGACAGCTCGGCTACGAGGGCTCGGCCACCCAGACGTCCCCGCGCTGGCTCACCGGGCCCGAGTGCATCGAGGCCGTGGCCGCCGGGGCGCTCTTCTCCCTGGCGTTGAGCTGTGATGGCGGCGTGTGGGCCTGGGGGGACAATGGCTCCGGGCAGCTCGGCGATGGCGCTGTCACGGCACGGACCGCGCCGGCGCGGGTGCCTGGCCTCGCCCATGTCGTGGCGATCGCCGCGGGCAGTGACCATGCCCTGGCGGTGCGCGCCGATGGGACGGTGTGGGCCTGGGGGGCCAACGGCTCCGGGCAGCTCGGCGATGGCACCACCACCTCGCGCGCCGTCCCCATGCAGGTGAAGGAGCTCGTCGATGTCGTGGCCGTCGCGGGCGGCTCCGGACACTCCCTGGCGGTGCGCGCCGATGGGACGGTGTGGGCCTGGGGGGCCAACGGCTCCGGACAGCTCGGCGATGGCACCACCACCTCGCGCACCCTCCCGGTCTTCGTGTCGACGCTCTCGGGGGTCCAGGCCATTGCCTCTGGAGCCCAGCACTCGCTCGCGTTGGCGGAAGGGGGCGTGGTGTGGGCCTGGGGGGCCAATGGCTCGGGGCAGCTCGGCGATGGCACCACCACTTCGCGCACGCGGCCCGTCCAGGTGTCGGGCCTCTCGGGCGTCCAGGGCCTCGTGGCGGGCGCCTCGTTCTCCCTCGCGCTCACGCCCGGCAAGGTGTGGTCCTGGGGCAACAACTCCGCGGGACAGCTCGGCGATGGCACCCTGAACTCCCGCTCCCAGCCAGGGGCGGGTCCCACGCTCTCGAGCTTCGTGGCGCTCTCCGCGGGAGCCCAACACACCGTGGTGTTGCGCTCGGACGACTCGTTCCTGAGCTGGGGCACTGTCAGCTCGCCGTGAGGCGCAACGCGCGGACTGTTCTCCAATAGGAAGCGGCCGGGGGGCGCTGCTTGGCGCCCGGTGCGGGATGAGGGAAAGCACCGGGGCTGGCGGCGCCATCCGCGCCCCTTTCTCAGGAGCATCAGGCCACATGGAATACAGACGGTTGGGTGGTTCAGGGTTCAAGGTCCCCGTGTTGAGCCTGGGCACGGGGACGTTTGGCGGAGCCAACGAGTTCTTCAAGGGCTTTGGCAACTCGGGGGTCGCGGAGGCCACGCGGCTGGTCGACATCTCGCTCGAGGCGGGGCTCACCATGTTCGACTCGGCCGACGTCTACTCCGACGGCCTCGCGGAGGAGATTCTGGGGCAGGCCCTCAAGGGCCGTCGCGATCGGGTCATCATCTCGACCAAGGGCACGTTCCGCATGGGAGAGGGCGCCAACGACGTGGGCTCCTCTCGCTACCACCTCATCCGCGGCGTCGAGGGCAGTCTGAAGCGGCTGGGCACCGACTACATCGACATCTACCAACTGCACGGCTTCGACGCCTCCACGCCCGTGGAGGAGACGCTGAGCTGTCTGGATGACCTCGTGCGCGCGGGGAAGATCCGCTACATCGGCTGCTCGAACTTCTCGGGCTGGCACCTGATGAAGTCGCTGGCCGTGTCCGAGAAGTATGGCTGGGCGCGCTACGTGGCGCACCAGGCGTACTACTCGCTCATCGGGCGCAGCTACGAGTGGGAGCTGATGCCGCTGGGGCTGGACCAGGGCGTGGGCGCCATCGTCTGGAGTCCGCTGGGGTGGGGCCGGCTGACGGGGAAGATCCGCCGGGGCCAGCCGCCGCCGGAGACCAGCCGCATGCGCTCGGAGACGACGGTGCAGGGGGGCCCGCCGGTGGAGGACGAGTACCTCTACCGGGTCGTGGATGCGCTGGACGAGGTGGCGAAGGAGACGGGCAAGACGGTGCCACAGGTTGCCATCAACTGGCTGCTGCGGCGGCCGACGGTGTCCAACGTCATCATCGGCGCGCGCAACGAGGAGCAGCTGCGGCAGAACCTGGCGGCGGTGGGCTGGAACCTGACGCCCGAGCAGGTGGAGCGTCTGGACGCGGCGAGCGCCACGACGCTGGCCTACCCCTACTTCCACCAGCGCGGCTTCACCGAGCGCAATCCGCCTCCGGTGCGCTGAGCCGGGCACGAGGGCGGCGGGTTCGCTTCCCGCCGCCTCCACTGATGAGCTTCAGGAAGTCAAGCTCGACCCCTGGTGCATCCCCTCATATCAGACATGTTGGACCTGAGGTTTCTCGAAGTATGGGCTGTTCTCTCCAGCAACTCGGCAAATCGAGCCATCAAGGGGAGCCGCTTGTCTTCGGGCATCATGGGGATGGCTTGGTAATAATCACATTCGAAGAGTGACTCCAGGAGAGCGTGCACCTGCTGGTTATTGAGGTGTGGCTTGCGCATAACCGCAGCAGTAATCATGCCCGTCCTACTTCTTGCGCCAATCAGTCTGCACAGCCCTCCCTTGCTCCCCTGCTAAAATGAGGTGATGGCTCAGGCTTGACCCTTGTCATGCCTCGGCGCACTGAACAGCTACAAGCCCAGCTCCAGTGATATGCTGCCGTTACGCGTGCATGAGCGAGGTCCGTATCATGGAAAAGCAGGAGTCTGGCGAGGTAGCCATCCCGGCAGTGGATGAGTTGGGTGAGACACACACTGTGGATCCGATTCGGATTGCCCCTGCATTTCCCGAATTGGGCAAAGCTCCCAACCTTCCTTGGGCGAAGGCGATCTCCGCATCATTGTCATCGGCTCCTGAGAATACTCTGGCAAGCCGCTACACCATTCTCCACCAACTTGGGCAGGGCGGAATGGGCGTTGTGATGGCTGCCTACGACGCACGTTTGGATAGGCGCGTGGCCATCAAGCTGCTTCGCCATGAGAGAGCGCGCCAAGGAGACAACGCTAGCGAACACAAGGCTCGTCAGGTGCGTGAGGCCATGGCTATGGCTCGTCTCTCGCACCCCAATGTGATGGCCATATACGACGCGGGAACATTGGAGGACGGTTCACTTTTCATCGCCATGGAGTATGTGCAGGGGCAAACGCTGCGGCAATGGCGTGCGCGGCAGTCTCCATCCTGGCGTGTAATTCTGGATGTGTTTCTGGCGGCGGGGAGAGGGCTGGCGGCGGCTCACTCGACTGGTTTGGTCCACCGCGACTTCAAGCCAGACAACGTGCTGATCGATCAGGCTGGTAGGGTACGGGTTACTGACTTTGGTTTGGTGCGGCAGAGTGAAGAGCTGAGCGATGAATCATCCAGCCAGCATTCAATCGAAACGGCAACTACCCACCAAGGGATTTTTTCTTCCCCCCAGGCGCCCGTCAAGTCCACCACCAACCCCCTGGAATTATCGCTGACACAAAAGGGTGCGCTCCTGGGAACGCCAGCCTATATGGCACCCGAGCAATTTCTCGGCATCACAGCAGACGCCCGCAGCGATCAGTTCTCTTTCGCGGTCTCTCTCTGGGAGGCTCTTTATGGCGAGCATCCTTTTGAGGGCGATACCTTTATTGCGCGGAAGGAAAACGTTCTGGCTGGGCGCATCAAGCGCCCTCCCCATTCCAAGGTTCCTTCTTGGGTGCATGATGTCTTGATCCACGCTCTTTACCTTGATCCAGAGGCTCGTTACCCCTCCCTGGATACACTTTTAGCCACACTGGAGCGGGATCCCGCCCAGGTGCGCCGCCGCCAGCTGTCCGCCGCCGCCTTGCTGCTGCTCCTCGTGGGCTCGGGGACGCTCGCCTGGTTCTCCTGGCACCAGCGCCAGGCGAGCCTGTGCACCGGCGCCGCGGAGCGCCTGCTCGGCGTCTGGGATGTGCCCCGGCAGAAGGCCATCGAGAAGGCGTTCCTCGCCACCCAGCGCTCCTACGCCCATGACACCTGGCAGCGGGTGTACGACGCGCTCGACACGTACACCATCGCGTGGCGCAACATGCACCAGAGCACGTGCGAGGCCACGCGCCTGCGCGGCGAGCAGTCCGAGGCCGTCCTGTCGCTGCGCATGGCCTGCCTGGACAACCGGCTGCAGGACGTGGCCGCGCTCACCGAGGTCTTCACCGAGGCCGACGCCACGGTGGTGGAGAAGGCCATCTCCGCCACCAGCGCGCTGCGCGGGCTCGAGGGGTGCGCGGACGTGGAGGCGCTCATGGCCGATGTGCCGCCTCCGGAGGATCAAGCCACGCGCCAGTCCGTGGACACCGCGCGCGCCCAGCTCGCCCGCGTCAAGGCGCTCACCGAGGCGGGCAAGTTCAAGCACGCCCAGAAGCTGGCCAAGGACGTGGCCGAGAAGGCGGCGGACTTCCACTACCCTCCCCTGTACGCCGAGGCCCTCTTCATGCAGGGCTGGACACAGCTCATCGCCGGGGAGAACCAGGGGGTGCCCGCGCTGCTCCAACGCGCGCTGTGGCTCGCGCACGCCTCTCGCAATGATCGAGTCGTGGTAGCGGCCAGTGTGCGGCTGATGGGCTACCATAGCGCGCACGGACCCCCCGAGGAGGCGCGGCACTGGGAACAGTTCGCAGGGGCTTGGTTGGACCGGTTGGGGGAGAACGGCGAATTGCGCGCCATCTTCCACAACAACCGGGGACTGGCGCTCTACCAGGAGGGCAGCTTCGCCGAGGCCTACGAGGCCTTCGACAAGGCCTTCGCACTGGCCGAGCATAGCCTGGGCACCGCCAATGCCATGACGCTGCGCTACGCCACCAACTCGGTGGCCGCGCTGGGCAACCTGGACCGCATCGACGAGACCCAGCGGGCCTTCGAGATGCTCGTGCACCTGGGCGAGACGAACCTCGGCCCCCTGCACCCCTTCCTCGGCCAACCCCTGTCCAACCTGTCCAACTTCTACGCCTTCCAGGGCCGCTTCGCCGACGCGCGCCAGCTGCTCGACAGGGTGCGGGTCATCGGCCAGCAGGCCTATGGCGCGCGCTCGGAGGAGTGGGCCCAGTTCCACATCTCCTACGGAGACCTCGAGGCCGCCGAGGGCCATGACACCGAGGCGCTCGGGCACTACGAGGAGGCGGCGCACCTGTTCCGCGAGCTCATGGGGGCCGAGAGCCTGGAGCTGATGCAGGCCCTGGTGAAGGAAGCGGATGCCCGGACGGAACTCGGACAGCTCGCGCCGGCCCAGCGTACCTACCAGCAGGTGCTGGAGTTCACGAAGAAGGACCCGCGCCAGTATGCCCAGGTCCATACCCAGGTGCTCGCCGGGCTCGCGGACCTGAACGACGCGCGCGGCCAGCACGAGCAGGCGCTCCACCTGCGGCAGCAGGCGCTGGAGCTGCGCGAGCGCGACCTGGGCCCCGAGCACATCCACACGGCGCTCATGCGCCTAGCCATCGCCAGCAGCTACCTGGAGCTGGGAGAGCCCGCGCGCGCGCTGGCGCTCTACGACAAGGAGCAGGCCTTCTTCGAGAAGATGTTGGGCGCGGATTCGCCCTCGGGCGTGCTGCCGCTGGCGGGCAAGGGCGCGGCCCTGCAGCAACTGGGCAGGGCCGCCGAGGCCCTTCCGCTGCTCGAGCGCGTGCTGCGCATCATCGAGACCCATCCCATGCGCCCGGCGTACACCGCCGCCGTGCAGGCCGCCCTCGCGCGCTCGCTCTGGGATACCCAGCAGCAGCCGGAGCGTGCCTGGAAGCTCGCCATGGCCGCCCACGCCACCTACTCCCGCTCGCCCATCCGCCACGCCAACGAGCTGGTCAGGCTGGACAAACTGCTGAAGCAACAAGGTTCGGGTATCACCACGCATTCCTCCGCCGAGCAATAGCGGCTCGCTTTCTTTGATGGGCTCGAGTAACGAACTCGGCCTTGGGTGCTCGGCTCAGGACGGCGGATTGAGCTGCATGGACGCGGCGGGAATCGAACCCGCCGTCTGACTACAGGGCGCGCTGGTCCTGCCGCTCGCCTCGGGAAGGTGGTCAGCGAGGAGCGGCGCGGTGGTGTGCAGGCCGGGTCCTTGGCTGTGTGAGAATCCGCAGGATGCCCTTGGCACGTCCTCGGCTCAGCCCCTGTGCCAGGCCCTGCTGACGTCCCCGCTCGATGAGTTCCTCGCCATCGCTCCGTATCAACTCCTCCGCGCGTTGCTCGTCCAGGACTGAATGTAGCACCTGCCCCGTGCTGTCATGGACGGCCTTGTCCCCGGTCCACAGCAGGTAACGGATGACCGCCATCAGATGTTCGGCACCCTCAGGAGCCGCCTGGACCTGGGCGAACAGGCCCACCCACTCCGGCAGCTTTCTCGCCTATTCCCCAGTACGTCCGTAGCGCTCTACAAATCGTCTCTACAAATCGTCTGACACCTTCTCCGCGAGCTTTTGGCTCGTGGGCCATGCGTCAAGGGGGACGCGGCGTGTGGAAGTGTTCCGCCAGCCGCGCCCGCCGGACGTGCTCAAGAAAGAGAGGGACGAGGCACAGTCCGAAGCGCGCCAGTGCCAGGAGGACAAGGCGCGGCTTCTGGCCGAGCGTGAGAGTCCGGGCGGGCTCATGGGTGCCGCATGGATGGAGCGAGCCGGGCGCCTCGCGTCTTGGCAATTTGGCCCACAGGCGAAGCGCAACCCGGCAGACGCGCTCAAGTGTGATGCAGCCTGGAGTTACAACTACACGCACAACGGTGAGTCCCAACCGGCAAGCGTGGCAGTGCGATTGCTCCTCTTAAACCCCGGCGGCTGAGCCCTGGACTCTGGCGGGGGCGGCGTTGGTGGACTCGGCGGGTGAAGAGGTGGAACTTGCCCGGTGGCAAGAGGCGCCCATTCCCCCGGGGTCGACTGGGGGCTTTCGAGCCGTACCGAGCCTCAAGGGGTGGAACGCCCGCCGATTTCCGGGAAGCGCTCGTAGGCCTGTTTAAGCGCGTCCAGGTGCGCGGGGTTGTCCAGGTTGAGCGGCGCATCGGTGAGCTGAACAACCCACCCGCCCGTCGCGGTACGCCGTGAGCGTGACAGCAGCTCCGCGTCGCGTGAGGGGTCCGGAAAGCCGATGGCCCGTGCCGCAGCGGCCGACCAGTAGCTCAGCCACCCGAGGCGATGCGGAATCTCAGGCGAGCGCATGGCACTAGGGGACTTGATCACCGGTAGCCCTCGGGGTGGAGGCTCCAGGTCGTCTGGCCGATTCTTCGTCTGGCGTGCGATGTCCACCCCCGCGTTGAACGGCGTCGCATGCCCCCAGTATGAGCGAGCACCCTCCGCTATGGCCTCCAGCACCTCCACTGCCGCCGCGATGCCGGTTGTGTCGAGCGGCAGGGCTGCATGGACTTCAAACTGTGCCTGCCCTCCCGGGGAGAGCCCCGCCGGGCTTTCCCATGCAGACACCGTTACCCGGTAGCTCTCGTCGCCATTGCAAATGAGCCGAAACCCCCTTCCGGTCGGCCTCCCTTGGGCGAGCCATGCCTCGCGCTGCGGCAGCCGGATCAGCTTCCCCTCGCGAGAAATTGTCCACTCCAGACGTAAGCCAGGGAACGCGCGTTCCATTCCATGAACAACGGCCAAGGGGCGACTGTCGGCGCTCACGAGCGCAGGTGCGTAGACGATAATTCCAATGTCATTTTCTTGCGTTGCAGGCATTTCAGCACCAGTTCATGACGACGATGATGCCCTTGAGTCGTGGCTCTGCGAATTCCAGTGCGGCTTTGTGCGCTGTGCGCTGCGCACGCCGACCTTGAAGTCAAATCCGCAGGCCAGAGCGAGAGCGCGCTCGTGCGCTAGCTCCGGCACTTGGTCCTCAAGCACAATTCTCCGAAGTTCGGGCGGGTAGGTGTCGAAGTTGTCGGTCTTGACTTCCCAGAGCGTGCGCGTGGACAGTTGCAGCGCGTCGAAGTTCTTCCCATTCACGAACACATCCCCGCCGGGGAAACTGTTGTTCGGAATTCTGTCGGCGCACTTGTCGTGCAGTTTATTACCGCCAAGGTGGTACGGCACTGGGTCGGGCTCGCACCTGGGGCGATCTCGCTCCGTGACTTCGACTGGCCCAATGGGAGGGAAATCCGGTCCTTTGGGCTCCGGCTTGAGCCTTTTTTTCGGCGAGGGCTTCGGCGGGGCGAGCGCTGTTTCAGGCACGGGCCGCGTTTCAGGCGCGGGCCTTACCTGGGGACGGCCCCTCTTCTCCGCGTAAGTATCCAACGCTTCTTTGATGGCGAAGCCCACGACCACAACGCCCGTGAGGATCACCGCTCCCACGACGATCTCCGGGGCCGCCAGGACGCAGACCCCGAGCCCCACGGCAGCGGCACCCGCAGAGGCGACCGCGCATCGTCCTGTGGTGTCGTGAAACTCGATCCGGTCATGGTCGAGGGCATGAAAGCACCTCTCCACCAGCACGGGCCAGGGCTCGGAAGCCTCCTGTACGGTGCAACGCCCCCCGTCCGTCCAGGGCCGCGTCGCCGCTCGCTGGAGGTTGGCGAGCCTCGGGTCCCGGGCCGCTGGCTCTCTTGGGCTCGGCGCTGACGTCGCGCAGGCTGAGACATAGAGCAGAAGAGCGATGCGCGATCGGAAACGCATGGCTACGTTCTCCAATTGAGTCAGGACCTAACGGGTCCTGGTTGGGCCGTTCGCAGTATGCCAGCGCGCTCCGACAGCAACGAACGAGCACGAGCGGAGAGCAGCACACGTCAGCCGCAGTTCGGGCCAGGGGCGAGCGCCAATGCAACCGACAGCCCATGCTCGGGCACGGTGCTAACGCCAGGGCACGAGATTTCAGCGACCCGCCTCCCTGGGTCGGGGGCGGGTGCTGGCAGCTCTCCGTCCTGGAAGTCACGAAGCGTCTTCCGCAACAGGAGTGAGCAGGCGCCCCAGTTCACAACAGCCGAAACGTGGTCGAGGACGTGAAGAGCGTGGCAACAACCCCGGGCCAGTGTGGAGGGCAGCAACGGCGCCAGTGTCCGGGGCCTGGCATGTGAGGCTCGGAGCGGTGGGGGTCTCCATGGCACGACGGCGTCCATGGCGGGCACCTTGGGCTCGCTGGGGGCCGCCCGGGGCCCGGCAGGCACTTCGGGCCGGTGGGAGCCTCGGGGGCTGGTGGTAGTAGGTTCGAGTATCGGCGCCGGAAGGTGGATTCAGGACTGAAGGGCTCGCCGCTCTCTCCCAGCGAGGGGCCCAAGGGGACCAAAAAAGGACCAAATCGGACGGACGCGCATGGACGCGCCCGGACAGATGGGCCCCCCATTTTCAGAGGGAAAATAGGGGGGTGGGCCTCTGGTCCCGAGGGAAGGCGGATTCGCCGTTAGCGGCTTCGCTTCCCGCCGCCTCCAATAGAGGTTGCCCGCCGCCTCGAGTCAAACCCACTCCTGACGAGGAGGCGCGAAGCCGTGGAAACCTCGCCCAGTCTCAAGAAATGAAAAAATGCAAACCCCTCAACCCCCGCGCGTCAGGAATAACACGACGGTGTCCTGCTGTCGGCGATCAACGAGGAGCGTTTGGCATGAATCGTGGCTTGAGGTGCGACGTAGGTGTGTGGAAGGTGGCGCTGGTGTGTCTCTCCTTGGTGGGCTGTGGCGTGGACACGGTCGACGGCGGTCCCCCTTTGACGCCGGGTGCTTCTGGACTCGCCGCGGGGGGGTGGGAGACGGTCGCGAACCAGTATCAGACCTTCACGTTGGACAAGCCGTCGACCGTGAGATTCGGGCAAGGGGATACCTGGGTCACTCGAGAGTTGGCCGCGGGCCGCGTGTACTGCTTTTTCGATCCAGACCCCGCGCCCGGCCAGTTCAAGACGTGCCAGCGCAGCACGCAGCCGGCTCCGGTGAGCGAGTCGGCGCTCAGCCCGGCGTGTGCCTCGTTCTATGCACCCGACTTCGCTCTTACCAGCACCCGTCTGGCCTCGCCGATCCCCACGGTGGCGAAGCCCGCCAAGGGGGCGGCGTTTTCGGAGCCCACCTACAAGACGTGTGTCGTGCGCGCCACCGACCACGCCGCTGACGGCGTGTCGGGCTTTGCCCGAAACGACTACTCGCGCCGCCAGGCCTTCAACTCGAACAGCACCAAGCAACTGGTGTACGCCCTCGATGGGTATTGGCATGTGTATGACGCCAACACCCATGCGCGCCTGAAGCAGCTGTCGGGCCCGGCCGCGGACGCGGAGCCGCAATGGCACCCGACGAATCCGGACCTGCTGTACTACCTGCCCACCAATGGCGTCGGCATGCGGCTCCACGAGTTGAATGTCTCGACCGGGGTCTCCCGCGTCGTGGGCGACTTTGGCGCACGGCTGAAAGCCAGGTGGCCGACCTCGGCGGCGGCATGGACGAAATCGGAGGGCTCTCCCTCGGCGGACGGACGCTACTGGTGCTTCATGGTCGACGCGAGCGACTGGAGCAGCGTCGGCGTGTTCACCTGGGACCGCGACACCAACACCATCCTGGGCATGTATGACACCAAGGGTGAGCGTCCCGACCATGTGAGCATGTCCCCCAGCGGCAACTCCTGCGTGGTGTCCGGCGACGGTGCGCGGGGCACGGTGGCGTTCTCTCGGGACTTCAGCAAGAAGACCCAGCTGCTCGCGAAGTCCGAGCACTCGGACCTGGCGCTGGACGCCAACGGCGACGACGTCTACGTGGCCGTCGACTACCAGTCCAACGCGGGCGACGTGTTCATGGTGAACCTGCGCACGGGCGTGCGCACGGCGCTGTTTTCGACCTACCTGAGCGGCACCGCGACGGCGCTGCATGTCTCGGGCAAGGCGTTCGCCAGACCCGGCTGGGTGGTGGTCAGCACCTATGCCGACTACGGCGGCTCGCTGCAGTGGCTGCACCGCAAGGTGATGGCCGTGCAGCTCAATGCCAACCCCACCATCTACACGCTGGCGCACCACCGCACCGTTTCGAACGGTTACTGGAGCGAGCCGCACGCCAGCGTCAACCGTGACTTCACGCGGGTGGTCTTCGGCTCCAACTGGGGCAGTGGCAGCGCCACGGACGTCGATACGTACGTGGTCGAGATTCCGGCGGGCGCGTTGAAGTGATGCCGCGGCACGTCGCCAACGAATGAGGGCCCCTCGGGGTCCTCGTTTCCCGCAGAGGAGGGGCGCCGCCTTGCCGCGGGCCCCTTTTCATCCACCACGCCGCTGGTGTGGCACTCCGTGCCTGTTCCAAGGGGAGTTCATGTCGACAATGTCATTCGCCCTGCGCCGCGTCATGATCCGAGGAGTCGCACTCTCCGTCGGCCTTGCCCTCCTCCTCTCTCCCGCATGGGCGGCGGCCGAAACCATCGGCGGCGGCACCATCGCCACTCCGGCGGTCGGACCAGCTCCGGCATACGCGGTGGACGGCTCCGGCTTCGTTCTCGTGAAGAACTGGAACTTCGGCACGAGCCCCAGCAGCACCGTCACGGACATGTCGATCATGAACAGCCATTTCCAGTATCACGATCAGCACGGGCTGGACGCGAACCCAGGTTATGGCGCGAGCATGGTGGCCCCGAACGCGGCAACCGCGATTTCGGGCCAGCCCATCGAGGGCGTGGATACCACGTCACCGGTTCGCGCGTTCTTCACGGATACGCTGCGCACCTATCTCGTGCCGCTGAACGGTGCCACCACTCTTGACCCCTACTTGCTCAACACGGGTAGTGGGGCATTCCAGCCCAAGTGGAACCTGCCGGGTGGCGGCTCTAGACTCGGGCAGGACGTTCTCTGGGAAACCCGGGTGCGTTATGTCACGCCGCGCCACTTCTGGTTCGCCCTCTGGGCCGACGGCAACAATTGGAACAAGGGGGCCGAATACGACTTGATAGAGAGTTTCGGCTATGACAACGCCTCGATTGGCGGCGGCAACAACTACGACGGCCGGTATTGGCATTCAAGCGTGGTCGGAGGAAGCTCCGCGACCAATTATCACGCCAACTGGGCCAACGGCATGACCGCCAACGGCATCCCCGCTTATTCCTCCCCGGTCTACAACCCAGCCGAATGGCATGTCTGGACCTGGCTCTATCGCCAGGACAATACCTACGCGGCCTTCGTGGACGGCGTCCAGGTGCAAAGCGGCACCATCCACTGGACCGTTGGCGGCGGCTCGACCGCTCCGGCCGTCAACATGAGTTTCCATTTCGACGGCACGTGGGGCAGCCGGAAGCCGGAGACGAGAAATGACTTTTCCATCCCTGCTTCCGAGCTGGCGGGAAAATATTACGAATGGGATTACAGCCGCGTCTACCTGCGGACCGAGCCCGTGAAGGACAATACGGACTCGACCGGCATCACCCTGACAGCCGGCACCGGCGCATGGGTGGCCAGCTCCGTAACCCCTGGTCATATCGGCACCAATTATCTGCACGACAATGACACCGGCAAGGGCACCAAGTCGGTCCAGTATACACCGACCCTGAGCCAGGACGGCACCTACAACGTCTACATGCAGTGGACCTCCGGCAGCGGTCGCGCCACCAACGTTCCGGTCGACATCGTCAAGGCCAATGGAACGACGACCACGGTGACTGTCAATCAGACGGTTGACGGTGGCACCTGGAACCTGCTCGGCACCTACGCGCTCTCCAAGAGGAACGCGTCGGTGACGGTTCGCACGACCGGCACCACCGGGACCGTCATCGCCGATGCCGTTCGCTTCACTCCCATCGCGAGCGAGGTCATCGTGGACAACGCCAGACTCAGCAACAGCGACAAGACCGGCACCTGGGTCCACAGCAGGAGCGCCCCCGGGTTTCACGGATATGACTACGCCCACGACAACAACGTCGGCAAGGGGTCGACGACCGCCAGGTTCACCCCCAACCTTCCCGTGGCAGGCACTTACAATGTCTATGCCCGATGGACGGCTGATGATACCCGCTCGAACAACGTCCCCTATCGCATCACCTACAACGCAGGCACCGTTCTCGTGTATAGGAATCAACAGGTGAACGGCGGCTCCTGGCAGTTGCTCGGCACCTATCCCTTCAACGCCGGGACGAGTGGCGGCGTGGTGATTTCAAACGGCGGAACCACCGGACACGTCGTTGCCGACGCCGTGCGCTTCGAATTGGTGCTGCCCTAGTACTGCTCAATGCGTTGAGGGAGCAGGTACTGTAGCCGTCTACGCACCTGCGGCAGCGTCCACCGTGAGCGACAGCGCAGATGGCTCAGGTATGCGACAGGCCGCCCAGCATCCAGGGCGCCCAGGTCCATCCCCGCGCCTGCGGTCACCCGAACCTTCGGCTGGTAGGCGGCAGCCAGCTCGTACTGGACGGGGTGCCCGCTGGCAGCGGCCGGCCCGCTCCGCCACCAACATGCCACCAGGAGGCTACAAAACATCGCCGCCTTGACTCGCATGGAGGTCTCAAGACCGTCCATACTGGGACTGGAGCGGACACTCGACATGCTCTAATTAATCCAGGTATTCTGGATAAATCGGCATGGCCCTGGGACGGCGATGAAGCACCCTGGAGAGAACACGATTGTTGCCTTCGTCGAGGGGCGATTGTCGGCCGCCGAGGCAACCGCGTTCGACGCGCACGTCGACATCTGCGAGTCGTGCCGCTCCCTGGTGGTCGCGGCCGTCAGGGCATCGCTCACCACGGGAGGCGCGGAAGACGAGGCCGTCGTGGCGCCCGCCTCCGGCCCCGAGCCGCTCGAGCGCGGCGTGCGGTTCGGCCGCTACACCCTGCTCGACGTGCTCGGCCGGGGAGGGATGGGGGTCGTGTATGCCGCGCACGACTCCGTGCTCGAGCGCAAGGTGGCGCTCAAGGTCCTGCGAGGCGAACTGGCCGCGCGCATCGGGGTGGACCTCGCCTCGGCCCGGCTCGTACGCGAGGCGCGCATCGCCGCGCGGCTCTCCCATCCGAACGTGGTGACGATCTACGACGTCAACAGCCACGACGGGCAGATCTTCATCGCCATGGAGTATGTCGACGGGCGGCCGCTCTGCACCTGGCTGGACGAAGGCCCCCATCCCGCGGACGCGATCCTTGAGCGCTTCGTGCAGGCGGGGCGGGGGCTCGCGGCGGCCCACGCGGTGGGCCTCGTGCACCGGGACTTCAAGCCCGCCAACGTGCTGGTCGGCCTGGATGGCCGCGTCCGCGTCACTGACTTCGGCCTCGCCGGGTGGACGAGCGAGGACGCTTCTGGAGAGGGCCCGGCTGGCGGGTGCTCGTCGTCCTCGCGGGTGTCCCGGACGGGCGGGCTGATGGGTACACCGCTCTACATGGCACCGGAGCAGCACCGCGGAGAGCGGGCCGGTCCGCTCGCGGACCAGTTCAGCTTCGGGGTCGCGCTGCACGAGGCGCTCTACCGGCGCGGGGCCTTCGAGGGCAACAGCCTCGAGGAGCTCGCGGCGAGCAAGGCGCGGGGCCCCGCGCAGCCGCCCGTCGGCGGAGGGGTTCCGGAGCGCGTCCGGCGCGCCCTGCTCCGCGCGTTGCGTCCACGGCGGGAAGAGCGCTTCGCCTCGATGGAGGCGTTGCTCGCGGAGCTCTCGCCGAATCAGGCCGTGCCCTGGCGCCGGGTACGCCTCGGTGTGGGCGTCCTCGCGCTGCTCTCCCTGGGCGCGCTCGGGGCCCTCACGCTCGGAACGTCGCCGAGCCAGGTGTGTGCCGGTGGGGAGCGCAGGCTCGCCGGCGTCTGGGATGACGAGCGCGAGCGCGCGATGCTCGACGCGTTCCTCGCCACCGGCGCCCCCTTCGCACGGGACGCCGCGCGGATGAGCGCGGCGCTCCTCGACGGCTACACACGTGCCTGGGTCGAGGCCCGCCGGGACGCCTGCGAGGCGACCCAGGTGCGCAGGGAGCAGCTCGAGGCGCATCAGGCGCTCCGGATGATGTGCCTCGACGAGCGGCTCGAGGAGGTGAGGGCACTCGGGACGTTCTTCACCCGGGCGGACCCGGGTGTCGTGGAGCACGCGGTGGAAGCGGCGCGCGCCCTCCCTCCGCTCTCCCTGTGCTCGGACCTCCGGGCGCTGAGCGCGAAGGTGCCGCCGCCGACGGATCCGGCGGTACGCGCGAAGGTGGAGGCGCTCGGCGTGAAGGCGGCCGAGGTCCATGCGCTCGTCCAGGCGGGCAAGCCCAGGGAGGCCCTCGAGGTGGTGCGCGGGGTACGTGAGGAGGCCAGGGCCACGGGTTACCAGCCACTCGAGGCGCGGCTCGGTGTGCTCCAGGGGGATGCCGAGGCGTTTCTGGGAGAGGAGAAGGCCGCCGAGAAGACCCTGCGTGAGGCCGTGCTCGCGGCGGAGGCCGGCCGCGATGACGTCACCGCGGCGCGGGCCTGGACGAAGCTCGTCCACATCGTCGGCCGGAGGCTGTCGCGTTTCGACGAGGCGCTGGCGCTCGGCAAGCACGCGCACGCCGCCATCGTCCGCCTCGGTAACGCCGAGCTGGAAATGGCCCGGCTGCTCTCGATACGCGGCGGCGTGCTGTGGGCGAAGGGTGACTATCAGGAGGCCTTGAAGGACGCGCGGGAGGCGCTGGCGATCCACCGCCGGCTGCTGCCCGAGGACCACCCGGACCTTGCCCAGTCCCTCAGCGAGGTCGCCATCACGTCCTTGGGTCTCTCCCTCTACGAGGAGGCCCGCGCGCACCACGAGCGAGCGCTCGCGATCTTCGAGACGGTCTTCGGGCCCCGGCATCCGAAGGTCGCCATCTCGCTGTTCAACCTGGGGGTGGTGCTCCAGCTCGAGGAAAAGTACGAGGAGGCGGCGGCGCGCTATCGGCGTGCCCTCGAGATCATGGAGCAGGCCGGGCTCGGTGAGCACCCCGTGGTCGCCAGGATCCTGATGGCGCTCGGCACGGAGGAGAACCGCCGTGGTGACGATGCCCGCGCGTTCCGGGTGTACGACCGCGCGCGAGCCCTCGCCGAGAAGCTTCATGGCCCCGAGCATCCGGACGTCGCGAAGGCACTGGTGCAACTCGGCCAGGTGCTCTCCAGGATGGGCAGGCGCGACGAGGCGCTCGCCGCGCTCCATCGTGCGCGGGCCATCACCGAGAAGGCGCTCGGCCCGGAGCATCCGGATCACGGCATCGTCCTGGCCGAGCTCGGCAATCTCCTGGCCCTCCAGAAGCGGTATGCCGCCGCGAAGCAGCTGGTGGAGCGGGCCATCGCCATCCACACCGAGGCGCTGGGCCCCGAGCATGTCGCGGTCTCCGACGATCTCGACATCCTCGGGAGGATCCTCTTCATGGAAGGCCGCCATGCCGATGCGCTCGCGGCGTACCAGAAGGCGCTCGCGGTGTACGAGCAGAGCTTCGAGCCGGACAGCGCCTACAAGGCCGGCATCCTGTTGCACATCGCCGAGGCCTTGATCGGGCTGCGCCGGTATGCCGAGGCGCTCACGGTGGCCGAGCGTGCCCTCGCCGCCCAGGAAAAGGAGTGGGGGCCCGAGCACTCCAGCCTCGCTTCGTCCCTCGACGTCATCGGCGTGGCGGCCTTCCACCTCGGGCGCTTCGAGCGGGCCCTCCCTTCACTGGAGCGCGCCGTGAAGCTGCGGGAAACTGGCGGCAACAAGGAAGCGCTCGTCAGGGCCCGGAGCTATCTCGCCCGCGCGCGTGCCGGAGGCGGCCGGAGCATGGGCCACGATTCACCGTCCCCGTGAGGCGGTGTGTATCATGCCCGTGTGGACTCCCTGCCCCCTCTTTCCCGTGCCTTTCGCGAACGCCTCGCACCCGCGGCGGCGGCGAAGCTTGGTGATATCGGCGCACTCGAGCGTCGCCTGCGCTCACTGCTCGATGAAGCCCGTCTCCGACTCCCGGGCATCGGAGGGGATGAGGTGGCGTTCGTCAGCTATATGGCGGAGCGGCTCACCGAGGGAGGGGACCTCGAGGAGGTGCTCTCCTGTGTCCAGGTGCACGACCTGCTGCTCGCCTTCGCGTGCCTCTCGGGCGACGCCGCCGCACTGCGGGAGCTGAGCCATCGATTGGACGTCGAGGTGCGCGCCGCGCTGCGGGGGATGGGCGCCGAGCTCGATCTCGTCGATGAGGTGAAGTCGGTGCTCGGCCACAGACTGCTCGTGGGCGAGGGGGAGGCGCCGAAGCTCGCGGCCTATACCGGGCTCGGGCCGCTCGCCGCCTGGCTCCGGGTGGCCGCGCTGAGGACGGGAATCAGCCTGCGTCGGGGCACCCGGCACGAGGTGCTGACGGAGGACCGGGTCCTGTTGCAGGCCATGGACCCGGCGCTGGATCCGGAGTCGCGGTTGCTGCGCGAGCGCCACGCGGAACTGCTCCGCTCGGCGCTGCGTGAGGCCATGGCGGCGCTGTCGAGCCGCGAGCGCAACCTCCTGCGCATGTACTACGCGGAGGGAATCAAGCTCGAGAAGCTGGGCGTCATGTACCGGGTGAACGCCTCGACGATCTCCCGCTGGATCGCGCGAGCCCGCGAGGAGGTGCTCGAGCGCACCCGCGGTGCGCTCAGCGCCCACCTGAAGATGACCTCCTCGCAGGTCGAGAGCATGCTCGGCCTGGCCCTGTCGCTCGACATGAGCCTGGAGAGCCTGCTGCGAAGCCGGGCCGACTGAGCGCTACTCCTGGACCCGCACGGTTTTGGACCCTCCCACCGCCCGGTCAGGGCGAGCCGCCCCACGGAGCGCGACTGTAGTGGGCCGGCAACCAGGTGTAGCCCTTGAAGTTGGGGCGCAGATGGCCGATGCCCGGGAAGGGGACGTGAGCAATCGCCACCCAGTAGCCCTGCCACGCGGCTTCGGCGAAGGCTCTCTGGCGCTGGGTCTCCGCCGCATGGGAGTCGACGTCGTATTTGATGGTCACCGAGGGCTCGAGAAACTGGATCGCCGCCTGATGCATCACGTCCCCCCAGAACACGAGCTTCTGGCCCTGGCTCTCCACGACGTAGAAGCTATGCCCGGGCGTATGGCCCGGAGCAGCGAAGGTCTTGATGCCAGGTGCCAGCTCCGTGTTCGCCTCGAACGTACCGAGTCTTCCCGCTGCGATGTATGGGCTCAGCGCGATCATCGCCTGCCGGAAAAGAGGCTTCTGGATGTCCGAGGCCGTCTCCGCGTTGGCCGGATTCAGCCAGAAGTCCACTTCGCGCTTGTTCGCGTACACGACGGCGTTGGGGAAGACGCGCTTGCCCGCCATCTCCAGCCCGCCCGAATGGTCGGTGTGGATATGGGTGAGGAGCACCGCGTCGACCTGTTCGGGCTCGTAGCCGGCCGCCCGCATGTGGGTGACCAGGTGGCCCGCTCCCGGTCCGAACAGCTCACCAGCCCCCGTATCCACCAGGAATAGCTTGGAGCCCGTGTTGATCAAAAAGGCATTGATCGACTGTTCTACCGGCGGGGTGAGGTACGAGGCGGCCAGCAGTGGCGCGATCAGCTCCGGCCGGATGTTGGTCAACACCTTGTCCGTTGCTTGCAACACGGTGCCATCGCTGAGCGCCGTGATCTCGAAGTCGCCCAGCTTCATGCGGTAGAAGGCTGGCGCCTGGGTTCTAACCTGGGGCGGGGCGGCGTGAGCGGTAGCCGTGAACACGCCGCCCGTCGCGGCGGTGAGGAGGGCCGCCATCGTGGCGGGCCCAAGAACTGTATTCATCGTCATGGGACGTCTCCTTTGTTTGAATGAAGCTGGCCTCGCGAACACCGTCCAGGCCGTTGACGCCAGCGACGGAGGCACGGGTCCTCCCCGTGAAGACTCTTCGATAACCGACGCCCCATGGCTGCTTGAAATCGATTACCTGGATGGGACCCATCAACATGCTGGATATCCGCGGTGTGGACCTCAACCTGCTGGTTTCGCTCGACACGCTCCTCGAGCAGGCCAACGTCACGCGGGCCGCGGCCCGGCTGGGCCTCAGCCAGCCCGCGCTGTCCGCCCAACTCGCCCGGCTGCGCGAGGTGTTCCAGGATCCGCTGCTCGTCCCCTCGGAGACAGGGCGGGGAATGGCCCTCACGGCCCGCGCGCTCGAGTTGAAGGAGCCCCTGCGGGCGGCCCTTGAGGAGTTGGAGCGGATCGTCAAGCGCCCACCGGTCTTCGATCCGATGACCGCCCAGCGCGTCTTCTCGATCGTGGCGAATGACAACGCGGTGGTGATGCTCGGGCTCGGCCTGCTCCACCGCCTGCGCTCAGGGGCGGGACCCGGGATCCGCGTCTCGTTCCAGGGCCCTCGCGCGGAGCTCCTGCCGGGCCTGCTCGAGCGAGGCGAGGTGGATGTCCTGCTCGGCTCGGAGCGGACGATTCCCCGGGGGATGAAGATGCGCAAGCTCCTCGACGAGCGCTTCCGGATGGCCCAGCGCAAGGGGCATCCCCGAGGAACGGGCACCTTGACCCTCGAAGAGTACTGCGGGCTCCAGCACGTGCTCGTGTCGTCCGTCGGCGGAAGCTTTCACGGTTTCATGGATGAGCACCTGGAGAAACAGGGTCACCAGCGCACCGTCGCGGTCTCGGTCCACACCTACACCCTGGCCCCCATGGTGCTCGAGGCCACCGACTATGTGTGTACGCTGCCCGCCCGCTTCCTGGCGGGCTTCGCCGACAGACTCGACAGCTTCGAACTGCCGCTGACTCTCCCGGACTTCACGCTGTCGGCGGCCTGGCACCCGCGCTGCCAGGAGGACCCCGGGCATCTCTGGCTGCGCGAACAGCTCATCGAGGTCGCCCGGCGAAGCGCGGTCAATGCGCGGGCCCCCCGCACCACGGACTGACGTCAATGACGGGAGCGTGGTGCTTGACCAGCTCAAGGGCAACCCGAGCCAGATCGTCGATCTGGCGGTGAGCGTCACCCAGGTCAGATTCCCCAAGCGCTACTACCCGGATCTCGCGGAGCAGGACTCTCCCGACCAGGATGAGCTCGGTCGCCGTCTGGCTCGCAACGCGTTCTTCACCGTGGCCACCTACAGGCTCGCCAAGGCGCACAGCCAGCGTGCACTTTCTTCGGCCATGAGAAAATGATTCTCCCGCCGCGTCTCCTGTTCTCTTCTCATGTCTGCAATTGTCTTGACCACTCCGCGTAAATCATGTGAACCATGAATCTGCTGGGCTGGAATATTTCAGCCACTCGCGAATGGGGCAAGGCACATGACGTACCATCGAGTCGACGTTGCATCTTCCAGTGCGTGGCGGTGGGGCGTGGTTCTGCTGACGGTGGTGGGCGGGTGTGGCCGGGAAACACAACAAGCTCCGGTTCCCGAGCGGGACTCCGTGCAAGCACTCGAGCAGTGGGCATTGGGGCTGTCACCGCCCGCCGGGTGTACGGAGCTCACCCTCGGCGAGCTCAAGAATGGCATCGAGCTGTCACCCGTGATGTATGGGCAACAGCCGACGTATCGCGGGGAGTTTTCGAACCTCGGGGATCCCGCGTTGGCGGATCCCGCGTACATCCGATTGGACGTGAACACCGCCCTGGGGCTTCATGAGCTGGCCAACGGCGGCACCAGCCTGTTCTCGTGCGAGCAGTGCGTCTATGGCTACCAGGACGCCGGTGCGTCGACGGCGAAGACCTTCGTCGCCGAGTCGGGCAAGCTCTTCCTCGCGAGCAAACTCACGCCCCAGCAGACCGCCGGCGCGATCGCCAATGTGCTCTTGCGCGAGTCGGTGGCCGCGCCGCCGCTCCGTGTGCCGTACGCCGGAACCGCACCGGTGGAGGGCGGTGAGTGCCGTTGGATCCGGTTCGCGCAGTGGAGCACGATCCGCCACGGCGGCTGCGATCCCCGCGAAGGTGCGCTGACCACGATCCCCCCGAACCACACCTGTGTCGCCGACGACACCGTGGCCAGTGACGGTACGCTCGAGCAGTCGCTGGGCACCAAGACGCAGGGAGAGGCGTGCACGTACACACCCGCGGCGAGCGTGGACCAGCTCGCGTCGACGGACTGCGCCCCTGGCCATGCCTGCTCTGACACCTACACCGACACGCGGCAGTGCCTCGCCACGTGCGACTTCATGGCGGCGGATCCGGGGTGCCCGACCGGCACGGTGTGCGGCGTCTATGGCCTGTGCATCGAGCAGTCGGTCATGGAGCCCATCGGCTATCTCTTCGATCCGGCGCACATCGGCGAGACCTGTAGCGTCAACTGGGCCGAGTACTGCGGCGTCGAAGGTGCACGAGGCGTCTGCGTCGACCTGACACGCTCGGGCCGTGGCACCTGCTACCGCTACGCACGCGCCCGCTCGGACTGCGGCGCGGGAGAAGAGCTTGGCTATATCGCTTACCCGCTCGCCAACGGTGGGACCGATAACACCTCCGGATGGTGCTATCCCGACGGACTTTGAGCCGGGCTGGACCTTCCCCACTGGGCCTCCCCTACGAGTCGTCTGACACCTCATCCGGAGTTCTGGGAGTGACAGGCGGCGGGTTCGATTCCCGCCGCCTCCACGTCAGAGGCACGCGAGCGGAGACCGTGTCACGAGTCCTTTCGCCGAGAGGCGTGTGCCTCGCCGTCCAGCACTTCGGAGAGGCTCGTGGACTGGAGGGCCCGGTCGAACCAGCTGTCGAGCGTGTCCACGTCCGTGCAGTCGAGGATGCGCTGCCGGACTCCTTCCTCCACGTGAATCCCCCGGATGTTGAGAATCCGCAGGATGCCCTCGGCACGTCCTCGGCTCAGCCCCTGCGCCAGGCCCTGCGCCAGGCCCTGTTGACGTCCCTGCTCGATGAGTTCCTCGCCATAGCTTCGCATCAACTCCTCCGTGCGTTGCTCATCCAGGACTGAATGTAGCACCTGACCCGTGCTGTCGTGGACGGCCTTGTCCCCGGTCCACAGCAGGTAACGGATGACCACCCTCAGCTGTTCGGTACCCTCTGGAGCCGCCTGGACCTGGGCGAAGAGGCCCACCCACTCCGGCAGCTCGCGCGCCAGTTCCCCAGTCCGTCCGTAGCGCAGCACCAACCACGCCAGCCGGACAAGCGGAGGACCCGGCCGTGCTTTCAACGCTTCTTCCCGCTCGACCGTCAGGTCATCGAGCAGGTACTCATTCGCCCGGGTGCTCTCGTCCCGAGTACGTCAAGCACCCTCACCCCGTTCCTTTCGCGGAGGGCGCCGGGGAACAGGGCACACGGCTCACACGGTGATTTCGATGCGGTTGCCGTCGGGATCGAGCACGACGCACTCGTAGTAGCCGTCCCCCGTCTGCCGGGGGCCATCCACCACGGGGAGCCCGTCACGGCGGAAGCGCTCGGCCATGGCGTCCACCTCCTCGCGCGAGCCCACCGAGAGCGCCAGGTGCGCATAGCCGGTGGGGGGCGTGTCGGAGTTGCCGCTCGCGTCCACCAGATGGGGCTTCGCCATGAGTTCCAGGCGCGCGCCCGAGGCGAAGCTCAGGAAGTACGAGGAGAAGCGCTTGCGCTCGTTGACGTACCGAGGCCCCGTGCTGGCCTGGAAATACGTCTCGTAGAACGAGCGGAGCCGCTCGAGGTCCCGCGTCCAGATGGCGATGTGTTCGATGCGCATGGGCTCATCCTACTGGAGGCCGTCTCGATCCAGCGGCACCCAGGCCTCCCGTGGTCCTGGCATGGCGAATGGGTGTCCTTCCGCTCCTGGCGGGTTCAACCGACCGCCTTCCGGGCTTCATCCATGTCCTCGGAACCGAAGGGATGGTCCCACCGCGTAGCGATCGCCCGGAGCGCCGTGACGTACTGTCCTTCGTGCGCTTCATCTCCAAGTGCGGCCGCGCGCGCGAGGAACTGGAGGAATGCGGCCCTGGCTGGGCGGGAGAGGGGAGGGAGGTTCGCGGCGAACTCGTTCGCCCCCCGCTCCCACCAGCCTTCGAGCGCGGCGATCTGCTCATCATTGAGGGCGAGAAAGTTCTGCGTATGGCGCAGCGCATTCATCTGCTCCTCACTCCAACCCTCCCGGCGGGGCGCCTCCATCACGACGATGAGCCCCTGGATGAGGAGTTCGCGCGGAATGGACTTGTCCGTGCGGTAGAGCCGAATCAACGGATCGATCACACTCCCGCGCCTTTGCATCTGGATGTTCGCGACCTTCATCATGCTCTTCGTGAAGAGATAGCTGGCGCCCGCGGAGATCGGGATGCTGATTCCAGGAACGAGGAGCCGCAACATGGCCCGCTCGGTCAGCTTCCGGGCGATGGCCGTCCCAGCCACGCGCCTGATGAGCTCGACAAGGGCTTTGCGGAACCCGCCGCGCAGGAGTTTCCGGACGTTGTACTGGATGATCTTGGGGCCGACGGAGAGGGCGAACTCACCCAGGACCTCCGACATCTTCAAGCCCAAGGCGTTGCAGAAGATGAGGTAGCAATCCTCGGCATCCTGGAGGGAGAGCGGGGCGTTGTGGATGACGGAAAGGTCGTAGGTCGTCCTGAGCTGAAGCCGGGTGTTGAGGCCGATGTCGGCCATGATGGACGTGGCGACCCCTGCCACCGCGAGGGGCCCACCCGGTGTCGGAACCGCGAGCTCCAGCCCCGTCACGGCGGCCGCGCTGGCTCCGCCTACCAGGGAGGAGTACTTGCTCGCGATGGCGATCGCCTTGTTGGCCTGATTGACAGGGCCCGCGCCGGGATATTTGCGGCGGATGTACTCGGCATCAACGCCCTTCGAATACTCCTCGAGCATCCACCGGACATACTTTGGAAACCATCCACCGCCCTTGAACTCCTCGAAGTTCATGGAGCGAAAGTGGCTCTTCAGCTCCTCGTACTCTCTGCGCGCCTCGTCCTTGAGAGACATTCTTTTCTCCTGATGACTCAGGCACTCCCCTCGCGATGAGGACGAACGTCGCCTGCTGATTCGAACCAGGAGATGTACCGCCGTGGTTCTCTGTGTGTCTGTACCCCTCGAGGAGTAGTAGGAATGCCCTGGCGTCGGGTGCTGCTCCTACCTGCGTGCCTGGCGGGAGCGCTGGGGCGGCGGGCGTCTCGCGGACTGGCGCCCGCCCGCGGGCTCCTCGAACAGGGTCGGGCCGAGCAACTCGAGGCACTCGGCGAAAGCCTCGCCCAGGTCTCGCTTCCGCCCCGCGGAGAACGGCTGCTCCAGCGCGAGGCGTCCCGCGGTGGCCAGGACAGCGCCGGCCAGGCGCGCCCGCTGCGAGTCCGGAGAGATCCCCAGCCGCTCGGCGACGACGTGCGCGAGCGCCACCTCCGCGTTGGTGAGGATCTGCAGCCACACCGCGCGGAGACTCTCCGTCTCGTTGAGCACGGGGAGGAAGTTCTCCCAGCTCATGGGGTCCTCCTCCACGGGAAGTCGGCCGAGCGCCTCCACCATCGCCTCGCGCAGGGGCTTGTCGCGGGGGGCGGCGCGCACGTCGGAGACGAGACGTGCGAGCGACGCGTCGACGGCTGGGCGGATGGCGTCCTCCTTCCGGGGGAAGTACCGGTAGAAGGTCCGCTCGGAGAGGCCCGCGTGGGCCGCGAGTTCCTTGACGGAGAAGTCACTCGTCCGCTTCCGCAGGAACAGGTCGATGATGGCGCGCGAGGCCTCGAGCATCGCCCGGTCGCGCCCCTCGCGCGGGGCGAGGGTGAGGGGCGGAGGTTCCCGGTCCGTACCCGCGGCCGGTCGTTCCTGGGGTTGGGGGCGCACTCGCTGGGGCATGGTACGGAACTTAACAAGTCGTGGCGGGAACTGTCACAGCCGGGCGCGGTCGCGCACCCATCTCCCCACGCTGACGCATGTGGCGGTTTCTGCCAGTTCCGTGGCATAAACTGCCACGAGGTTCAGGCGCCTTCGCATGGGGCGCCTGCCCGAGGACCCCACGACCATGAATACGGCACTCGCCATCGACACGCCCCGTCCCCTCAAGGAGTACGCCCCCTCCACCCTCGAGCTGCTCAAGGCGATCCGGCGAGAGGGGTTCCTCGGCTGGATGACGAACACCTGGCGCCAGCACGGGGATCTGCTCCGCATCCGGATGGGTGCGCAGTCGCTCGTGCTGGTGACCCACCCGGACCACGTCCGCCACGTCAACGTCACGCGCCGCGAGAGCTACGACAAGGGCGCGAGCTACGACGTCCTCCGCGAGCAGCTGCTCGGCAATGGCATCGTCACCGCCACCGGGGAGGACTGGCGCTGGCAGCGCAGGCTCATGGCGCCGTTCTTCACCCCTCGCGGCGTGGAGAAGTTCTACCCCATCTTCCTCTCCGACACGCAGCAGCTCATCGAGCGCTGGCGGTCCCAGCTCCAGGGCTCCGGCCGCCCTGTCGAGATGCTCGAGGAGATGATGCGGGTCACCGCCTCCGTCATCCTTCACTCGGTCTTCAGCACCGAGTCGGACGAGGCCCTGGTGCGCATCAAGAACTCCATCGAGACGATGGTTTCCCACATCTCGGAGATGGGGATGCGCCCCGTTCAGGTGCCGCGGTGGGTGCCCACCCCCGGCAACCTGCGGTTCCGCCGGGCCCACAAGCTCGTGACGGCCTACATCCGCGAGCTCATCGAGCGGCGCCGGGCCCTCCCCACCGAGCAGTGGCCGGACGATCTGCTGACGAAGCTGATGACGATCCGGGACGAGGAGACGGGGACGCTCATGGCGGAGCAGCTCCTCATCGACAATGGCCTGACCATGTTCGCCGCCGGGCATGAGACCACGGCACGGACACTCTCGTTCTTGTGGTACGCGCTGTCCCAGAACCCGGAGGTGGAGCGGCGGCTGCACGCCGAGCTGGACTCGGTGCTGGGCGACGCGCCTCCGACGCTCAACGACTTGAAGAAGCTCCCGTACACCCTCCAGGTCGTGAAGGAGGTCCTCCGGCTCTATCCGGCCGCGCCGATGTACGCCCGTGATGCCGTGGCCGATGACGAGCTCGATGGGGTCCGCATCCCGGCGGGCACGAGGATGTTGGTCTTCTCCTACGGCACCCACCGGCACCCGGATTTCTGGGTCGAGCCGGAGCGCTTCGATCCCGACCGCTGGTTGCCCGAGCGCGAGGCGGCACGCCATGCTCACGCCTACCACCCGTTCGCCATCGGACCGCGCATCTGCCTGGGCAATAATTTCTCCCTGCTCGAGACCCACGTGATGACGGCGATGCTCGCACGCCGCTTCAAGCTGCGCCTGAAGCCCGGCCACGTGCCGCGAATCGACATGTTCGGCACCCTCGGCTCGAGCAACGGCTTGCCGATGCTGATCGAGGCGCGGTGAGCCTCTCCATCACCCTTTCTCCAACAACCCCAGAGGTTCGAACATGCAAGCTTTCAACGGACAGAAGGTGGACAAGATCCCCGCGCACGTTCCGCCGGAGCTGGTCTACGAATATGACATCGCCACGGATCCGCGGGTGCTCGAGGATCCGCACGCCCGGATGCGCTCGCTCATCCGTGAGGCCCCGCCCATCTTCTTCTCTCCGTACAATGGGGGCCATTGGTTCGTGACCCGGAAGAAGGCCATCGTGGACATCACGATGGACCCGGAGGTCTACAGCAGCAGGAACCCGGGGGAACACAGCAAGGAAGCGACGGGGGGGTTGTCGCTGCTGCCCATCTCGGTGGATCCGCCGCAGCACACGATGTACCGGACCCCGCTCAACCAGCCGCTGTCGGCCAAATCCGTGGCCGGACTGGAGACGGCGATCCGGGCCATGACGAACGAGCTCATCGACAAGGTGCTCGCCGCGGGGCGCTGCGACTTCCTCCCGGACATCGCCGAGCCGCTGCCCGTCACGTTGTTCCTGAAGCTGGCCGGCATGCCGACCAACCGTCTGGCGGAGTTTCGTGAGCTGGCCTTGCAGGCGGCGTCCGCCACGGTGGATCCCGAGACCCGCGCGAAGACCTTCAAGCAGATCGCCGGAATCCTGGCGGAGACCATTCAGGCCCGGCAGGACAAGCGCGAGGATGATCTGATCAGCCGGCTGCTCGACGCGAACCTCGACGGCCGCAACCCCACGTTCCACGAGATGATGGGCTACAGCATCCTCCTGTTCCTCGGGGGGCTGGACACCGTGGTGAATGCCCTGTGCTTTGGTGTCCGGCACCTGGCGCGCGATCAGGAGCTGCAGGCGAAGCTCCGGGCCGACCCCAGCCTCATTCCCGGAGCCATCGAGGAGCTGCTGCGGCTCTATGGCATCGCGTCCATTCCCCGGCACGTGACGCGCGACACGGTCTGCCATGGCGTCCAGTTCAAGCAGGGCGATGCGTTGTTGTTGCTCCTGCCCGCGGCCAACTACGACGACGCGGCGTTCCCCAACCCCGAGCAGTTCGTCATCGGCCGGACGGAGCAGCACATGACGTTCAACACGGGTCCGCACCGGTGCGTCGGCCTGAACCTGGCCCGCCTGGAGATGAAGGTGTTCTACCAGGAGTGGTTGAAGCGCGTGCCGCCGTTCCGGTTGGATCCCCAGGCCCCGCCCCGGTTCTCGGGGGGCTTCGCCCTGGCCCTCACGCGCCTGCCGCTGGTCTGGTCATAGCCAGACACGGGCTGGCCGCGGTGTAGACCAGGAGACACTGGCCCCTGGGGGGAGTTCGCGGCTGGATGGATGGCCTTCAGGGAGGGGCGACACCCTGGGGCGCGGTGGCCAGATGTCCCAGACGGATTCACGGATGGGACACGGGGACCGGCGCCATGAGCAAGTCTGGGCATTCGGTGTGGGGAGTGCTCGTGCTGGGGATGGTGATGTTTGGCCAGGCAACCAGCCGTGCGGATGCTCCTCCCCCCGCCGTGGTCTCCCGCTGCGTCCTGGATGGCACCGTGGATGCCGGCTCCAGTGCCTTCCTCGTCGATTGCGTCCGCCGCGCGCAGGAGGCCGGTCATCAGGCCCTGCTCGTCCGGCTCGACACTCCTGGCGGAGAGCTCGAGTCCACCCGCGACATCGTCCGCGCCTTCCTGGGGGCCCGCGTCCCCGTCCTCGTGTGGGTCGGCCCCTCCGGCGCCCGGGCGGGCAGTGCCGGAGTCTTCATCACCCTGGCCTCCCACCTCGCGGGCATGGCGCCCGGCACCAACATCGGCGCCGCCCACCCCGTCTCCGGCCTCTCCGGGCAGGACCCCGAACAGACCGGAGGCAAGGAGATGGCCCGGAAGATCGAGAACGACGCCGTCGCCTTCGTCGAGTCCATCGCCAGACAGCGCGGCCGCAATGCCGAGTGGGCCATCAGCGCTGTTCGCGAGAGCGAGAGCGTCCCCGCCGAGAAGGCCCTCGAGCTGCGCGTCATCGAGCACGTGGCCCCCACCCAGGAGGCTTTTCTCCAGTGGGCCGACGGCCGTTCCGTCACCGTCGCCGACTCCCCCGTCACGCTGCGCACCGCCAACGCCTGGCTCGTGGAACTGGAACCCTCCTTCTCCCAGCGCGCCCTCCACGCCCTCGCCCAGCCAGCCGTCGTCTACATCCTCTTCCTTCTCGCGGGCCTCGGCTTCGCCGTGGAGTTCACCCACCCCGGCCTCTTCGTCCCCGGTCTCACCGGCGTGGTGTGCCTCGTGCTGGCCCTGCTCGCCTCCTCCGCCCTGCCCGTGCGCGCCGGGGCCATCGTGCTGCTGCTGCTGGGGGTCGCCCTGCTCGTGGCCGAGCTCTTCGTCACCAGCGGCCTGCTCGGTGCCGCCGGCCTGGGGCTGCTCGTGCTCGGCGGCGTGTTCCTCATGGACCGCTTCGACCCGGGGTGGTTCCTCGACAGCCCGCCTCGGGTTCCCCTGTCCACGCTGATCCCCACCGCCGTCTTCGTCGCCGGGGCGGCCGTCTATCTCGCCTTTCGCGCCGCCGAAACCCGCCGCCAGCCCCAACAGGGTGGAGACCTGGGCCTCATCGGCGAGGTGGGTCAGACGCTCGACACCGTCTCGCCCTCCGGCGGCGCGGTGTTCGTCCATGGCGAGCGCTGGTCCGCTGTTTCCTCCACCCCCCTTCCTCCTGGCTCCCGCGTGGTGGTGCGCCGGGTGGAGGGGCTCACCCTGTTCGTCGATGAGGTCAAGACATGAACGACGTCTATGGCGCCCTCGGGTTGCTCATTCCCCTGGGCATCCTCGTGCTCGCCTTCCTCTCCGGCGTGCGCATCGTGAATGAGTACGAGAACGGCGTTGTCTTCCGGCTCGGCCGCTTCGTGGGCCTCAAGCGCGCCGGCTTCCGGTGGATCATCCCCTTCATCGAGCGCATCGTCATCATCGACCTGCGCACCGTCGCGCGTGACGTGCCCCCCCAGGACGTCATCACCAAGGACAACGTCAGCGTGAAGGTGAACGCCGTCGTCTACTTCCGCGTCATCCACGCCGACAAGGCGGTGCTCCAGGTGGAGGACTACCTCTACGCCACCAGCCAGCTCTCCCAGACCACCCTTCGCGCCATCCTCGGTCAGGTCGAGCTGGACCAGCTGCTCTCCGAACGCGAGCGCATCAACCGGGAGATCCAGAAGGTGCTGGATGCCCACACCGACCCCTGGGGCATCAAGGTCTCCAACGTGGAGGTGAAGCACATCGACCTGCCGGTGGAGATGCAGCGCGCCATCGCCCGGCAGGCGGAGGCCGAGCGCGAGCGCCGCGCGAAGATCATCGCCGCCGAGGGCGAGCACCAGGCCGCCGAGAAGCTCAGCCTGGCCGCCGAGGTGCTCAGCCGCAATCCCATCACCCTCCAACTGCGCTACCTGCAGACGCTCGTGGAGATCACCGGAGGGGGCAATCAGACCATCATCCCCATCCCCCTGGACCTGATGCGCATGCTCGACCTCACGCGGAAGTGACTCGAGGCCGCCCATGGGGCACACGTCGGCCATGGCTGCCCCGCCAACACGGCTCCTCAGGGGATTAGGGGGCCTGGGGTTGCTTACGGACGGGGCGGTGGGTCCCAGTGTGGGGGGAACCCCAGAGCCCTGCTCCAATTGCTCGATACGCATCGAACGAGCATGGGCGGCAAGGATTTCTGCTGTGCGCCTCGGGCTTCATGCCACGCTTCCTGTCATTTTTGAGATGCATTAGTGTGAGGGGAACCCCAGAGCCCTGCTCCAATTGCTCGATACGCATCGAACGAGCATGGGCGGCAAGGATTTCTGCTGTGCGCCTCGCGGCTTCATGCCACGCTTCTTGTCATTCTTGAGATGCATTGATGACAGGGCCGGGTAGGAGCGCGATGAGGCGCACCTCTTCGCCGATATGGAGAGTTCGTGAGTCACGCGAAGCCTTGCCCCCCGAGGCGCTGGGTGAGAGACGTGCGTCTGGTTCTCGTGGCGGCGCTGTTGTTAGCCTCGGTCTCGTTCGCCCAACCCGCCGGTCTTCCGGTCTTCGACCTGGAGCGCCTGGAGCTGAATCCCAGCGGCAAGGGCTCACTGGTGTTGGGGTCGGGAGAGCTGTTGCCCCGAGGAGGATTCCGCCTCTCGGTCGCGGGCCATTACGAGCGCAACCCCCTGGTGTTCTACCTGGATGGAGTCCGCAAGGGCGCTTTGGTGTCGGATCGTGCCATGGCGCACGTGTTGCTGGCCTGGGCTCCGCTGCGCTGGCTGGAATTGAACGCCCAGCTGCCCCTGGTGGCATGGCAGCGCGGGGACGACCTGCGGACCGAGCAGTTGGGCACTCCAGCCACGACGGGCTTGGGCACGCCCGTCTTCCGGGTACTGCTCGGCGTGGCCTTCGGGCGCACTGAGCTGGCCTCCAATGTCGCGCGCTTCAATGACGAAGGGAACCCAAGATCATGACTCCATTCATGCGGAAGTGGCTTCCCGCCGTGGGCCTGCTGGCCCTGGGCCCATTACTGGCTCGGGCGGAACCCGACACCTTCGGACTGGGCTCGGGACGCGACGGGGCGCTCACCGTGACCGGGTCGAACACCGTCATCAACGCCTACGCGCCCCTGACAGCCCCCGCGGCTCGCAAGGCCACCTCCTTGGAGGTAGGCGCTTGTCTCGCGGACACCTGCTTCGCGCAAGGCGACCTGGTGCTCGTGTATCAGGTCTCGGGCCTCTCGCCCGCTCCCGCGTCTGGAGACCCGGGTCCCGTGGACGTGAACACCAGCGGGGCGGGGCGTTGGGAGTTCGCGCGGCTGGCCGAGGTGACGCCCTCGACGCTGCGGCTGACCGCTCCCCTCGTCCAGGACTATCCGGCCAACCTGAGCCAGGTCATCCGCGTGCCGGAATACACCACTGTCACCGTTCCCGCGGGTGGGAGCCTCACGGCCGCTCGCTGGAATGGGAGCGTGGGCGGCGTCGTCGCGTTCCTGGCCACCGACGAGGTGAACAACCAGGGCTCCATTTCCGCGAGGGACTCGGGTTTCCGGGGCGGTCAGTACGTCGCCAATGAATGGGTGACCCGGGGCTGTATCGAGCTGGACGAGGGCGTGCCCAATGGCGCTCAAAAGGGCGAGGGTCTCGCGGGGGTGAGCCGTTATGGCGCCTCCCAGACCGGGCGGGGCAACGTGGCCAATGGCGCGGGCGGCGGCATCTGCTTCCGGTCTGGAGGCGGAGGGGGAGGCAACGGCGGTAGCGGCGGGCAGGGTGGACGCTCGGACGCGAACGATGGTGGGCGGGACGTAGGAGGAAAGGGAGGGGCGGCCGTCTCCGCCCCCTTGTTGACCCGACTCCTGTTCGGCGGGGGCGGCGGCGCGGGCCATGGCCCTTCCACATCATTCGGGGGAAGCGGCGGGGCCGGAGGCGGGGCCGTCTTCCTGCGAGCCCGCCAGCTCATGGGTGGGGGGGTGCTCGACGCCTCGGGCGGTTTGGGGGGGTCGGCCTATGAGGGGAGCGGTGGCGGTGGCGCAGGTGGCGCGCTCTACGTGCGCATCGTCAGGTCGGCCGGGTGTCACATCGCCGCCGTGACGGGTGGTATTGGTGGCTCCTCGCCCACCCCGCGGGTCGGTCCGGGAGGAGGAGGCGGCGGGGGACAGGCGCTGTTCCAGTCCGAGCCGGGAGCCAGTTGCGAGATCCTCTCCATGGGGTCCTCCCCCGGAGCACAGCAAGACGCCAGTGCGTATTCCTACGGTGCCCAGGCGGGTGTTAACAGCACGCCTATCAAGCTGGCCTACGGTTTCATCATCCCCACGCCGCCCACCGTGGTCACACCTCCCAACGGGACCATCACCAACAACGTGCGTCCCCGCATCACGGGCACCTCCGCGCTCTACCCGCAGCGGGCATCACCCAACACCGAGATCCTCCTCCTCATTGATGGAGAGGAGGTCGGCCGGGTGTTGTCCGATGCCTCGGGGAGTTTCTCCTTCGCGCTTCCCCAGGACCTTGCCGAGGGCTCGCACACGGTGCGGGCCGTTGCGGCGGTGGATGCCGTGCAGAGCCTCGACAGCACGCCCAGTACCTTCCTCGTGGACATCACGCCCCCGGACACCTTCGTCTCTGGGCCCCAGGGGACCATCCATGAGCACAACCCTCGTTTCGAATTCGGATCGAGCGAGGAGACGGTGACCTACACGTGCAGCTTGGATGGGGGGGCATTCAACCCCTGTCCGGCCTCGGGCATCTTCACGGACGTGCCCGATGGTTCGCATACAGTGAGGGTGCGTTCCCGGGACCGCGCGGGCAACGAGGACGACAGCCCCGCCTCCTGGCACTTCCGCGTCGCGGCTGCTGATCGCGCGTCGATCGGGGATGGATTCGGCTGCTCAGCCCCAGGCCGGGACACGTCGATGCTGTGGCTCAGCTTGTGCGCGCTCGCCGTGGGCCTGCGACGTCGGCATCTCGGACGCTGACGTCCTCGTCGGCGAAGGTGTCTCCGGCGAAGGTGTCAAAGGAATCGTATCGACACCTCGCCCCTACGAGTCGTCTGACACACTGCCCGAGTTGGTTCACCCGTCACCGCCGTGGGAGGAGCGCCTCCACGGCGCATTGGACGCCTTGGACCGTGAGCGCCATGCGTGCGTAGTCGAGCCGATCCCAGGTGTCCTCGGCCGTGTGGTAGCCGGGGTTGCGGAACAGGGCGGTGTCGGTGACGAGGACGGCCGGGTAGCCCTCGTCCCAGAAGCTCGCATGGTCGGAGAAGTCCACGCCGGTGAGCGAGCGAGGCGCGGCCAATGACTCGGTGGCCAGGCCCTCCCGCGCGCGCAGGGCGTCGTGCACGGTGGTGATGAGGGCCTGTTCGTCGGTGCGTCCCACCACGGCGATGAACTGGCCTCGGGAGGGATAGCGCCACTCGAGCGCGGCCACCGGGTAGCGCTGGCTGTTGGGCGCGTCGGAGAAGTAGCCCAGGCTCTCCAGGGAGATCATCGCGCGCACCTTCACCCCCTGCTGGCGCAGCGCCCGGGCGTGGACCTTGCTGCCCATGGTGGGTTGGCGGAAGTGGGGAGGCTCCTCCAGGGTGAAGCCCACGAGGTCCACGCGCATCGGCGGGGGGCGCGCCCCGAGCAGCACCGCCAGTTCCATCAGGCCCGCCACCCCACTGGCGTTGTCATCCGCGCCCGGTGCTCCTTCGGCCGCGTCGTAGTGCGCGCCGATGACGAGCCGCTCCCCGCTCTCCGGTCCGAAGGTGGCGACGACGTTGCGGTAGCGTGTTTCCCCCACCGAGTATGGCTCCGAGCGCACACGGCCGCCCGCGCGGGTGAGCGCCTCGGCGAGGTAGTCCGCCGTGCGCTCCAGGTTCTCCGGGTGCAGGTGATCGCGAGGCACGAAGGTCTCGCTCAGGGTGCGTACATGCGCCTTCAATCGCTCGGGGTCCACGTGGCCGGGAGTGCACGGGCTCGCGCTGCTCTCGGGCTCCGACGGCGCGCGGCCCACCCCGTACCCTACGGCGGCGAGTCCTCCCAGTCCCATGGCCACGAGGATCCACCCCATCCGCTTCCTGCTCTCGCGACGCTTCTCCATCTCGACCCCCCTCGAAGGTCTTCTCGGGAGCCATGATGCAACCCGTGCGTGGGGCTTCCCACTTGAAAGAGAACCAGGCTTGGCTGGAGGCGTGCCAGGACGGCGGCCCCTCGTCGGCAAGGGCGGCATTCGACGCGGGCCACGTCACCTGAGCGAATCCAACTGCCCGATGCTCGCGCGCTTGGGCAACACCAATACGAACTCGGTGTACTCTCCCTCCGCGGAGGTGAAACTCAGACCTCCGCCGTGACCCTGGACGACGATGTCGTGGCTGATCGACAGGCCAAGCCCTGTCCCTTCGCCTGGCGGCTTGGTGGTGAAGAAGGGGGTGCAGATCTTCTCTCTCACCGACGTGGGGATCCCCATCCCATTGTCGCGAATGCGGATCTCGAAACGCTCGCCCAGATCCTGGGTCGACACCATGAGCTGGGGCGTGAATCCGCTGCCTCGCGTCTTCTTCTTGGCCGCGAGCGTGTAGAGGGCATTGTTGGTGAGGTTCAGGATGACCCGCCCGATGTCCTCCGGTGCGATGGACACGCTCCCGAGTGACTCGTCGTAGTGGGCGAGGAGCGTGGGCATGACCATCTCGCTGCCGGCACGGACCTTCCGGCCGCTCATGGCCAGGCTCACGTGCTCGCGCACCAGTGCATTGAGCTCCACCTGCCGGATCTTCCCGGAACCCGTCCGCGCGTGCTCGAGCATCGCGCGGACGATCCGGTCCGCGCGCGCGCTGTTCTCGCGGATCTTCGTCGCTCCCTGCGAGAGGTCATCCAGGATCTGCTCCACGTTCTCGGGTCTCGCCTGCTTCGGGTCCTCCCGCTGGTGCTTGAGCTCCTCGCGGAGTTCCGCGACCAGCGATACCGCGGACTCGGCGAAGTTGCTCACGAAGTTGAGCGGGTTCTTGATCTCATGCGCGATCCCGGACGTCAGGCTGCCAAGCGACGCGAGCTTCTCCTGGAGGATGAGCTGTTTCTGCGTGTCCTGGAGGCGCTGGAGTGTCTCGGACAGCTCCCGCGTCCGCTCCTTCACCCGCATCTCGAGCGTGTCGTAGAGCTTGGCGTTCTCCAGCGAGATGGCGGCCTGGGCGGTGAGCAGTTCGAGTACCTTGCAGCGCTCCGGGGTGAAGGCATTCGCGAGCAGCTCGTTCTCCAGGTAGAGGATGCCCGCGCGCTTCTTGTGGTGGATGATCGGCATGCACAGCACCGACTTGGGCCGGTTCGCCGCGATGTAGGGATCCGAATCGAAGGAGGTGGCGGTGGAGGCGTCATCGAGCACCACCACCTCCTGGGTCCGTTGCACGTAGCGCACGATGGCCTCGGAGAAGGCGACGGGGGTCTGCTCGAGGCTCTCGTGCAGCGTGACGCCACCCGGCCCGTCCTTCGACGGCTGCTTCGCCACGGCGACGAGCGGACGCTCGTCCTCGAGGATCAAGACGCCCCAGCGTGCCCCGGCGTTCTCGATCACGATCTGCATCAGCTTCTCGAGCAGATGGGTGAGGACCCGCTCTCCGGAGATCGCCTGCGAGGCCTTGAGCACGCTCACGAGGTCGAGCGCGCTCGAGGGGTGGGTGAGTTCGGAAGTCGTGGTGTCGGACACCTTGGACGGCGCGCTGGACATCGTCACCGTGCGCAGCTCCGGGAAGGTGCGGTCGAGCTGGGCCACCTTCGCCTCGGCTCCCCAGAGGTGGTAGAGGTGGCGTGCCTTGGCCCTGAAGAGCCGCGCGACCTCGTGCTCTCTTCGGCCCGCGAGGAACGCGGCGAACAGCTCCGTCGCGAGCGCCTCGTCGTTGCGGTATTCGTGCTCTCGGGCGAGCTCGATGGCGCGGTAGTACTCCTCCCGCGCCAATTCCACCTCGCCGAGCACGCGGTGGCGCTCCGCGGCCATCAGCGCATGCTTCGCCCCGTTGTTCATGGGCGCGTGCTCGGCCCAGATCTTCATCTTGGCCAGCCCGTCCTCCACGCGTTTCACCGTCTGTTCGCGCTCCTCTGTGGACATGCCGGAGTAGAGCGCCAGGCGCACGAGCGAGTCGAAGAAGTAGAAGGTGGGAACCGCGTGGGTGGCCACCGCCCCCCCGAGGTAGCGCTCCGCCATCACTGCGTGAGCGAGCGCTTCGGTGTGACGCCCGAACAGGTAGCAGAGTTGCGTTTTGCAGGTGAAGAGAGCGGCCAGGCTTGAAACGTGGTTGGCCTCCAGGTGGACGGGGAGCTGCTTGTCCTCGTCGTACGCGGTCCCGATGAGGCGGCATGGGTCGGCGGATACTCCCCTCAGGTTCAGTGCGGTCTGGCATGAAATCCTTGCCATGTAGAGCGCGCTCTCCTGCTTGATCTGAGCAATGGCCTGGAGCCAGCCACTGGAGCTTCGTTCGAACTCCGCGAGATCCAGGCCCAGGAAGCGGGCAGTACCCAGGCCCGCCTGTGCCGCCCAACCCGCGAACTCGAGATCTCCGAGATCCAGTCCAGTCCGGTAGACCTCCTGGAGGCCGCGGAAGCTCTCGCGTGCGTGTTCCTTCCAATGGCGGATGAAGTAGTGCCAGAGGTAGAGCGTGCGGGGAACGTACTCCCTTGCGTCGTAGCGCTCGAGCACCCGCAGTGACAGCTTGCCGAACGCATAGGCGGATTCGATGTCACCCCTCATGCCGAGCAGGACCATTCCATACGTGCCGTAGCCGTACGCCACCGCTCCGGTGTTGCCGTACTTCACCGCGATTTGGATCTGGCGGAGCACGAGTAACGGAAAGAGCAGCCGATCGCCGATATACGCGGCGGAGAAGATGATCGCGAAGATGCGCGTGGCGGCGAGCATCACCGGATCCGTCATGGGGGGAAGCTCGATGAGCTCTTCAATCCGGCGCTGCCCCATGGCCGTCCTGAGCTTCGTGATTTCGATGCGCACATGCTCGGGCGTCGGCTGTTCGGGGAACATGATGCCCAGCAGCGCGAAGATCCGGCGCGCGGTGCGAACCGCCTCCTGGAGCTGGTTCTGGACCGTGCAGGCCCTGATCTTGACCTCGTAGACCTTCACCAGATCGAGCGGACTCCGGGCGTACTCGAGCACCTGGTCCGCGTGGTGCTCCATCCGCTCGAAGTCCGTGCTCATGAGGCTCGCCTCCGCCGCCTGGGTGTGGAGCGCGAGGGTCAGCGGGTAGTGGCGCGTCCAGCGCTCCTCGCCGAGGAGCGCGAGCCCCGCCTCGAGATAGCGCATGGCGGCGGTGCGCGCGGCCGAGGACTGCGCCTTGCGTCCCGCGAGGAGGTTGAGTTCCGCGAGTTCGTCGCGCTCTTCCTGACGGGAGAGCAACTCCGAGCCGAGGTTGAGGTGACCCACGATGGTGAAGAGCTGCTCGTCCCGAGCCTCGGGCGCGAGTCCCGAGAGCATCAGCCGGCCGATCCGCAGGTGGAGTTCGCGCCGCTGCCCCTCGGGGAGCCACGAGTAGGCCGCTTGCTGCACGCGATCGTGCAGGAAGCGGTAGGCGACCTTCTCGCCCGGGGCCGCCGGCTCACGCGAGTGGCCCGTCACGAACCCCTCGGCGACGGAGCGGTCCTCGATGAACTTATAGGCGTCGTCCAAGGGCAGGATCAGACCCTCGCGCAGCCCGGCCCAGAGTGAGTCCGCCGTCTCCCGGGGAGGGCGGGCATCGACGAGGGTGAGGGTGTTCAGATCGAAGGTGTTGCCGATGCAGGCCGCCAGACGCAGGACACGCTGGGTGTCTTCCGGCAGCTTCTGGATCTTCGCCGCCATCAGCTCGACGACATTGTTCGTCATCGGTGTGCGGGAGATGCGGTCCATGTCCCAGGTCCAGCGGCGCGTTCGCTCGTCCAGGACGATCATTCCCGCCTCGTTGAGGGACAGCAGGAACTGCCCGAGGAAGAAGGGATTGCCCCCCGTCTTGTGGACGGCGAGGTCCGCGAGCGGTTCGACGTCCGGCGCGGCGCTGCTCAACGCCTCGGCGAGGATCTGGATGCAATGCTCGCGCAACAGCGGACCCAGGGTCAGCGTGCTCAGGGTCGCGCCGTCCTCGCGCATCCTGGCGAGCATGTGGACGAGCGGGTGCGAGGCATCGGTCTCATTGTCGCGATAGGCGCCGAGCAGGAGCAGGTACTTCGTGCTCGCATCCGTCGTGAGCCGCTCGATCAGCTCGAGCGAGGGAAGATCGGCCCACTGGAGGTCATCGAGGAAGACGACGAGCGGGTGCTCCGGCCCGGCGAAGGTCCGGACGAAACTCTCGAGGGTCCGGGTGAAACGGTTCTGGGCCTCGGCGGGCGGCAACTCGGGGGCCTTCGGCTGCGCTCCGACGATGAGCTCCACCTCGGGCAGCACGTCGATGAGCAACGAGATGTTCGGTCCCACCGCCGCCAGGAGCTCCGCCCTCCACCTCGCCAGGCGCTCTGGCGGCTCGGCGAGCAACTGCCGGATCAGCTCCTGGAGGGCCTGGATGAGGGAGTCATAGGGAATGTTCCGGTTGAACTGATCGAACTTGCCGGAGACGAAGTAGCCCCGGCGCTTCACGATCGGCTTGTGCACCTCGTGCACGAGCGCGCTCTTGCCCATCCCGGAGTAACCCGCGACGAGCACCAGCTCCGTCGCGCCTTCATTCACCCGGTCGAAGGCCGCGAGCAGCTCGTCGAGCTGCCGCGTGCGACCGTAGAGCTTCTGCGGGAGCTGGAACCGCTCGGAGACGTCACCCTGTGCGAGCTCGAAGGTGGAGATGGTTCCGGTGGTGAGTACCTCGTCGAGGCATCGCTGGAGATCCATGGCGAGCGAGAAGGCGCTCTGGTAGCGCTCCTCGGCTCGTTTGGAGAGCAGGCGGAGCAAGATGTTGGAGAGGGTGACGGGCAACCCGGCAACCCGCTCGCACGGCGGCACCGGCACGCGGGCGATGTGGCAGTGCACCAGCTCCATGGGATCGGTCGCGGTGAAGGGGAGCTGCCCGGTGAGCAGCTCGTACAGGGTGACCCCGAGCGAGTAGAAGTCGGTGCGGTAGTCGAGCACCCGGTTCATGCGGCCGGTGGCCTCTGGCGACAGGTAGGGGAGGGTTCCCTCGAGCACGTTCGGGTTGAGGACGGTGGGGGTCTCGCGCGACAGCTCGGTCGCGATTCCGAAGTCGATGAGCGCGAGCTTGTCGGTGTCGGAGTTCCAGACGATGTTGGAGGGATTGATGTCCTTGTGGATGACGTGGCGCCGATGGACACGCCCCAGGATGTCCGCGAGCCGGATCGCCACGCTCAACACATGTGGAAGCTCTAGCGGGCGGCTGGACAGCCGTTGTGCGAGCGACTCCCCCCCGAAGTCCTCGAGCACGATCGCCGTGCTCGTTCCGAATCTCTCCAGTCCGAAGACTTCGATGACCCCATCCATCGCAACGTCGCGGGTGAGCCGGTACTCCCGGTGAAGCCGGGCGACCTGCTCCGTGCTGGGGAAGTCCGCGTGCAGCACCTTGAGGATCACGGGCCGCTGGTCGGCGGTCCGCGTCGCCCGGTAGATGCGCGATTTCGTGCTGGTGAACAGCGTCTCCCGGATCGAATAGCTCGCGCTCGAGTTCATGGGCTCAGTGTTTCCCCCGCCAGACGCCGTTGGGTTCGAGAGGAGCCCATCTTCTCGCAGTCCGCTTCGCTCTTCTATGAACCGCGTCACAGCACGTGGGGCGCGGGAGCTGGTAGGGCGCTGGTGTTGGACGCCGCTGGGGGCTCGGAAGCAGCCGGTTGCCCTCTCAACCCCCCTCGGAGGGCTCTCGGGGGGGACGATGCGACCGGAGCGCTGGGCTTCCTTTCGCTCAGCGCTCGTTCCACCTCATGGGCCGGTGCAGCCGGTGAGCTTCGCCGAGGCCCAATCCGCATGGTCCTTGCCGTTGCTCCCGAGGTCGTCGACGACCAGGCGCAACTGGGTCACGCCCGTGACATCGACGCTCACGGGGAGCGGCGCGCTGCTGCCCGTCACGGTCGGGGACTTCCACAAGGACTTGCCGTCCCCGATGACCTCGAACGTGACATCTCCCCGATCCCCCACCTCGTCGTCCACGCCGACGATCGCGGTGAAGGACTCGCAGCCCTTCAGGGTCACCGTGACGGACGAATCCGCGTGCGTGCCGAGGCCCTTGGCGTGCTCGGTGCCGCCCACCGTGAGCGGACGCCCGTCGCCGGCCGCCTGCTCCCCGTTGGACATGTCCCGCTCCACGGGGCCCCAGGCGTTGGTGCTGGCGTCGAAGAGCATGTCGCTGACCCACTGCTCGCCAGCCACCGGCGGAGGAACCGGACGGCCGACGAAGCGAACGTCGCTCGCCGAGCGGGCCGCGCCTGCTTGCACGTAGGCGGCCGTCGCCCTCAGCAGCGCGGGCGGGGATGCCGGCGTGCGGCCCGTGGAGGGGACCGTGACCTTCCAGGACGTGATGCCGTCGGGGGTGGTACCCGTCGGCTCGGACGTCCAGCCGCTGGGGACCTCCAGGGTGAATCGTACTCCCGTGGCCGCTGGCTCTCCCGAGGGAACCTCCAACCGCGCGGTGGCCGTGAAGGACGCACCATCCTCGGCCTCCGCGGGCAGTTCGAGCCGCGCCGTGGTCGCCCGCTGCTCGGTGTAGCGCACTGGCGCATACGAGGGGCTCTCCACGTCACGGACCACGAGCCCCGTCACGGCGTTCGCCTTCGCCACGAACTCCACCGGGCCCGGTCCCGCGCCGTCGTCGCTCCACACCGCGAGCGCGAGCGTGTTCTTCCCGCGATGGCGCAGGAAGCCCTGGGGGAGCGAGAAGTCTCGCTGGGGACCGACGTCATTGACGTACTGACCCAGGTTGTAGCCGTTGACGAAGATCAACGCGCGGTACTTGGGGGCCGTCTCTCCGCCGAAGCGCAGCGCGATGGGGATGTCCTGTCCCTCGGGGAGCTCGAGCTGGACCTCCGTGCGGTACCAATGGAGGCCCGGGGCCACCGTCGCTTGCGGCAGGGTGGCGGACTCCCACGTCTCGTCGGGGAAGCCCGGCAGGGTGTAGCCGGCCCGCTCTCCGTGCAGTCCTCCATTGTTCTGGGGCCCGGTCAGCGGCTCGACGAGGCTCTCGCCGCCGCGTGCACCCTGGATGCGCCAGGAGATCACCGACCCGGAACCCATCATCTTCGCCGCGAGCAGACCCCGGGGGTTCTTGTGTCCGTCGTTGCTGCCACCATCCTCGTTGTGCCCCATGTTGCGCACCAGCACGGAGAGCTGGTTCTCCTGCCCCGGCTCGAGCAGCCCACTGGGGAAGGGGATGTCCTTGCTCGAGTTCTGTGCCTGGGGGCTCGTGCGCACCGTGCCGAGGTAGGTGCCGTTGAGCCAGACAGCCCAGGCTCCCGCCTTGCCGGTGCCCGCGGTCAGGGAGATGCCCGTCTCGTCGCCAACGGCCTGGAAGCGCCCGCGATACCAGACGTCTCCATAGTGGAACCCGTAATCGTCGGCGTAGAGGACGGGCAGGGTGGAGGGCTTCGTCGGGTTGTTCGTCGTCGTGCGATCGGCGACGAGCCATGCCGAGTCATCGAAGGAGGGAGCCGCCTCGGGCTGATCCACGGTGTGCTTCCAGGAGGTCAGCGGAGGCAGTGTCACCGGCTGGGGACCGGGCACGGAGAGGACCTTGGTGCCGTACTCCGTCTCCGACCAGGTCTGCTCGCCACGGTTCCAGGTGAGCTGACAGAACGAAGCACCCGCCCAGAGTTCGATGTCCGCCGCCGCGCTGACGTCGCCCACGAGCCGGAGGGCGGCGTCATCCTGCTGGACCTCGCGGATCAACTGTGCGCCGCGGACGAGCACCGGGCCGCGTGCGGTGTGGGCCGTCCAGAAGGTCGAAGCGGTGTCGCTGTCGGCGAGCAGGAGCTCCAGCGGTGCGCGGCCTTCCTCGGTGACGCGGACCCGGGCGAGTCCGTCCGCGGACCAGTTGAGGCGCAGGTCGTTCTTCGAGCTGTCCCACGTGGAGGTGACGCCGCCAGAGAGCACCTGGACGGAGGGCTCCGCCGTGTAGCGCAACACCAGCTCCGCGGCCTCGCCCTTGCGCGTGTGGAGCACGGCGACGTCCCGCTCGCCGATGCGCTGGTGCGTATAGATTTCAGCGGTGGAGTAGACGAGCCGCTGTGCGCCCAGGTCGTATCCGGCGACGAGGATCTTGTAGTCCTGGCCGTTGATCGTCAGCGCCGTGTCCGCTTGCTGCGGCACGGTGTAGTCGCCGTCGGAGACCCGCACCCGCAGCGTGGTGTCCTGGCGCGAGACCGACTTGATGTTCTCCTGCCGCACGAAGAAGAACCTCGCCCCGGTGACGGGATTGACGTCTCCGTCGACGTGGAGCTCGGGGTTGCTGTGTTCCACCTGCTCCGGAAGGTTGTCGAGCTGGCGCAGGTCCGCGACGGCGTCGACGAGGTAGCCCTGCTGCTTCAGCGGGGGAATCTTGTTCGTCTGCTGGCGGTACTCGTCGAAGGCCGCGTGGTAGTCATACGACGTGTAGACGACGTTGGGGTCCGCCTGCCAGCCCCAGTTCGTCCCGCCGTAGAGCATGTAGAGGTTCTGGATGGTGAAGTGGTTGTTGATGTTGTTGCCGTAGGTGATGCGCTCGAACGTGGGCCCGTACGCGTCGCGGTTGTCCTCGTACAGCTTGCCTCCCCAGGGTTGGAACCACCCGCCCTGGAACTCCGCCCAGAAGAACGGCCGGTCCTCGACACCACACCGGGGGGGCGTGAACTTCTCGCCATGGCGGAGGAATTCGTAATCCGTGACGGAGGTGCCTGGGTAGGTGTCGGTGGCGTAGAGGTCGGGCGCCCCCTTGCCGCACGCCCAGCGCAGCTCGCGGCCCTTGTCGTTGTGGAAGAGGGGCACCGTGATGCCATCCGCGCGGACGGCGGCCTTGAGCTCCTCCATGTAGTTCTGCGCGGTGCCGTCCGTCCGGTCGTACTCGTTCTCGATCTGGTAGAGAATCACCGAGCCTCCGCCGTCGGTGAGCTGGTGGCGGGCGAGGATCGGGTTGATGGCGTCGAAGTACTGCTCCCACGCGGCCTGGTAGTCGTCGGCATCGCTGCGGGCACGCCCTGCCTGCGTCTGGAGCCAGCCGGGGAAGCCACCGGAGTCGACCTCGGCGTTGATGTATGGACCGGGCCGGGCAATGACATAGAGGCCGACCTCCTCGGCGATGTCGAGCAACCGCTCGACGTCCCGCACGGAGCTGAAGTCATACACTCCGGGTGCTGGCGAGTGGTACGCCCAGCTGAAGTAGAAGGAGACCGCGTTCATGCCGATCGCCTTGTACTTCTGGAGCATGTCCCACCAGAGGTCGGGGTTGGGCAGCCGGAACGGGTGGAACTCGCCGGACCAGATGTACTCGCGCTTGCCATCGATCATCAGCGAGTACTTGTCGTAGGTGATTTGATGGGGCTTGCCATCACCGAAGGCCTCGACCGCCGCCCCATACACGGGCACTCCCGCACCAGGAGGGCTCTCCGGGGCCTCGCCTCCGCAGGTGGGTGGCTGGGGGTCGGGTGGTGGCTTCGGGGGCTTGTCACACGAGAGCGAGGCCACTGACAGCGCCGCCACCCATGAGGCCAGCATCGTTCCGCCTGGCCAGCGTGTCCTTCGGGGAGTCCGTCCGCCTGCCTGATGCTTCATGTGTGATCCTTCTCCCGCCGATGTCTTCAATGAATTGACATACGGCGTCATGGTGACGTGTGGCGTCATCCGGAGCCGCTCATGCCGCGGAGCCACGGCTCCAGCACGAGAGAGAGGAGGGATGCCGCCCCGTGTCTTTGTTTCCAAGCCACCATACACCACGGCTCGCCGGACGATTGACTCCCGCCCATCGTCGACACCCGAGCGTCGGACCTTGGACGTTCAACGCGGGCCTCGACCCATACGCCATGCCGTTGTCGGTTTCACCCCGTTGCCGAGCCGCTCCTGGAGTGGGGCCAGGTCTTCACGGTGTGTTAGAGGAGCCCCTGATTCCGTGCACGCACTCACGCGTGCCTTGCTCGAGGAGACTCATGCTCTCACGTTCTTTCGCTCGTACCTTCCTCGCGGTGGCAGGTGTTGCCCTGGCCTCATGTGGGGGGCCGGCCTCGGAGGAGACTCTTCCCAGGGACTGCACCATGGAGACCGATACCTCCCTGCTTCCCACGTTCGTGCCGGCGCCCATGGGCTACGCCGTGAAGTACGAGGTCATCGGAAGCGGCGAGGGCACGATCACGAAGATCACCTACCGCGATGGCTCTTCCACCCCGGCGGTCGTGGAGAATCCGACCTTGCCGTGGACGAAGACCGTCACCCTCTTCCCCGGCGCGAACGTGGGCATCGGGATGGAAGGCTCGGTGACCAACGGGCGCTTCGAGGTGAAGTACAACGGGACGCTGAACTCCACGTCGGGAGGGAGCAGCGACGCTCAGGTGACAGGCAGCAGGGTGTGTGAACAGCAGATCAGCTCGAGCACGAGCGCGAACTGACCTTCCCAACGGGAGTAGGGCCCTGACGAAATCCATCAGGGCCCCACATCCATCAACCGGATATCGTTACCAGCTCAGCACGTTGCTCTGGCTCACGCGGCAGGTCGGGGTGTTCCACTGGCTCTTGCCATTGTTGACCTTCGTCGACTCGCCATTGTGATCCGTGACGCCGATGAACTCCGTGCAGATCTTCGGCTTGTCCGTCGAGGCGTTGTAGCCGCCCTTGACGAAGAGGTTGGTGATCGTGACCGTGTCGCCGTAGTTCTGGTTCGCGCCGGCGGTGGCCGACTTGATGCCCTCGACCTTGACGTTGTCGAGGATGAGGTTGCGCGGACCGCCGTTGGCCGTGCAGTCGCCGCAGGAGCGCCAGAGCTTGCCGAAATCGCTGATGTAGGAGTTCTTGATGATGGTCTTGGAGTTGCCCTTGGCGTTGTGCTGGAAGACCTTGTCGGTGGCGTGCAGGGCGATGACGTGGTTGAGCGTCATCGTCGCCCCGTCCTTGCTGTTCGTCGCCGCGTCCTCGCAGACATCCTCCCAGTAGACGTAGTCGAGCGTGCAGCTGCCCAGACAGACGATTCCATTACCGCCGGCGGTCCCGCCCGCGATGATGAGGTTCTTGACCGTCACTCCGTCTTCGACCTCGAACACCGTCGGCTGGCCTTCGCCGTCACATGACTTGGTGCTCTTCACGCCGATCTTCTTGTTGGCGAAGTCGTAGACGTCCGAGCCACCGTTGGCGGCGTTCTTCAACCGGGTCGTGCTGCTCCGGATCTCGCCCGCCGAGCCGTTGCTGGGCGTCGGGATGGTGGTCGCGATGGTCTCCAGCGCGCCAGTCTGCTCGCTCAGGAGCTCTTCTTCCGCCGTCATTCCTCCGTCCAGGCACCCGGTTCCGAAAACTCCCATGGCGAGCAGCAGGGCAGGGGTACGCAGTGTCTTGGATGTGAACATGATTGGCATCTCCTTGTGGTCCGGCGGTTGGAACTGATGACGCACTCGGCCAATTTTCACGCGCGATGAGGTGCGCGGGACCCCTGGTCGAGGAGGGCTGAGATTCGCGGAATCAGCGAAATCATCTGTATACCAGGCAAAGGCCGAATTCAATGGGAAAACGTTTTCGTGCGATGCGTCAATGAAGGGGGATGAGGGGGGATTTCCTTTTCCGGGTGGACGGCCGATTGGGTGGACATGCGACATCGTCGGCAGCGATTGCCTGCCGTTGTCAGGAATCTGTTCGCATCTCCGGACCTGCAACCCGGGGGACGTACAAGTGGGGGCTGCCCCGCCCGCTCGGAGGCCTTGCGCGGAGAGGGCCCCTCCTGCTCGACATGCCGTGGGGCCGGCGTGGCCCTGGCTCAGGTCAATGTCGTGGACTTCCCACGGGAGCGCCCGGGCTGGTGGCTTGACGGTGTCGCATTCATGCGCACCTTGGTCTTGGACGGGCGGAAAACGTTTTCCAGGATGCAATGAGTGTCGGGGCTCGCGGAACATCCGGGGGGCTGCGTTCCCCCCGGATGACGGGCTCACGGCGTGGTGGTTTCCCGGCTAGCGGGGAGTGCAGCCGGCGCCGGGCGTGGAGGCCACGACCGTGTTCAGGTGCTGGAGATAGTCGTTGCGGATGGGCATGGTGCCCTCGCTCCCCGCGTGCTCGCCAATGATATAGGTCTCGGACTTGGGCAGGCCCACGGCCGCGTAGGCGCCGATGTCCGTGGTCGCGTTGCCGTACACGCGGACGATGTCGAGCCCGACGTCCTCGAGCAGGTAGGTGAGATAATCGGTCTTGTATTGCTCGGTGTCCGGCGGGATGGGACCGTCCCCGTAGGGGTTGGTGTGCACGTGCCCCTCGAGCAGGCCCTGGTAGTCGATCCACTCGCGCGTGTCCTTGGTCACCCAGTACGGCCGGGCCGTCAGGTAGACGATCTGGTAGCCCAGGGCCGCGTAGCTGTTCACCACCTCGACGGCATGCGCGTAGGCCTGGGCCGTGCTGACGCCCAGGTAGTCGCCGACCGCCTCGAAGTCATTGAGCGTCAAGGTGCCGTCGATGTCGAACAGGACGGTCTTGCGGCCCGGTTCCACCACGGAGACGAAGCCGGTGGCCGAGCTGAGATCGCCCTCGACGATCATCTTCACCCGGTACTCGCCCACCGGGCGGGTGAGGGGCACGTAGACCTTGCCATCCGTGTCCGTGCGGTACTTGCCGACGTACTCCCAACCCGGCGTGAGGGTTCCCATGATGTAGACATGGACGTCCTCGTCCTCGAGATCCTTGTGGAAGACGCCGCCGTAGTCGAACTTGCCCATGACCGTGGCCGGGGTGCCCACGGGGACGATCTGGTCATGCACCATGTGATAGGGCGGATTCGTCCAGGACAGGATCTGGCTGCCCGAGTGCCGGAAGCTTTTGCGCGCCGGGCCCTGGAGCGCTGGGGGATTGGTGACCGAGGCATAGTCCGGGCAGGTGAGCTGCGCGGACGCGGAAAAGGGAACAGCACACAGAGTCCAGAGCATCAACGCCAGCCGCTGGGTCACGAGTCGTGTCACGAGGAACTCCTGGTTGGGGGGTCTGGCCTCATACCCCTCGACGTGGACAGACGTCCCCCGACATCTCGCGTCATGGCACTATCAGACATGACGTCATGCGTCATCGTGCCGGACGGCGTGCTGCTGTTGCGAATACGTTGCAAAAATATCGGTGTACCAAATATGACCTGTCCCCTGGGGCATGGTGCCGTGCCGCCCGGCCTGTCGCGTGCGGGGACGAGTGGAGGCAGGCATGCTGGAAGCCAACAAGCTCTGAACGTGGGTGATATTGGGTATGGGATTGTTGACGTCTCAGGTGGAGCTCGGGAGCAGGGGCGCTGGCTTCATCGTCAAGGAGGGTCTTCGGTTCAAGGACTTGAACAAGAATGGCCAGGTCGAGGTCTACGAGGACTGGCGGCGGACTCCTGAGGAGCGGGCGCGGGATCTCCTCGGCCGGATGACGCCGCGGGAAAAAGCGGGCGTCATGATGCATGGAACGGCTCCCACCCAGAAGACGGAAGGCGTCAGCCGTTATGACCGGGCACTCGCCACCCGGATGATTTCGGAGAAAGGGGTCAACAGCTTCATCACGAGGCTGGAGGGCAATGCCCGGCTCCTCGCCGAGGAGAACAATGCGCTGCAGGAGATCGCGGAGGCGACGCGCCTGGGCATTCCGGCCACCCTCAGCACGGATCCCCGCAACCACTTTCAGTTCACGTTGGGCGCCAGTGTCGCCGCGGGGAACTTCTCCCAGTGGCCAGAGGCGCTCGGGTTCGCGGCCATCGGGGACGAGGCCCTGGTGCGGCGCTTCGGAGACATCGCCCGGCGGGAGTACCGTGCTGTAGGTATCCAGGAAGCGCTCTCTCCGCAGGCCGATCTCGCCACTGAGCCGCGCTGGGCTCGCGTCCATGGAACCTTCGGCGAGGATGCCGACCTCGCCAGGACGCTCGTGCGAGCCTACATCGAGGGCTTCCAGGACGGTGGCAACGGCATTGGCAAGGGCAGCGTGGTGGCCGTCGTGAAGCATTGGGCCGGCTACGGCGCCGCGAAGGATGGCTTCGACAGCCACAATGCCTACGGCCAATACGCGGTGTTCCCGGGCAACAACTTCGAGTACCACCTCAAGCCCTTCGAGGGCGCGTTCGCCGCGAAGACCGGCGGGGTGATGCCGACCTACTCCATCCTCCAAGGCGTCACCTTGAATGGTCAGCCCCTGGAGCAGGTGGGCGGGGGCTTCAACAAGCAGCTCCTGACGGAGCTGCTGCGAGGCCGGTATGGTTTCGACGGCGTCATCCTCTCGGATTGGGCCATCACCAACGATTGTGATGAGGCGTGCCTCCATGGCGCGCCTCCCGGGCAGACTCCCTCCTTCGTGGGGTTTGGAACTCCCTGGGGCGTGGAGCACCTGTCCAAGGTGGAGCGCTTCGCCAAGAGCGTGAACGCAGGGATGGATCAGTTCGGTGGCGTCGATGACCCCGACGCGCTCGTGGAAGCCGTCAACGCCGGCCTGGTGACCGAGGCACGCCTGGATGAGTCGGTGTACCGGATCCTGCTGCAGAAGTTCCAGCAAGGCCTGTTCGAGAACCCCTACGTCGACGTGGAGCGGGCGGGCGAGGTGGTGGGCAACTCCGCCTTCCAGGCCGAGGCGACGGAGGCCCAGCGGCGCTCACTCGTCCTGCTGGAGAACAAGGACAAGCTGCTGCCGCTGGGGGCCCACATCCGCAAGGTTTACCTCCATGGCATCGATGGCGCCGTCGCCGCCGGGTATGGGCTGACGGTCGTCAACACCCCCGAGGAGGCGGATGTCGCGATCATGCGGACGGTGACTCCGTTCGAGACGCTCCATCCCCAGTACGTGTTCGGACTCCGGCAACACGAAGGCAACCTCGCCTTCGAGGAGGGCAACGCCGACCATGAAGCCATCCAGCGCGTGAGCGCCCATGTGCCCACCATCGTCACGGTCTACCTGGACCGCCCGGCGATCCTGACGAACGTGAAGGACAAGGTCAGCGCGCTCCTCGGCAACTTCGGCGTGAGCGATTCCGCGCTGTTCGATGTCTTGACGGGCAAGGCCTCGCCCCAAGGCAAGCTGCCCTTCGAGCTGCCCTCGTCGATGGCGGAAGTGGAGGCGGGGCGCTCGGACATGCCGCACGACACGGCCCATCCGCTCTACCCCCTCTTCTTCGGGCTGCGTTACTGAGCCCCCGTCGGGGCGCGGTCTACTGGGGGGCGTGGCGCCACCGGGCGAGCAGTTCCCTCATCCTGTCCACGAAGAAGAGGGGGATGCCCGCGAGCAGGTTGCCCAGCGGCCGGCGCGAAATCCCAGGGTGGGCCCGGTTGGGCGCACCCCTCTTGGCGATGGCCCAGGTGGTGCCCAGTCGCGTCAACTCCTCGCGGTCCAGGCGCTGCTCCAGCGTGACCAGGAGACGGTCCTCCTCGTCGCGGACGTCCACGCGCAGCAAGGGGAAGAGCTCCCTGGCGCGCGCCTCGAAGCCTGCCTCACCCGGCTCGAACGTCTCCATCTCCTTCAGGAGTTCGTTGATGCGCTGGTGCCGTGATTCGATCTCCGACGTGATGGCCTCCGCCGAGGTCATCACCCGGCGCGAAAACGGGAAGAGCACCGTCTCTTCCGCGAAGGCGTGGGTCGTGACCAGGTTCACGATCTCCCTGAACGTGTCGCGGCGCCCGATCGGCGTGGCGCGCTCATGGCGTTGCAGCAGCTCGTCGAGAAGCATGTGGTCACGCTTCTGCAGGTCGATGATCGTGTCGCTCATGCCGTCTCCACGGTGGTCCCCTGGCGCAGCGGGTGCGTACCGGGGAAGGGTGAGTCCAAGCGCAACCTGCGCACCTCCGGGGCGCGCGTCAGGTGCCCGCTGGCGGCTTGCCCACTCAGGTGGGCGCCGCCTCGCCGGTGGTGGCCTGACCCGCCGGTCTGGCTTCCCGGCGCAGGGCGAAGAGCGCCAGATCCTTCTCCTTGGCCTCCATCATCAGGTCCGCCGGTCCATCCAGCGCCGCCACCACCGCCCGGAAGTCCCCGGGGTCCACACGGTCCGCGTGTGCTCCCGGCCTGCCCTCTGGTTTCTGGCTCGCCAGGTGGAACTTGGGCCGCAAGTCCAATACCCGCCACGAGGCCGCCGACTCGCGCAGCAGTTGCTCCAACGGCCACTCCGGCTCCGAGGGCTTGATGGTGTTGTGAAGGTTGTCCGCGAGCCAGGGCAGTCCCTGCTCCCGGGCCAGGGGGGCGACCTCGCGCGCGCTCCAGATCTTGTCGTCATGCTCGAGGACGATCCGATTGCGCAACGCCTCGGGCATGGCGTCCAGCATGCGGCGCGCGTTGTCCAGCGCCTCGGAGCGGCTCGGCGCGGCCCCTCCGAGGTGGAGGACCACGCGCGCCTCGGGCCCCTGGCCGAGCAGATCCAACACGCGGGCGCTGTAGCGCAGCTCGGCGAGCGCGGCGTCACGCACCCGCTGGTGCACGCTCGTCAGCGAGGCCGCCGCGGGCGAGGGGTGCAGGGACAGGCGCTGGCGCGAGCGCCGGGCGATGCGTCCCAGGCGCTCGAAGTCGCTCGCCCGGGTCCGCCACCACGGCAGCGTGTTGACGGGATGCGAGCCGAACGGGATGAGCGACGAGCCGATCCGGAACAGCTCGATGCCATGGGCCTCGTTGAAGAGGAGGATCTGCTCGAGTTCGGAGAGGTTCAGCTCGATGAGCTCCTCCAGCCGATGAGGGGTGGCACTGGCGAGTCGGCACGTGTGGCTCGCTCCCAGGCCGAGCGAGAGGCAGTTGGCCACATAGCCGAGACGGTAGGTCGAGAGTCCTTCTTGCACCCCTCTAGGATTCGTCCGGAGGGGCGGCTTGCCCAGGCTCGCTGAACCCGGCGGACAGGCGGCCGGGTTCGTCGGGGGCTCGCTCCCTCCGCCGCTCCGCGCACGTCCCACCCGTCATGGCCCGTGGGGGCGCGGCGAGTCGTCAGCGCTGGGCGTTCATCTTCCGCAGCAGCTTGGCCGCGCGGTCACGGACGTTGGCGTAGGGGTCCGAGCTCGCCGCCTCCTCGAGGAAGGGCGCCGCGGGGGCCCCCACCTCGCGGGCGAGGAAGTCCGCGCATCTCGTGTGGAAGCCATCGCTCACCAGGCAGCGGATGACATCGCGGATGAGCTTCGCGTCCGTGCGGTAGGCCTCGTTGTTGCGGATGGCCGCCCCATAGGAGGCGAGGCCATCCGCCCAGCGGAGGTTGTCGAAGTTGACGTGCCCCTCCAGATAGGGGGCATAGGCGCTCCGGGGGTACTGCGCGCGCAGGCTGGCGAGCGCTCGGAGCGACTGATCCCTCCGCCGCTCTCCCTCCTTCACCCAGCGTTCGATCTGCTCGATGTTGGGCAGGTCCTCGGGCGGGACGGACCTGTCGTCGGAAGCGGGCGGAGCGCCCTTCGCGGCGGAAGGCGCGCTCGTCCGCCAGAGGAACGCCGCGCCGAGGCCGACCAGGAGCACGCCCGCGGCCCCCATGGCCAGCATCGGCCGCTTGCCCCGGGCGGGCAGGGGTGCTCGCGACTCGGGCGCCACCATCGGCTGGGGCCGGCTGGACACGGTGGCCTCCTGGCCCGAGGACGGGGCGGGCCGGCTGGGCATGGTGGCCTCGTGGCCCGAGGACGGGGCGGGCGTGTGCGCCTTCACCCGGGGTTTCTCGGACGAGGAGTCCAGGTCCGGGAGCGCGTCCAGCGCGGCGGCGAAGTCCTCGGCCGACTGGAAGCGGTCTCCGGGCCGTTTCGCCATCGCCTCGCGGACCACCGCCTCCAGTTCCTGGGAGAACCCCGCCCCGGGCTGGATGCTGCCCAGGGAGGGCGGCGCGTCCTCCTGGTGCTGGCGCATCACCTCCGTCATCCGCTCGCTGTCGAAGGGCTTGGCCCCGGTGAGCAGTTCGAAGAGGAGCACGCCGACGGCGTACAGGTCCGTCCGGGCATCGATCTCCCCGGCGCGGATCTGCTCCGGGGCCATGTAGCTGGGCGTGCCCACGGCCAGTCCCGTGGTCAGGCCCGAGACCGTGTCGCGCAGCTTCGCCAGCCCGAAGTCGAGGATGCGGATCTGATCGCCCAGCCCCGTGGCCTCGGCCAGGATGAGGTTGTCCGGCTTGATGTCCCGGTGGACGATGTTCTGGGCATGGGCGTGGGCCAGCCCCGCGAGCACCTGCCGCACGATGCCCACCGCCCGCTTCACCGGCAGGGGTCCGCTCTCGCGCAGCACCGTGCGCAGGGGCTGTCCCGTGACGAAGTCCATCACCATGAAGGGGGCGCCATCCTGCACGCCGAAGTCGATGACCGAGACGCAGCACGGGTGGGACAGCCGGCTCATGGCCTGCGCTTCGATCTGGAAGCGCCGCTGGAAGCTCTGCTCCGTCGCCATCCAGGAGTGGAGGAACTTGATGGCCACGGCCCGGCCGAGCTCGATGCGCTCGCCGCGATACACCACCCCCATGCCTCCCGCGGAGAGCCGCTGGAGGATCCGGTAGCGCTCCTGCAAGACAGTGCCAATTCGAGGGTCGACGACAGCGGTTGATTCCATGGTGCTTGGGGGGACAGCCTATCAGGCCCGCCCCCTTCGCGGGTGAAGGCGGCCACGGACAGCGGAACGTGGTACTCACCAGAGGAGGGGCGTCGGCATGGGCGCGGCGCGATCAGCGCGAAGGGAGTGGTCCGTGTTTGTCTTTGTCCGGGATCGCGAGCGGCCCCGCTCTCCCTCCCGTGGGGACCGAGCGTATTCCCCGCGCTGGAAGCGCATGAAGGGACTCCTGTCCACCGGGCAGCCGGGCCAACTTTCAGCCTGTCGACACTTGGGGACCCTCCCATTTCACGGGAGATTTCCACCAGTGGGATTCTTACCCGGTGCGCCGTTTGTCGTGAGACGAATATCCTGGATGCACTAAGCACATGGTCGCGCCCTGGGGCGCCATCTCCTGGTTCCGCATGTCCGACATGATCGACTCCCAGAAACTGTTCGACTCCGCCCCCGCTCCGCTCATGGTCCTGGATCGGGAACTGAAGTATGTCGCGGCCAACCAGGCCTACCTGCGGGCTACGTCGCTACGGCGTGACGAGATCATCGGGCGCAACCTCTTCGAGGTGCTCCCCCGGAACTCGGACCCCGCGGACCCCGACGGCGAGGGGAAGCTCCGGGAGTCCCTCGAGCGGGTGCTCGCCAGTCGCATGCCGGACCTGCTCGCGATGGCGGTCCAGCCCATCTCCCGGCCCGGCGAGGGCGGCCCCGTGCTCGAGAAGCGCGTGTGGACCTACTCCCACAAGCCCCTGCTGGATTCCACGGGCAACGTGGCCTTCATCCTCCAGCACGCCGTGGACGTCACGGATCTGCGCACCACGAATGGCTCGAACGGAGCCAAGGGGCAGCGGCTGGAAGGGGTCTCCGGGGAGCAGCTCGCGGCCCTCATCGGTCAGGCGTGGACCGTCCAGGAGAACAACAAGGAGCTGGACTACGAGCGGCGCTATCTCCGCCAGTTGATCGATCTGCTTCCCGGGGTCGTGGGGGTCCTGCGCGGGCCTGACTACGTCTTCGACATGATGAACGCCAACTACCTGCCCTACGTTGGCTTCCGGGACGTCATCGGCCTGCCGCTGCTCAAGGCGCGGCCCGAGCTCACGGGCAACGAGTCCATCTTCGACATGCTCCGGCGGGTGTTCCACCAGGGCGAGACGATCTCCGTGAAGGGCTTCAATCTCTCCATCCGCACGAAGAAGGATGGGCCGATCGAGAACCTCGTCGTGGACTTCGAGTACCGGCCGGTGCGCGTGTCGGGCGGTCCCGTCATGGCCGTTCTCATCTACGGCCAGGACGTCACCGAGAAGGCGCACGCCGAGGCCCAGGTGCGCCACTACCAGGAGCACCTGGAGCAGTTGGTGCGCGAGCGCACCCGCGCGCTCGAGGAGAGCGAGGCCGAGCGGCGCAAGACCGAGGAGCAGCTGCGTCAGTCCCAGAAGATGGAGGCGGTGGGCAAGCTCACCGGCGGCGTGGCGCACGACTTCAACAACCTGTTGCAGGTCATCGCCGGCAATCTCCAGCTGCTGCAGCGCGACGTGGTGGGCAACGAGCGCGCCTTGCATCGCGTGCAGACGGCCACCCGCGCCGTGGAGCGCGGCGCCAAGCTCGCCTCCCAGTTGCTCTCCTTCGCGCGCCGCCAGCCGCTCCAGCCGCTGGTCGTCAACCTGAGCCGGCTGGTGCGCGGCATGGACGAGCTGCTGCGCCGCACGCTGGGCGAGGACGTGGAGCTGGAGACCGTCACCGCCGGAGGGCTGTGGAACACGGCCATCGATCCCAACCAGCTCGAGAACGTCATCCTCAACCTGGCCATCAACGCCCGGGACGCGATGAGCAACAACGGCAAGCTGACGATCGAGGTCAGCAATGCCGTGCTCGATGATCGCTACTGCCGGATGCACCCCGAGGTGCTTCCCGGCCAGTACGTGTTGCTGGCCGTGTCGGACACGGGCAGCGGCATGACGCCGGAGGTGATGGAGCGGGCCTTCGAGCCGTTCTTCACCACCAAGCCCGAGGGCCGCGGCACCGGCCTGGGCCTGAGCATGGTGTACGGCTTCGTCAAGCAGAGTGGCGGCCACATCAAGCTCTACAGCGAGCTGGGGCATGGCACGACCATCAAGCTCTACATGCCCCGCGCGGTGGAGGCCGAGTCGATGGACGCCCAGGTCATCACCGGCCCCATCGAGGGAGGCTCGGAGACCATCCTGGTGGTGGAGGACGACCCCGAGGTGCGCACCACGGTGGTGGAGATGGTGAGCGAGCTGGGCTACCGCGTGCTCAAGGCCGTGGACGCGCAGAGCGCGCTGGTGATCCTCCAGAGCGGTGTGCCCATCGAGCTGTTGTTCACCGACGTGGTGATGCCCGGTCCGGTGCGCAGCCCCGAGCTGGCCAAGCAGGCCAAGGGGCTCCACCCGGACATCGAGGTGCTCTTCACCTCGGGCTACACGGAGAACGCCATCGTCCATGGCGGACGGTTGGATCCGGGCGTGCAGTTGCTGAGCAAGCCCTACAGCCGGGAAGACCTGGCCCGCAAGCTGAGGCAGTTGCTCAACGGCCGCCAGCAGCGGCTGGCGGTCCGCGGCGCCGCCCGCCCGGTGCCCGCCACCCCCGCGTCCCCATCCCCCGCGGCTCCTTCCCCCACGCCTCCCACGGCCTCCTCGTCCGAGCGTGCTCCCGCGCCCTCCGCGTCGCGCCGGCTGCGCGTGCTGCTGGTGGAGGACGACGAGGACGTGCGCTCCTCGGCGTGCGAGCTGATGGACTTGCTGGGCCACGAGGTGCTGGCGGTCACCAGCGCCGAGGAGGCCAAGGGCGCGATGGCCGCCAGCGGCTTCGACGTGTTGTTCACGGACGTGACGCTGCCCGGGGCGTCGGGTGTGGACCTGGCGCGCGAGGTGGCGAGCCGCAAGACGGGCATCAAGATCATCCTCGCCTCGGGCCATGGTCACGTGGCGCTGCCCCGGGGAGAGGCGCCGCTGGAGGGCGTGGTGGTGCTGCCCAAGCCCTACGGGCTGCCGCAGATCCAGGCGGCGCTGGAGCAGGCGGTGGCCCTGCCTTGAGCCACCCCCTCCAGGTCTGGCGGCCCGGATGCGGCCGCCGGGCCCGGGGGCCCGTCAGTCCATCATCCCACCGAGGTTGAGATCCAACCGGCTGCGCACGAGGCCGAGCAGGCTCTCCAGTTCGCGGCCTTCGAGCTTCAACCGGGCCGCCAGCTCATGGCGGGTGAGCCGCAGCAGCCGCTCGCGGGCCTGGGCCACGTGGCGCGCGATGCTGGAGCGCGACTCGCCATACATCGTCGCGAGCCGGTCCATGGTGAGGCCATGCAGGTGGTGCATGCGCAGCAGGGCGCGCTCGCGCTCGGGCAGGGCCGCCAGCGCGGCACGCAGCGCCAGGGAGAACGCCTCGGAGGAGTCGGCGCGCAGCACCTCGCGCTCCGGGTTGTCCGGGGCCAGCAACTGATCGAGCGCCTCGGGGGGCTCGGAGAAGAGCTCCTGGCGTCCATTCTGGCTGGACATCGCGCCGACCATGCGCGCGGCGACGATGCGCACCCAGGCGAGCAGGGGGCCCCGGCCCGCGTAGTCGGCGATGCGCGGCGGCGCCCCCCCCACGCCCAGCAGCAGCCGCTGGCGCAACATCTGGAGCACCTCGTCCAGGGTGGCGGCCGGCAGTGAGCCGAGGCGCGCGGGCACCTTGCGCAGCACGTGCTGCTCGAAGGCGAGCAGGGCCTGGGGCTCGCCCTCGGCACAGGCGCACGCCAGATAGAGGTCCGCCGCGTGGAGCTGTCGCAGCGCGTCCTCGGGCGCCCCCGGGGCGGGCAGGTGCCGGGCCAGGTGGCGCAGGAAGGACTCCGGCGTGAGCTTCACCGTGGGCCAGGCCCCTTCTCCCGCGGAGAGGTGTCCCGCGAGCAGCGCCTCCAGTCCGGGCCACTCCCGGAGCCAGTCCCGGCGATCCTCGGGGGCCCGCGCCAGCAATACCCGCGTGAGGGGAGCGTCCTCTCCGCTCGTCATGGGGTGTGCCCTCGCTCGGCCAGCAGGGGGTGCCGGGCCCGCCATTCCATCAGCGTGCGTTGCTCCACGCGGGCGCGCGTCCCCAGCGCTTCCATCTGGCTCCGGGCCTGCTCCCACAGGGCGGCCACGCGTGTCCTCTCCTCGGCCGTGCCGTGCTCGAGCGCCCGGGCCAGGAGGAAGGACGCCCAGGCCGCGTCCAGCTTGTCTCCGGGGGCCCGCTCGTGGATGTGCCGGGCGCGCTCGAGCAGCGGCACCGCCCGCTCGGGGGCCCCGAGCTCCAGGTGGGCCTCGCCGAGACAGGCGAGGTCCAACGCCACGTCCGGGCTCTCGGCGCCCTGCGCCGGCTCGTCGAGCTCGAGGGCGCGCTGGCAGCGCGCGAGGCCCTCCCGGGGGGCTGCCGAGCGCAGGTTCACGATGCCCAGCTCGCGCATCACGCCCGTGAGCACCGCGCTGTCCGGGCCGTTCGCCTTCTCCAGCAGGCGCAGGGCGCGCGTGAGGTGCTCGCGCGCCAGGGCGGGGCGGCCCGCGCGCAGGTGGACGGCGGCGAGGGTGCGCAGCGGCAGCTCGGCGCGCGGCGTGTCCGGTCCCAGGCTGCGTTGGATGCGCTCGAGGGCTTGCTGGGCATAGCCGAGCGCCTTGTCGAGGTTCTGCTCGTCGTAGGCCACCATGCCCAGTCCGCCGAGCGCGGTGATGGTGTTGGGGTGATCCGGGCCCTTGCCGCGCTCGAAGATGGCGAGCGCACGCTCGAAGTACCGCCGGGACTCCTCCAGCCGGCCCGCGTACCTCAGCAGGACGGCCAGGTTGTTGATGGGCGCGGCGAGGCTCGGGTGGTCCGGGGAGCGCGCCGCCTCCAGCAGGGACAGGGCGCGGCGGAAGGTGGCGAGCGCCTCCTCGGGCCGGCCCTGCTGCTGCAACTGGGTGGCGATGTTGTTGAGGTTGAGCGCGAGCGTGGGGTGATCCGGCCCCCACATCCGCTCGCGCAGCTCCTGGGCCTGACGGAAGAACGCCAGGGCTTCCGCGCCGCGCATCTGCCGCGAGCGCACCCGCCCCAGCCCGGCCAGCAGGTACGAGGTGCGCAGGCTCTCCGGGCCCAGGGTGCGGCGCGACAGCTCCAGCCCCTGGGAGAACTCCGCCTCCGCCTCGTCCAGCTTGCCCTGCATCAGCAGGAGCCCGCCCATGCGCAGGTTCAGGTCCGTGGCGAGCGCCGGGACGCGCTCGCGCCCCAGCCGCTCCACGGCGGCCCGGGCGTGATGGACGATGCGGTTGGCCTCGTCCATGCGCGCCATCTGGTCCCCCACCACCCACAGCAGGAGGTTCCACGCGCGCGCCACCATCTCGTCATCGCGCCCGGCCTCGGCGGCCCACACGGCGCGGTAGAGCAGCTCCTCGGCCTCCTTGGTCTTGCCGAGCAGGCCGAGGAGCTGCCCGTGCTGGGCGAGCACCTCGGCCTCCAGGGGGCGGAAGTCGAGCCCCTCGATTTCCTTCAGGAGCGCGGTGGTGACCTCGAGGCCGGAGGCGTGGTTGCCAATCTCCAGGCGGGCGCGGGACTCGGCGAGGCGGCGGCGCGCGGCGTCCACCCGGGGGCGCAGGGCGTCGGGAGGTTGGGGCCGGGTGGCGACCTGGGGGACTTCCATGCACCCGGCGAGTCCCTCGAGCGAGGCCACCATCTGGGGCGCGTTCTGCACCGTCTGGGCGTCCGCCTTCTCCAGCACGTCGGTGACGGCGGCGAAGTGCCACAGCCGGGTGTCGAGGCAGGCCGTCTTCAGCCACGCGGTATGGTAGTCGTCCCGGGTCGCCGCCAGACAGGACTCGGTGCGCAGCGTGCGCCAGGTGGCGGCGTGGGCATCCAGCGCGCGGGAGACGGCCTCCCAGGCGGCGGCGGCGTAGGGCTTGCCGGTGGCGAGGAAGGCCTCGCGCACGTGCTCGCGCCGCTCGGGGCTCCAGGCGGCGGCGAGCTTCTCCGTCTCCTGCTCGCAGCGCACCTCGCGCCGGTGGGCCGCCACGTAGCCCAGGGACACGCCCAGCAGGCTGGCGGCGACGGCGGAGGCGGCCACCCACGTCCGCATGCGCTGGGTGGCGGGGGCGAGCTGGGCCAGCAGCGCCTCCATGGAGGGGTGACGCTCGCCGGGCGAGGCCCGCAGGCCCCGTCGCACCGCGCGCCGCACCCGGGCGGGCACCTTCGACTCGCCGCCGGGCGGACGGATCCGCTCCGCGTGCATGGCCTGGTGCAGCTCCTCGAGCGTCTTGCCCTCGAAGGGCCGTACGCCGTGGAGTGCCTCGTGGAGCGCCACGCAGAAGCTGAATTGGTCCGACAGCGCGTCCGCGCTCTGTCCGGCGAGCTGCTCGGGAGCCATGTAGGCCGGCGTGCCCAGCAGCGCGCCCGTCCGGGTGAGCGGGGAGCGGACGTCGTCGGGCCCCCGGGAGGAGGACAGGGGGCCGGAGTCCTCCCCGGGCGTGTGTTCCCGCTCGGAGCTGCGCGCCAGCCCGAAGTCCGTCACCCGCACGCGGCCGTCCCGGCCCACGAGGACGTTGGCGGGCTTGAAGTCGCGGTGGACCAGGCCCGCCGCGTGCGCCGCCGCCAGCCCCCGCCCCGCGTCGACGAAGACGCGCAGCACCTCGGGCCAGGGGCGCGGCTGCTTCAGCCAGTCCGCCAGCGTGCAGCCCTCCACCAGCTCCATGGCCAGGAAGACCACCTGGTCGCACACGCCCACGTCGTGCACCGCGACGACGTGCGGGTGGGACAGCCGGGCCAGTGCCTGGGCCTCGCGCAGCAGCCGCTGCCGCAGCTCCTCCACGTGCCGGCCCTCCGAGCGCAGCAGCTTGAGGGCCACCTGCCGCTCCAGCTCGGGATCGTGCGCCGCGTACACCTCGCCCATGGAGCCCCGGCCGATACGCCCGAGCACCACGTAGCGCGCGAGCCGCGCTCCCGGCGCCAGGGGCGTGTCCGCCGCCTCCTCCGGGGCGCCCGGGGAGGAGCTCGCCCCCAGCGCCACCTGCCGCTGGCACCCCTCGCACCCATCCAGGTGCGCGAGCACCCGTGCCCGGTCTGCCTCCGCGAGCATCCCCGCGAGGAAGTCACTCAGCGTCGTCTCGTCCGGACACGTCGGAGGGGTAGTCACGTCCTCCTAGGAGTACAACTTTTCCCGGTTCCTGGGAAATCTCCCCTGGGACGCGAGCTACCCGCGCTCGCTATCCAACGGTGCCGACGACCTCGTCCCGGTCCAGGAACTCGCCCTTGACAGTGCCGGAGTACCAGGACGTGCTGTTGGTGCCACTCTTGTCGTACTGCATGTGGGTGTGGGGACCGGTGACGTTGCCCGTGCCGCCCTCGTCGCCGATCTGGCAGCGGTCGCACGTCTTGTCCTTGGACGTGGTGGACACATAGAGGAAGTGCCACTGGCGGAACGTGTAGCCGTTGGCGAAGGTGTGCTTCACCTCGTTCTGGTTGCCGCTGCCGTTGCCGTAGCAGACCTTCTCGGTGGTGCGGATGGTGACGTTCCAGGAGAGCGAGGCCTTCACCGCCGTCTCCACGCCCCAGTAGCCACAGGCGTTGGCGCTGGAGATGTCCACCGCGCCGTGGAAGGAGCCGCTCGAGTAGTAGGTGGTGGCCGTCACGGTGCCCGGGAAGGGCGAGCCCACGGAGTACGCGGTCGCGGCCGTGGGCAGCAGGGCCAGGGTCATCAGGGAGGCCAGGGTCGTCTTCAGGGTGTTACGCATCGGAGGTTCCTCTCGGGCCGGTGGTTCGGCCCCCGTGGGGGGGTGCTGCTCATCGAGCCTGGGACTGCTGCTGCTGGGCCCTCGGGAGCAGGCTCCACTCCTGAAGGCTCATGGGACGGACTTCCAAAGGCGCTAGCCGACGGTGCCGATGACCTCGTCGAGGTCCAGGAACTCGCCCTTGACGGTGCCCGCGTACCAGGAGGTGCTATTGGTGCCGCTCTTGTCGTACTGCAGGTGGGTGTGGGGACCCGTGACATTGCCCGTGCCGCCCTCCCGGCCGATCGCGCAGCGGTCGCACGTCTGGTCCTTGGAGAGGTCGGCGTCGTAGAGGAAGTGCCACTGGCGGAACGTGTAGCCGTTGGCGAAGGTGTGCTTCACCTCGTTCTGGTTGCCGCTGCCGTTGCCGTAGCAGGCCTTGGTGGTGGTGCGGACGGTGACGTTCCAGGAGAGCAGGCCCTTCACCGCCGTTCTGACGAGCCTGACCCCACATGTGTCGCCGCTGGCGATGTCCACCGCGCCGTGAAAGGCGCCGCTCGAATAGTAGGTGGTGGCCGTCACGTTGCCTGGATGGGGCGCGCAGACGGTGTACGCGGCGCTCGCGGCCATGGGCAGCAGGGCCAGGGTCATCAGGGACGCCAGGGTCGTCTTCAGGGGGTTGCGCATCGGAGGTTCCTCTCGGGCCGGCTCGTCGGCCCCCACGGGGGAGGACTGCGACTCATCGGGCCTGCGACAAGCGCTGCTTCGCGCTCTGGATCAGGCTCCACTCTTGAAGGTTCATGTTCAGCACGCGCGTCCACGCGTCGACTTCCGGCGCCAGGCGCGGATCCACGTCGCGCAGGCGTTGCAGCTCGGGCACCGCGCTGGAGAAGCCGAGCCGGGCGATGCCCGCGAGCATGGCCTTGCGCGCCTGGGGGTCCGTCTCGGCGCGGTACTGGGCGCTGAGCGCCTGACGCGCGCTGGCCATCTCCGCCGCGGGCACGCCGCCGAGCGCGGTGCTCGCCGCCGCGCGCACCTCCGGGGACTCGCTGCCGAGCAACCGCTCGAGCTTGCGCGCCGAGTCGGCGCTCACCTCGCCCGTCATGAGGTTGCCGAGGATCCGGGCCGTCGCCTTGGGATCCGACGAGGCCGCCGCCGCCGCCACCGCGGTATCCGCCGCCCGGGCATCGCGCCCGCCGTACACCTCGAGGTTGTCCGTGACGAGGTTGGTGGCGGCCTCCTGGCGCACCTCGGGGGAGGGGTCTCGCATCAGGCGCTCGTACATGTCGCCCGTGCGCTCCAGAGCGCCCGTCTGCCGCATGGCCCGGACGGTGGCGGCGCGCAGGGCCGGGTCGCGGTCGTTCAGGGCGCGCTGGGCCACCTGCTCCAGCGACGTGTCCTCCAGGCCGCGCTCGGTGCGCGCGACGAGCGCGGCCGCGAGGTGCTCGACCATGACCGGGTCGTACTCGCGCTCGAAGGCCGCTCGCAGCTCCTCCAGGGGCAGCGTCGTGGCGGACTCGCGCAAGAGCGTGCGCAGGTAGCGCTTGTAGGCCTCGGACTTCGAGCCGAGCCCGCGGCGGATCTGATCCATCAGGCCCGCCGTCGAGCACGTCTCGCCCTTGAGCGCGGGGGCCTCGGCCGGAGGGGTGGACGCCGGCGTCGACGTCTGGGCGGGCGTGAGGGCCGGGGTGAGCAGGCCCAGGCCGAGCACCAGGGCGGACAGCGGGTTCTTGCGAGGGGCAAGGGTCATGGGGAGTCTCCGGGCCTCAGCCGTCATGGTGATCCAGACAGCCATGGGGGTCCTGCGACGGCAGGCTGAACCAGATGCGGTCGTAGTCGACGATGCCGCTGGCGTAGAGCCGCTCGAAGTCCTGGTAGTCGCCCTGGAAGCGGGGATCCGCGAGGGCCATGTTCGCCATCACGGGCAGCGCGTCCTTGCCGGCGGCGCGGGCGGAGAAGCGGAAGAGGGCCCAGCGCACGCACAGGTCGCGCTCGGTGGCGAAGGCCCGGGCGTAGATGTCCAGCACCTGGGCCTTGTCCTGGGCCAGGGACAGGTCGTGCGCGGCCACCTGCCGCACGTCGCCGCTGCCCTCGGTGGTGAGCACCTGGGCCAGCCGCGCGGTGGTCTGCGTGTCGAGCGGCGCGTCGGCGTGCATCTCCATCTCGAGCGCGAGGTAGCGCACCGGCTCGTCCAGCGACTCGGTGCCGATGGCGAGCAGCTTGTCGAGGTAGGGCTTGATGTTGCCCGTGCGCTCGAAGTCCTGCTTCATCACCCGGCCGATGGCGCGCGTGGTGACCCAGCCCGCCTCGCCCGAGGCGGCGTCCTTGGCGAAGTGGCTGAGCCGCTCGAGCTGCGCGGGCTCGAGCCGGGGCAGCTTCTGCAGTCCGTCCAGGAAGCCCGCGCGCCGTCCCAGGTCCAGCTTCTCGTCGAGCCCCAGGGTCATCAACTGCTCGACGACCCGGGGCTTGAGCAGCGCCGGAGCGCCCCGGACGCCCGCCAGCAACAGCTTGAACTCCGCGGGGGAGGCCTCGCGCGCCCAGCCGAGCACCTCGAGCGCCCGGCCCTCGTCCTCGCCGATGAGCTCGGCGAGGCGCTCCTTGAGGTAGGCGAGCACGTGGGGATCCTTCGAGGCGAGCAGGGGCCCGGCCCAGTCCCGGAACGTGCCGAGCGTCACCGACTCGTTGAAGCGCTCCAGGTCCTGCCAGCAGATCGTCTTGGAGAAGCGGGGGGCCTTCTCCTGGGGCTGCTCGGCTCCGCCCTGGCCGGTGGGGGAGCCCGAGGCCGCACGGGCCGTGTTCGCCGAGGGCTCGCGGGGGGTGGAAGCCCGGGCGGACCCGGACGCATCGCCCTGTTCCCCGGAGCCTTGGGAGAGCAGCGCCACGGCCGAGAGCAGGGCCACGGCGCCGAGCGCGACCGCGATCGTCGGACCGCGCCGGGACGATGGACTCACCGGGGCGGGCCCGGAGCGGGGGGAGGAGTCAGGGTTCATGGCGTGCCAGGTGCGGGGTTGCACTGACTACGAGCGACCGGCCGGCGCGCCATCCCAGGAAAGATTAAAGAATTATTATAAACCGATTATCCCGCCATTTCCCGCGAACGCAGGGGCAGCTCGATGGTGAAGGTGGCGCCCTGGCCTTGCCCGGCGCTGTCGCAGCTCAGCCGTCCGTCCATCTCCTGCGCGGCCAGGGCGCTGGCGTGCAGCCCGAAGCCGTGGCCGTCCTTCTTCGTGGTGAAGCCATGCTCGAACATGCGCTGCATGTGCTCCGGGGCGATGCCCACCCCGTTGTCGCTCACCTCGATGCGCAGCCGCTCGTCCTCGCCCTTGCGCACGCGCAGTGAGAGCAGCTTCGCGTCCCGTCCGCTCTCCAGCAGGGCGTGCCGGGCGTTGGTCAGCAGGTTCACGAGGATCTGCAGCAGCTTGTGCCGGTCCACCGGCACCTGGGGCAGCTCGTCGTACTCGCGCTGGATGCGGATGCCCAGCCGGTCGAAGGACGTCGCGTGCAGGCGCAGCGCGTCGTCGATGAGCTCCACCACGGAGATGGGCTCCACCTGGCCGCGGGAGCGGGCGTGCTCCTGTTGCAGGGTCACCACGGCCTTGATGTGTTCCATGTTGCGGATGAGCCGCTGCATCTCCTCATGCATCGTCGCGTGTTCCTGGCTCAGGTGCTGGGTGATGGAGGCGAGGTACTCGGGCAGCTGGCGCCCCCTGGCGTCGTCCGAGAGGAAGGCGGGCAGGTCGTTGACGTGCTCCTTCATCAGGTCCACGGCGCGCGACAGCATGCGCAGGCGCGAGCCGCGCAACTGCTCGCTGACGAGCGAGGCGGAGACGTTGACGCTGTTGAGCGCGTTGCCCACGTTGTGCAGCACGCCCGTGGCCATCTCCGCCATGCCGGCCCGGCGCGAGGCCTCCACCAGGCCGCGGTGCAACTCGTCCAGCCGGGCCTCGGCCCGCTTGCGCTCCCGGATGTCACGTCCGAAGAGCGTCACGCCCACCCCCTGTCCGTGCTCGTCCAGGATGGGGTTGAGCGACATGTCCAGGTCCAGGATTTCGTTGTTGGCCAGGGGGTAGGCGACCTCGCGGCGGAAGGGTTTGCCCTGGCGCACCAGGGCCAGGGTCTTCTGCCAGTTGTCCCGGATCTCGGGCGAGGCGCGCTCGGCCAGCGTGTCGCCCGGGCGCGGTTCCCGTCCGTAGGCATCGCGGAAGCGCCGTCTGGCGGCGGAGTTGATGGTGACGATGCGGTCCTGCGCGTCCAGCGAGCACACGATGTCGTCCGTGCTCTCCAGGAGGCTGGCCAGCTTGCGCTCGCTGTCGCGGACCGCGGCGTTCGCCGCATCGCGCGCGGAGCTGAACAACGCGCTCAGCGCCCAGGTGAGCACCAGGACGATGATGTCGAGCACCCCGTTCATCCAGCTGTGAAGTTCGAGGAAGATCGGATGGTGGGTGCCGAAGCCCGACATGTAGAGCGGGTGGAGCATCCCCACGTTGACGCAGAAGAGCACGGTGAACAGCAGGCCCGTGCGGATTCCCACCAGATAGACCGCGAGCACGGGGACGAGTGCGATCGCGGAGGGGGCGCTCTCGTGGGGCGAGCTCAAACCCGGCGTGGTCACGATGTAGGTGAGCACCGAGAACGAGGCGGTGAACAGGCCGCACGCCAGCAGCGCGGGGAGACGGGGCGAGGTCCGTCCGCGCATGAACACCAGCAGCGACACCCAGCCCACCGACATCACCAGCCCGAACACCACGGGCCACTTCGCGGAGGAGAGCAGTGGCCCCGCCACCACGTTCATCAGGGAGACGAACAACAGGATGAGATTGGTGCCGACCAACACCCGGAAGCGTCCGAGTTCCTCGGGGGGCAGGCGGCGCTGCTCCCGTGTGAGGAACATGTCCAGTTGTCCGAGGATCCACGCGTGCGGCCCTTGACTCATGGCCGTGAAGTCTAACGTGGAGTCCTGCCCAAGCAGGAATGGGGGGTTACTCCCGGGTGACCGCGCGCAGCACCCCTTCCTTGCGTTGCTCGAGCAGCCGCAGGCCGAGCGGGAGCAGCGCGCGGTAGAGCGCTCCATTGAGCGCGGCGCACAGGGCGAGCAGGGCCAGGGTGCGCCCCTCGGGGCCCGCCGTCCCGGTGGCGCGCAGGGCCCAGACGAAGGGGGCACAGCCCACGCTCGCCGCGCCGATGCCCAGCAGGGAGGCGGTGAGGGGCAGCTTGTCCCGGCGCTTGAGACTCGCGTGGAACTTCACCGGGAAGAACAGGGACAGGAAGTTGCCCGCGGTGAGGATCACCGGAATCACCGCCAGGACGGCCGCCATGGCGCACAGGAAGTCCAGCGCCGAGCCCTGGCCGAAATACACCCGGTAGAAGACGCCCACCCCCAGTGCCATGCCGCCGGCCGCCAGGCCCTGCACCCGGTTCTTCGCCCGGAGCACGTCGCCCAGCTGCACCGGCGCGGCGAGCAGCTGGGCGAGCCCGTGTCCGTCATAGGCGAACGTGTTCTGCGAGAACGTGGAGGCCATGACCACCGCGCCATAGATGCACAGGCCGCCCATGAGCCAGGCATCCGCGCCCTGGCCAAGCGCGTACCCGGCCAGGGCGCGCGCGGAGGTGAGCTTCATGAGGATGGCCAGCACGAAGGGCACGGCGGCGAGCAGCCGGGCGCGGGGGTTGCGCCACAAGTCCAACGCCTCGCGCGCGAGCAGCGTGGTGAAGCGGGTGCGCGTGTGGGCGAAGGGATCGCTGTCGCCGGCCTCCTTGACCGCCGGGCCCGCACGGCCCACGCCTCGGTGGAAGCGCAAGAGCAGCGCGTAGGCGAGCGCCATGCCCAGGAAGGTGAAGACGAGCATGCCCAGCCCATCGGCCAGGGCGCGGCGCGTGGAGCCGTAGGTGAGTTGCAGGAGCGAGTCCCCGAAGAGCCCCGAGGGGACGCGGCCGAGCGCGAGCGTGGCGTCGACGATGAGGGCCATGTCCAGCTTGTCCACGCCGCCCTCGCCCACGGCGGTGAGCCACGAGGTGTCGATGGGGGGGATGAACGAGGCGGCCGTGAGGAAGAGCACGAAGCCGCCGCCGAGCAGCTGGGCGCTGTTCTTCGCGCGCAGCACGTTGAGCACCAGGTGCAGCCCCACCCGGCTCCAGGCGGCGTTGAGCAGGGCGAAGAGCACGTAGAGGGCCAGGGCGAGCAGCCCGTGGCGCACCGGGTGGACCGAGGCGTAGCCGAGCGCCGCTCCCGTCAGGGGGGCGTAGAAGACGAGCGCGCGCGGCTCCAGGAGGCTCGCGCCCGTGGAGGCGATGAGCAGGCGCAGGGGGGAAATGGGGAAGGGGGCGTAGCGGCCCAGCTCCGAGTGGTCATCCACGCCCGCGCTCATCAGCGGCCAGGCGACCCAGACCGCCGAGGTGACGAAGCACAGCAGGTTGAGGATGAAGAAGGGCCAGACGCCGTCCCCGGCCACGGCCGGCAGGCGCATGAGCCCGTAGAACGTCATGCCCAGGCCCCAGGCGGGAGCGCTCGACAGGAGGAAGGCGCCCACCGCGAGCAGCCGGCTGCCGCCCCGGCCCTGGTTGAGTCCGAGGTTGAGGCGCAGGCCCCACAGCAACCACAGGTGGCGCAAGAGCCCCGGCGCGGCGGGGCGGCTCACGCGGAGCCCCGGCGCAGTGCCACTCCGGGTGCCTCGGACGCCTCGGGCGCCTCCCCATAGAAGGACAGCCTCGCGTTGCGCGCGGCCGGCACGGAGATGAGCTTCTCGAACACGGCCTCCAGCGAGGGCGCGCCGTGGCGCTCCTTCAACTGCTCCACCGTGCCCTCGTCCACCATCTTCCCGCCGCGGATGACGCCCGCGTGCGTGGCCAGCCGCTCGGCGATCTCCAGCACGTGCGTGGTGAGCAGCAGCGTCACCCCGCGCCGGCTCAGCTCGCGCAAGAGCTCGCGGATGACGCCCGCGGCCAGCACGTCGATGCCCTCGAAGGGCTCGTCCAGCAGCACCAGCTCGGGCGCGTGGATGAGCGCCGCGGCGATCGCCAGCCGCCGCCGCATGCCCTTGGAGTACTCGGCCACCAGCGCGCCCGCCTTGTAGGTGAGCTCGGTGAGCTCGAGCAGCTCCGCCGCCCGTGCCGCCGCCTCGTCGCCCGCCAGCCCGTACATGCGCCCGCAGAAGGTGAGGTACTGCCGCCCGCTCAGCCGCTCGAAGAGGCTCAGCTCCTCGGGCACCACGCCGATGTGGCGTTTGATCTCCAGGGGGCGCGCCACCGCGTCCACGCCCAGCAACCGGATGTGTCCGGCGTCGGGCGCGTACACGCCGGTGAGCAGCGCGATGGTGGTGGACTTGCCCGCCCCGTTGGGCCCGAGGAACGCATAGAAGGCGCCTCGGGGGATGTTCAGGTCCATGCCTTGCAGCGCGGTGAAGCCGCCAAAGCGCTTCACGAGCCCACGGGCGTCGACGGCCAGATCAGGGGAAGGGGGTGCCATGCGCGAGCCCATGATCTCATCCGACACCCGCTCCCGTTGACAATCCCCCCTCTGCTCCGCTCCGCCCACCTTGGCCCACCCGGCCGAGGGGGCACTTCGCTCCGGGCGTGCGGGCGAGCTACTGGGGGTGACTTGACCGGGACGTTTTTGAAACCTATTCTCATTATCACTTTGACCGCCGCGAGTTGCGGCCTTCACCGTTTCGAGCCTCTCCTATGATCGTTTGCCTGTGCCGTGCTGTTTCGGATCGGACCATTCGTGCCCGCATCTCCGAGGGAGCCCACACAGTCGAGGAGCTGGGATCGGCCTGTGGGGCGGGGACAGGGTGCGGTGGTTGTCACGATCAGCTCACCCAGCTCATCGGCGAGGCCCGTCAGTCCAACACCGTGCGGCCTGCGTGCCGCGAGAGTTGTGCCGCGGCGACCCTGCGGGTAGCTTCCGTGGCCCTATGAAAGGCCATCCCCAGGTCATCGACCTGCTCAACGACGTCCTGACGACCGAGCTGACGGCGATCAACGAGTACTTCCTGCACGCGCGCATCGCCCAGAACTGGGGGTATGAGCGGATCGGCAAGAAGATCTACGAAGAGTCGATCGGCGAGATGAAGCACGCGGACAGGCTCGTCAAGCGCATCCTCTTCCTGGAGGGCCTGCCGAACCTGCAGCGCCTGGCCAAGGTGAACGTGGGTGAGAGCATTCTGGAGATGCTCCGCCTGGACCTGGCCCTGGAGCAGGGCTCCCAGAAGCGTCTCAACGAGGGCATCGAGCTGTGCCGCTCGCTGGCGGACAACGGCAGCCGGGAAGTGCTCGAGCGCATCCTCGAGGACACCGAGGAGCACATCGACTGGATCGAGGCCCAGCTCGAGCTCATCAAGCAGGTGGGTGAGACGAACTACCTGGCCCAGCAGATCAAGAAGGAAAGCTGAGCGCGCTGCCTCCCGCTCTTCCCGGGGGGGAGGGGAGTGTGGGGGGGACCGCGTCCGGTCCGTGACCCCTTGCGATGAGTGCTCCCATGCCTTCCCTCGTGCGTCCGAGCGCGGAGCGCGCCCGGCTCCTGATTTCCTGCGCGGATCGTCCCGGTGTGGTCGCGACCGTGACGCGGTTGCTGTTCGAGCACGGCGCCAACGTGGTCGACTCGGATCAGCACACCGAGCCGGATGATCTGCGCTTCTTCATGCGGCTGGAGTTCGATCTGCCCGGGCTGGCGGAGCGGCTGGGGGCGCTGGAGGAGGCCTTCGCGCCCGTGGCCGAGCGCTTCGGCATGCAGTGGCGGCTCATCCCCGCCGCGCGCGTCAAGCGCATGGCGCTCTTCGTCTCCAAGCAGGACCACTGCCTGCAGGAACTGTTGTGGCTGTGGAAGAAGGGGGAGCTGATGGCCGACATCCCGCTGGTGGTGAGCAATCACCCGGACGCGCGCGAGGTGGTGGCCCCCTTCGGCATCCCCCTGCACCACGTGCCCGTGACGGCGGATACCAAGGCACAGGCGGAGGCGGCCACGCTGGAGCTCATGCGCGCGCACCAGGTGGACCTGGTCGTGCTCGCCCGCTACATGCAGATCCTCAGCGGGGACTTCATCGCGAGCTTCGGGGGTCCCATCATCAACATCCACCACAGCTTCCTGCCGGCCTTCGTGGGCGCCAACCCCTATGCCCAGGCGCACTCGCGGGGCGTGAAGCTCATCGGCGCCACGGCCCACTACGTGACGGCGGAACTCGACGCCGGGCCCATCATCGAGCAGGACGTGCACCGGGTGGGGCATCGGGACGCGGTGGCGGACCTGGTGCGCATCGGCCGCCGGGTGGAACGCACCGTGCTGGCCCGCGCTGTCTCGTGGCACCTGGAGGACCGGGTGTTGCCGCACGGCAACAAGACCGTCGTCTTCTCCTGAGCCCGCCGGGAGGCGGGGACCTTCAGCGCGGTACCGAGCGCTTCCTCAGTGCATCATCGCCACTTCGGGCGGTCCGATGATGCGCTGCACGGTCATGCGCACCTTGTCGAGGTCCACCGGCTTGGAGATGTAGCCCGCGGCGCCCACGAGCTCGGCCTCCCACTCGAAGCCGTAGCCGGAGATGATGATGATGGGCAGGCCGCGCGCCCGCGGCATCTTCTTGAGAGCGTCCAGGAGCCCCCAGCCGCTCATGACGGGCATGCGCAGGTCCAGGAGCACGGCCTGGGGCAGTTCGCCCTCGAAGACATCCAGGGCTTCCCGCCCATTGGCGGCCTGACCCGTGCGGTAGCCCATTTCCTCAAGGGCATCGCAGATGAGCGTGCGGTGGCTCGCGTCGTCATCGACGACCAAGATGTAGGACATGGAAGCCTCGAAGCGTATCCGGTGACAAAACCGGATTCTATGGGGGGCAAGATGCGAACGGCCCGTCAGTTGCGGAAGGGGTCTGCCCGCTTTTCAACACCCTTCGAAGAGGTGCAAGGCGTTCTGGCCGAGGATGCCCGCTTCTACCTCGTCGTCGAGTTCGAGCTCCAGCAACCGCTGGAGTTCGCGATCCCACGCATAGGGCAGATTGGGGAAGTCCGTCCCGTAGAGGATGCGCTCGGGACGCACCTCCAGCAGGCGGCGTGGCGGGGTGGTGGGGAAGTAGCCCGCGAGCGCCATGGTGGTGTCCAGCCAGAGATTGTCGTGGCGCTCGAGCAGCCGCGTGTAGGCGTCGAACTCGTCCGCGCCCAGGTGGGGGATGCACAGGCGCAGGTCCGGATGGTCCTTCAGCACCCGCTCCACGCGCTCGGCCGAGCACAGGGCGTGGACATCGCAGGCGTAGTGGGGACTGGAGGGCTCGCGGCCCGCGTGCATCACCAGGGGCTTTTGGGCCCGGGCGCACGCCGCGTACACCTCGTGCAGGGCGGGCGAGTCCGGGGCGAAGCACTGCACGTGGCAGTGCAACTTCACCCCCTTGAGCCCGGCGGCGAAGGCCTCGGCGAGGATGTCCGCCGCGCCCGCCTCCCCGGGGAGCACGGTGGCCAGCCCCAGCACGCGTGGCTCGGCGCGGACCACCTCGGCCATGTAGGTGTTGAGGAAGCGCGCCATGCCCGGCTTGTGGGCGTAGTGCAGCGCCACCACCCGGTGCACGCCCCGCGACAGCAGGAAGGAGAGCACCTGGGGGGTGTGCAGCTTGTAGCGGATGGGCCAGCCGTACTGGTCGAACCAGCGCCAGATGGCCTCGAACACCCGATCCGGGAAGAGGTGGACGTGGGCATCCACCACGGGTGGCAGCCCCTCGGGCAGCCGGGGCCCCTCCTCGTCCTCCAGGGCGGGCAGTGGTGGCACCCGGGTCTCGCCGGGCGCCAGCCATCCCGCGGCTCCCAGGCAGGCGGGAAGCTGTTCGGAGGGGTCCTCGGAGGGGTCCATGGGTGGAGCGCGGCTACTGCTTCTTGGGCGCCTGCTCGTCCTCGGGCGTGTCCAGGCGCCGCAGCAGGGTGTTCTGCGCGTAGCCGGCACGCTCCAGGCGCTGGGTCTCGATGACATCCGCGACCTTGGTGCATACCTGTCCCAGCACACGCAGCGACTCGGCCAGGACCTTCTCCACCTGATCCTGTGCGTCCGCCCGCTTGATGACGGTCCGCTCTCGGCGGAACAACGAGGGCAACTTCATCCCAGGCAATCTAAGGGATGACCCGTTCGAGGGCCACTGTCGCTCACTTCCCGCCGTCGCTCTCTTCCTCCAGATTGGAGGGCGGCCGGGCGGGTCGATCAACAGATTGACACCACAGCAAATTTACAAAGTGTGTTCTGCCCGGCGGGCGGCCGGGGCGGCTTCGAGGGAAAGAGTTTCCTATAGGACCCTGGAGAGGGGCTTTCACGAATTTTCAAAGGGGGGGATGGCGCGCGGAAAATTTGTGACTACAGTGATTCCACTCACGTGCCGGCATCGTGTCGGACGGTCGAAAGGGGGACTGCGCAATGGCTTATGACGGCGAATTGGTGAAGATGGCGAACGGCCGCTGGGCGCGGTTCCAGCGCTGCCAGGTGTACCGCCCGGGCGTCGATGACGCGGGCGAGACGATGATGTTGATCGCAGTGGAGTTGGACGAGCGCTACCAGCGCTTGTTGGATGAGGCAGCGGACTCACTGGCGGATTACCGGCAGAGAGGCATCGTGGTGCAGGCGACGCTGGATGATGGAGCCCAGCGCCTGACCCTGCAGCCGGAGTTGCAGTCGAGTGCGGTGAATTAGTCAGCGGGGCTGGTAGAAGCGCGCGGCGTTTTCATGGGCCACGCGCTTCACCACCCTCTCGGACAGCTTCGCCTTGGTCAGCAGGTTGGCCAGGCGAGCCAGTCCGAGGATGTCCCCGGCGCCATCGCCGGCATCGGAGTTGAGCACCAGCCGCTCGCTGCCCAACCGGCGCACCAGCGCCACGGCACGCTCGGCCCGGAGCGCCTCCGGATGTAAGGTGAGCCCCGCCCAATGCCCACACCCGAGGATGTTGCGCACGGTGCGGCCGTTGGCGTGATCCACGAGCACGCGCGAGGGCAGCACGCCGGAGTCGCGCACGAGGGTGAGGATGCGCCGGGTGTGGCGCTCCTTGTCGAGCACGGGCGTGTGCACCACCACCTTGAGCTTGAGCTGGCGCGCGAGCGCGAGCTGCTCGATGAAGGCCTCCTCCTCCTCGATGCCCCCCGAGTGCAGGCCCGTCTCGCCCAGGGCCACGACGCGGCCGCCCCGGAAGTAGTCGGGCAGGTGGGAGAGCACCTCGGACAGGCCGCGGCGGGGGATGCAGCGCGGGTGCACGCCCAGCACCGCCCAGGCGCGGATGCCCAGCCGCTCCAGGCGCGGCAGTTGCTTGAGCACCAGCTCGTCGAAGTGCTTGCGCAGCGCCTTGGGCGTGGGCTCGGGCAGGTGGTGGGCCACGACGATTGCCCGCGCCACCCCGAAATAGCGCATGGACTCGAGGTCCTGATCGCTCAGGGACTCGGGGTGGAGGTGTGCGTCGAAGAGTTCGGGCAGCTCGGGCACGGTGGCGCGCGTCCTCTCGGTCAGTCCTGGCCCAGGGCGACGCCTTCATTGCGCGGGTCGCTCGCCGCGCTGCGCAGGTTCGTCCGGGGATCGCTGTAGACGGCCTCCGCGTCGCCCCAGGCCGGCAGCCGGCGCAGCTTGTGGCCCTTGGCCTCCAGCGCCTTGAGCGTGGCCGCCTCCAGCCCCCACTGGTCCACCCACAGCTCATCCGGCAGGTACTGGTGGTGCAGGCGTCCCTCGCCCACCGCGCGCGTCACGTCCATGCCCTGGTCCACGATGTTGGAGATGACCTGGATGACGGTGGTGGGGATGGTGGAGCCGCCGGGGCTGCCCACCGCGAGCATCACCTTCTTCGGATCCTCCTTGGAGAAGACGAGCGTGGGGGACATGGAGGACAGGGGCACCTTGCCCGGGGCGATGGCGTTGGCCTCGTAGCCCACGAGCCCATAGGCGTTGGGCACCCCGGGCCGCGCGGAGAAGTCGTCCATCTGATCATTGAGCAGGATGCCCGTGCCCTTGGCCACCACGCACGAGCCGAAGCCGTAGTTCACCGTGGTGGTGAGCGCCACGGCGTTGCCGTCCTTGTCGATGACGGACACGTGCGTGGTGTTCTTCTTCTCCGAGGACGTGGCGGGATCATACCAGCCGGCATCCGGCTGCTTGAGCGTGGAGCCGCCCTCGCCCTCGCCGGGAGGCAGCAGCGAGACGCTGGGCGTGGCCTTCTTCGGATCGATGCCGCCGGCCAGGTCCGCGAGGTAGCCGGACGAGGTGAGGCGCTCCAGGGGGATCTGCACCATGGCGGGATCTCCCAGGTACTTCGTGCGGTCCACGTACGCGCGCCGCAGCGTCTCGGCGTACAGGTGGATCTCCTCCGGGTCGCGGAAGGCGAGCCCCTGGGGCCGCAGCTTCTCCAGCACGCCGAGCACCTGCACCACCGCGACTCCCCCCGCGCTCGGCGGCGGCATGGTGAGCAGCCGGTAGCCGCGGTAGCTGCCCTCCATGGGCGCGTGGGTGCGCGTCTTGTAGGCCTTCAGGTCCTCGCGGGTGAGCAGGCCGCCTCCGGCCTTCACCGTGTCCACCACCGCCTGGCCGAGCGCGCCCGTGTAGAAGGGCGCCGGGCCACTCTTGGAGAGCGTGGTGAGCGTGCGGGCCAGGTCCGGCTGGCGCAGCGGGTGCCCGATGGGGGGCACCTCCAGCGCGCCCTCGGCGTTCTTCACGAGGAAGATGCGCGCGGCCTCCGGATCCTGCTCCAGGCAGGCGCGCCGCGTCTTCGCGATGGCATGGTACTTGGGCGACACCCAGAAGCCCGCGCGCGCCGCGTCGATGGCCGGCTGCAACACCACCGAGCGCGACAGCTTGCCGTGCTTCTCGAGCAGCTCGAGATAGCCCGCCACCGCCCCGGGCACGGCCACGCTCAGCACGCCGTCCGTGGACAGCCCCGGCACCACCTTGCCGTCCTTGACGTACATGTCCCGGGTGGCGGCCTGGGGCGCCACCTCGCGGAAGTCCACCGCCCGCGTCTCGCCCGTCTTCGCGTCATGCACCAGCGCGAAGCCGCCCCCGCCCAGCCCCGAGTAATAGGGCACCACCACCGCCAGGGTGAAGGCCGCCGCCACCGCCGCGTCCACCGCGTTGCCGCCCTTGTTCAGCATCTTCAGCGCGGCCTCGCTCGCCACCGGGTGGGCCGTCGCCACCGCGCCGCCCCGGTACTGCCGCGTCGCCCCCACCGGGCCCGCCGCGAGGAATACTCCCAGTGCCAGCGCCCAGCTCTTCCGGTGAGTCCTCATCTTTCCCATCCGCACGTGCCACGTCTCCATGAGAAGGCCTGCAACTCGTTCTTCCCCGCACCGGGGGTTGTGGAGTATCCCGGCCGCCGACCGTAGCCACCACAACGCATTTCATTTCGAAGTGTCCGGCGGCTGCCAACAACGACGGACCACGGATGGACGGGACCTGGCGGGCCCGGCATCTTGCGCGGGACGTCGCATGGCGCCGGGGAACCATGAACGCCGATCCGAACCCAGTCAATCCAACGATGCCACCGCCGTCGGATGTGTCCGTGACGACGCTCTTCCTCAAGCCCGTCTATGGCATCACCGTGAGCCGCAACACGCTGGCCGTGTCCGTCAGGGCGCATCTGGAGGACGCTCGCGGGCCCCGTTCCGCGGCTCGTGGTTGACGTGCCCCCAAGCCATCCCTAGTTATCGCCGACATGACAACTCCTTTGGCGGCGGTAGTGCTGTGCGCGGGCAAGGGCACGCGGATGCGCTCGGAGAAGGCCAAGGTCCTTCACCCCATTCTCGGCAAGCCCCTGTGTTTCTATCCCCTGATGCGTGCGCTGGAGCTGGGCGCCTCGCCCGTGGTGCCGGTGGTGGGCCACCAGGCGGGCGAGGTGGAACGCTCCGTGCGCGACCTCTTCGCCGCCGCGCCCCTGCGCTTCGCGCTCCAAAAGGAGCAGCGGGGCACGGCCGACGCGGTGCGCTCGGCCGAGGAGGCGCTCAAGGACTTCAAGGGCCGCGTGCTCATCCTCTACGGGGACGTGCCGCTCGTGCGCCGCGAGACGCTCGCCGCGCTCGCCACCGCGCATGAGCAGGGCGGGGGCGTGCTCTCGCTCGTGTCCACCCGCCTGGAGGACCCGACCGGCTACGGGCGCGTCATCCGCGAGGGCGGCCTGGTCAAGCGCATCGTCGAGCACAAGGACTGCTCCCCCGAGGAGCGCCTGGTGCGCGAGTGCAACGCCGGCATCTACCTCGTCGACTCGTCCTTCCTCTGGGCGGCGCTCGCCAACATCAAGAGCACCAACGCCCAGGGCGAGTTCTACCTCACGGACCTGGTGGAGATGGCCGCCTCGCAGGGGCCGGTGCCCGCCATCGAGGCGGACTTCAACGAGACGGCCGGGGTGAATGATCGCGTGGAGCTGGCCGCGCGCGCCAAGGACTTGCAACTGCGCATCAACGCCTGGCACATGCGCAACGGCGTCTCCCTGGCCGATCCCGCCACCACCTACATCGAGGAGGGCGTGACGATCGGCCCGGACACGGAAATCGCTCCGGGAGTCAGCCTGTCGGGCGCCACCGTGGTGGGCCGCCAGGTCACCATCGGCCAGGGCTGCGTACTTCATGCCTCCTCGGTCGCTGACGGAACGACCTTGAAGCCCTACACCGTGCTGGAGGAGGCCCGCGTCGGCGAGCGGTGTATCCTGGGGCCCTTCTCGCGGCTGCGGCCCGGGACGGACCTCGCCGAGGAAGTGCATCTGGGGAATTTCGTGGAGACGAAGAAAGCCCGCCTCGGCCGGGGCACCAAGGCCAACCATCTGGCCTACCTGGGCGACGCGAAGATCGGCTCCGGGGTGAACATCGGCGCCGGCACCATCACCTGCAACTATGACGGAGTGAACAAACACGTCACCGAACTCGGGGACGGAGTGTTCATTGGCTCCGACTCCCAGCTCGTCGCTCCGGTCAAGGTCGGCGACGGTGCCTATGTCGGTGCGGGCACCACGGTGACGAAAGATGTGCCCTCCGGGAGCCTCGCTGTGTCCCGGTCGCCGCAGGTGAACAAGGAAGGGTGGGTCGAGCGCAACAAGGCTCGGCTCAAGAAGTCCGCGGAATCAGGCCCGGCCAAGTCGGACAAGGTGTCGGCGGGGTAGTGGCGTGGGTCTTGCTTGTCGTCAGGGCGACAGAGGTCGCCCGATGTAGGTGGGTTTGCTCCCCGGGTGGAAGCTCGGGGACCATGGGCGTGAGAGAGGACAGAACAATATGTGCGGAATCGTCGGGTACGTTGGTGACAAGCAGTCGGCTCCCATCCTGGTCTCCGGGCTGAAGAAGCTCGAGTACCGCGGCTATGACTCGGCGGGCGTGGCGGTGATCAACCGCAACGTCCTCAACGTGGTGCGCGCCACGGGCAAGCTGAAGAACCTGGAGAGCCGTGTCCAGACGGACCTGCCGCAAGGCACGGTGGGCATCGGCCATACGCGCTGGGCCACGCACGGCCGGCCGTCGGACGAGAACGCGCACCCGCACACCTATGGCGGCGTGGCGGTGGTGCACAACGGCATCATCGAGAACCACCTGGCGCTCAAGGAGGAGCTGCGCTCCAAGGGCCACGTGTTCTCCTCGGAGACGGATTCCGAGGTGTTCGCCCACCTCATCTCCGACGAGCTCAAGAGCGGGCTGGACTTGCCCGCGGCGGTGCGCGCGGCCATCACCCACGTGAAGGGCACCTACGCCCTGGCGGTGGTGACGGAGAGCGACCCCAACCGCATCGTGTGCACCAAGGAGTCCTCGCCCATGGTGCTGGGCCTGGGCCAGGGTCAGAACTTCGTGGCGAGCGACGTGCCCGCGCTGCTCGAGCACACGCGTGACTTCATCTACATGGAGGAGGGCGACCTGGCCATCCTCACCGCCGGCGGCGTGGAGATCTTCAACCGCTCCAACCAGAAGGTGAACCGCGTCACGCGGCGCATCGACTGGACGCCGATGATGGCGGAGAAGGGCGGCCACAAGCACTTCATGCACAAGGAGATCCACGAGCAGCCTCGCGCCGTGGCGGACACCTTGCGCGGCCGCATGATGCTGTCCGAGGGCGACGTGCACTTCGAGGGCTGGACGATGAGCCCGGAGAAGGTGAAGGCGCTCACGAAGATCACCATCCTCGCGTGCGGCACCTCGTGGCACTCGGGCATCGCGGGCAAGGCGATGATCGAGTCGCTGGCGCGCATCCCGGTGGAGGTGGAGCTGGCGAGCGAGTTCCGCTACCGCGACCCCATCGTCGAGTCCACGCACCTGGCGATCGCCATCAGCCAGTCGGGTGAGACGGCGGACACGCTGGCGGCCTTCAAGGAGGCCAAGGCGCGTGGCGCTTCCTCGCTCGCGCTGTGCAACGTCATCGGCAGCGCCATGACTCGCGAGGCCGAGGTCACCGTGCTCACCAACGCGGGCCCGGAGATCGGCGTGGCCTCCACCAAGGCCTTCACCACGCAGCTCGTGGGCCTGTACCTGCTGGCGGTGAAGCTCGGCCGCATGCGCGGCACGCTCTCCGTCAAGGCCGCCCAGGAGCACCTCACCTCGCTCACCGAGATTCCGAAGATGATCGAGGACGTGCTCAAGTGCGAGCCCGCCGTGAAGCGCGTGGCGCGTGACTTCATGAACGCCCAGGACTTCCTCTTCCTCGGCCGCGGCCCCATGCACCCGGTGGCGCTCGAGGGCGCGCTCAAGCTCAAGGAGATCTCCTACATCCACGCCGAGGGCTACGCTGGCGGCGAGATGAAGCACGGCCCCATCGCCCTCATCGACGAGAAGATGCCCGTGGTGGTGATCGCCCCCAAGCAGCCGCACGTCGCCTACGAGAAGATCATCGGCAACATCGAGGAGGTGCGCGCGCGCGGCGGCAAGGTCATCGCCGTCATCGACGAGGACGACACGCACGCGGCCACGCTCGCCGACCACGTCATCCGCATCCCCGCCGCCACCGCGCTGCTCGCGCCCGTGGTGGCCACCATTCCCCTGCAGCTGCTCGCCTACCACGTGGCGGAGATGCGCGGGAACGACGTGGACCAGCCGCGCAACCTCGCCAAGAGCGTGACGGTGGAGTAGTCCGCCGCCGCTCCGGCCGCCGCCCCCCCTCTCACGGGGGATGGCGAACGACGCCCGGGTGCCTCCTTCACGAGGCCCCGGGCGTTTTCATGTCCGGCATTGTGGCGGAATCTTGACAATCCGCGTCTCGTCTTTTTCTCAATTTCTTGGTAATTGGGGTTTCGAAGTCAACGAATCCCATGAGGAAGGGCCAAGAAGAATGCGCACCCTGAACGGGCTTTCGGTCGTGGCGGTGTTGGGCCTGTTGCTCGGCGGTTGCGGAGTCACGGACCTGGGCGGCGAAGGCGTCGCCAGCCAGCTCGAGCAAGACTTCGGTGGCCCGAGCGGCCTCATGGACTTCTTCGAGAGCCACACGGAGGAGGAGATCCGGGGGGTGATGGCGCTCTACGGTGTCGGCTACGTTGCCCACGGCAACGTCACCGCGGCGCTGATCAGCGACTGCCCGAAGTTCTTCCCGTCGGGCGACCGGAGCATCTGGCACAACTTCGACGGCGAGTACTACTTCATCGACAGCGCGGGCCGGCCGAACCGGGCGTACAAGTACCTGCCGCCCATCGTCGCCGCGCCGCGCCTCGACTCCTGTCAGACGAGCGTGGGTCAGTGGGGCGACGCGGAAAACCCCAGCAACGACTACGACGGGGGACACCTCATCGGTTCACAGCTCGGGGGCTGGGGAGGTCGGGCGAACATCGTGCCCCAGGATGCCAACTTCAACCGGGGCAACTGGGTGCAGCTCGAGAACAAGATGGCCAAATGTGGGAGCCTGCCGAGCGGCCGGCTGCGCTACTCCATCGGGGCGAACTACCCGAACTCCACCACGCTCATCCCCAACACCATGACGATGGAGATCACCAACCAGTCCACGGGGAGCTACGTGTCCATGTCCTTCTCGAACGTGGACTACGGTGGCTCGAACGGCACGAACGAGCGGACCCGTGGCGTGAATTGGCTGTCGAGCCAGGGCTGCAACTGATGCGTCCACCCCGGCGCTCTCAGGGGGTGGACGACATCCACGTCCAGGCGCCTAGAACGCGGCGTCGAAGGTGACTTCCCCGACGACGCCCACCTGGTAGGCGGAGACGCGGCGCTCGAAGAAGTTGGCCAGCTCCTGCACGTCCTGCAGGTCCATGAAGCCGAACGGGTTCTTCGCCCCGTAGCGCTTGGGCAGCTCCAGCATCCCCAGGCGCTGATCCGCCACGTACTCGAGGTACTGGCGCATCTCGTTCACCGACAGCCCCGCCACGCCGCCGCCCAGGAGGTCCTCGGCGAAGCGCAGCTCGCACGCCACCGCCTCCTCCATCATGGTCACCACGTCGCGCTCCATCTGCGCGTCGAAGAGGCCGGGCTCCTCGCGGCGCACGCACTTGACCACCTCGAAGGCGAACGCCATGTGGGCGCTCTCGTCGCGGAACACCCAGTTGGTGCCCCCCGCGAGGCCATGCAGGAGCCCGCGCGAGCGCAGGAAGTACACGTAGGCGAAGGCCGCGAAGAAGAAGAGCCCCTCGATGCAGGCGGCGAAGCAGATGAGGTTGAGCAGGAAGGCGCGGCGCTGCTCGCGCGTCTCCAGCCTGTCCAACTGGTGCACCGAGTCCATCCACTTGAAGCAGAAGGCGGCCTTCTCCTGGATGCTCGGGATGTTGTCGATGGCGGCGAACGCCTTGGCGCGCTCGGCGGGGTCCGGCACGTACGTGTCGAGCAGCGTGAGGTAGAACTGCACGTGCAGTGCCTCCTCGTAGAGCTGGCGGGACAGGTACATGCGCGCCTCGGGCGCGTTCACGTGCTTGTACAGGTTGAGCACGAGGTTGTTGGACACGATGGAGTCGCCCGTGGCGAAGAAGGCCACGAGGCGCTGGATGAGGTGGCGGTCCGCGGCCGACATCTTCGAGCGCAAATCACCCACGTCCGTGGAGAAGTCCACCTCCTCCACCGTCCAGGTGTTCTTGATGGCGTTGCGGTACATCTCGAAGAACGCCGGGTACTGCATGGGGCGCAGGGTGAGGTTGAGCCCCGGGTCGAGCAGGCGCCCGCCCGTCTTGGGAGTCGCGTTGGAGGGCATGGCGGGGTGGAGCGGCTGGGCGGCGGTCACTGGCAGGCCTCGCAGGCTTCGGGGTTTTCCAGGGAGCAGGCGATGGCCTGCGCCTCGGTGGGCTTCTCCTCGCGGGGGGCCTCGACGGTGGCCTTGGCGATGCGCGTGGCGGGGCGCGAGCGCAGGTAGTACGTCGTCTTCAGCCCCTTCTTCCAGGCGTACATGTACATGGAGCTGAGCTGCCCGATGTTGGGCGACTCCATGAACAGGTTGAGCGACTGGCTCTGGTCGATGAATGCGCCGCGATCGGCCGCCATGTCGATGAGCGAGCGCATGGGCAGCTCCCACGCGGTGCGGTAGATGGCGCGCACCTCGGCGGGAATCTCCGAAATCCCCTGGATGGAGCCCTCCGCGAGCTTGATGCGCGTGCGCATCTCCTCGTTCCACTTGCCCAGGGCCTTGAGCTCCTCGACGAGGTAGCGGTTGACCTGGAGGAAGTCCCCCGAGAGCGTCTCGCGCTTGAAGAGGTTGGACACCTGGGGCTCGATGCACTCGTAGCAGCCCGCGATGGAGGCGATGGTCGCCGTGGGCGCGATGGCGATGAGCAGCGAGTTGCGCAGGCCCGTCTGCTTCACCCGCGTGCGCAGGGCCTCCCAGCGCGCGCTGTCCTCGGGCGTCACGCCCCAGGCCTCGAACTGGAGCTCGCCCTGGGCGGCGCGCGTCTCGGGGAAGGCGGGGTGGGCGCCGTGCTCGGCCGCCAGCTCCACGGACGCCGAGAGGGCATGGAAGTAGATCTCCTCGGACACCTTGCGCGAGAGCGTGCGCGCCTCGGGGGCGTCGAAGGGCAGGCGCATCTGGAAGAAGACGTCCTGCAGGCCCATGATGCCCAGGCCCACCGGGCGCCAGCGCTGGTTGGAACTCTCGGCGGTGGCGATGGGGTAGTAGTTCAGGTCGATGACCCGGTCGAGCTGCCGCACCGCCGTGCGCACCGTCTGGGCGAGCTTCTCCCAGTCGAACGTCACCTTGCCCTGCGCGTCCGTGGAGGTGTGCCGCGCGAGGTTGATGGAGCCGAGGTTGCAGACGGCCGTCTCGTCCTTGCTCGTCACCTCGAGGATTTCCGTGCACAGGTTGGACAGGTGCACGACGCGGCCCGGGCGCGCCGTCTGGTTGCACGCGCGGTTGCTCTTGTCCTTGAACGTCATCCAGCCGTTACCCGTCTGGGCGAGCGTGCGCATCATGCGCGCGTACATCTCGCGCGCCTTGATGCTCTTGGCGGCGAGCCCCTTGGCCTCCGCCTCGAGGTAGGCGCGCTCGAAGTCCTCGCCGTACAGGTCGGTGAGGTGGGGCACCACCTTGGGGTCGAAGAGCGACCAGGCGCCATCCGCCTCGACGCGCTTCATGAACAGGTCGGGCACCCAGTTGGCGAGGTTCAGGTTGTGCGTGCGCCGGGCCTCGTCGCCCGTGTTGTCGCGCAGCTCGAGGAACTCCTCCAGGTCCGCGTGCCACGTCTCCAGGTACACGCACGCCGCGCCCTTGCGCTTGCCGCCCTGGTTCACCGCCGCCACGGACGCGTCCAGCGTCTTGAGCCACGGGACGATGCCGTTGCTGTGTCCGTTGGTGCTGGTGATGAGCGAGCCGCGCGAGCGGATGCGGTGGTACGCGAGCCCGATGCCACCCGAGAACTTCGAGAGCATGGCCACGTCGGTGTAGCGCTGGTAGATGCTGCCCAGCTCGTCCTCGGGCGAGTCGAGCAGGAAGCACGAGGAGAGCTGCTCGTGCCGGGTGCCGGAGTTGAAGAGGGTGGGGGAGCTGGGCACGTACTCCAGCAGCGAGAAGCGCCGGTAGAGCTCCAGGGCCTCGGGCACCGTCTCGCCGAGCGCCACCGCGATGCGCATGAAGAAGTGCTGGGGCGTCTCCAGCACCGCGCGCGTGGTGGGGTGCTTGAGCAGGTAGCGGTCGTAGACGGTGCGCAGGCCGAAGTACTCGAAGAGGCGGTTGCGCGTGGGATCGATGGAGTCGTTGAGCTTGCGCGCGTTGGCGGCGACGAGCTGGGCGACGCGCTCGTTGACGAGCCCCAGCCGGTGGGCCGCGGCGATGGACTGCGAGAAGGAGTGGACCTCCTGGCCCGACAGCTCCTTGTCGATGTAGGTCGCGAGCAGCCGCGCGGCGAGCCTGGCGTACTCGGGCTCCTCGAGCGTGAGCGAGGCCGCCGTCTGGATGGAGAGCTGATCCAGCTCCTGGGTCGAGGCGCCGTCATAGAGGCCGGCGATCGTCTTGGTGGCCACGCGGATGGCGTCCACCTGACGCAGGCCATCACAGCAGCGGCTGATGGCGCGGACGATTTTGTTCAGATCCGCGGCCTCGAGTGTCCCATTGCGCTTGCGCACCCGCATGGTGGTGGCGGTCGGTTGCGAGTTGGGGGGCGAGACGGGGATGGTGTCCAACATGTTGCGGCTCCTCCTACACGACCGTGGCTGGAGCCCGGACGGGTGAGGAGAGCAACGGGAGCCCGCACGCGACGAGCGGCGCTCGTGGCGTGTTGGACCGCGTCCCTCCCCCGAGGAACTCCAGGTCTGCGCCGCCCCGGGATGTCTCTCCCGGACGCGGGTCGTTGGCAGGTCTTCGGGCTCGCGAGCGTTGGGGTGATGCCGCCTACACCGTCCCCTTCCCAACTCCGAGGAGCCAGTGGTGTGGACGGCTTCGTTCTCGCTGACCGCTGCGGGGCAGCTCCGGATTCGCACCGGATTCCCTTTTGAGCCCGGGCGACGTGCGTCCGGGCACCAGCGACGAGCGCTACATTCGCGGAAGGTGCCCCACCTGTCCAAAAAAGCGGCGCGCGCCGGGGGGGGTTGTCGGGTGCCCGACGGGGGCGCTGCTCTGGGCGGAACGCGTCGGCTTCGATAAGAGGCGATCATTACCTTCATGAGCCATGAGCACGCTCCGCCCTCCCCACCCCCTCTCTCCGGGCCCGCGCGTCCGTGACGCCGGGCGGGAGCCGGAGGTGCCGTCGCTGGCCTCCTGGGAGCCGCTCCCCGATTCCCCCCAGGCGTCCCTTCCGGAGGCGACGCGGCGCGAGGTGCCACGCCTGGTGGAGGCGGCCCGGAACGCCACGGGGGACGAGCGGGAGGTACTGGCCGGTCAGTTGGGCGCCCAACTGGAGGCGCTGGGGGAGGGAGGCGGCTCGCGCGAGGTGGCGGATCTGCTCCTGCACCTCTTGGAGAGCGGCCAGTTGGAGGGGCTGGTGGAGCGGGGGGGCCGGACGTGCCGGAGCGCGGCCGTCGAGTCCCTGACGCGGCTCGGCTTTCCCTATGCCCTGGAGGTGAGTCCCGAGGACCTGGAGCATCTCCGGGCGTGGACCCGGCGGCGGCGCGGCCCGGCGCTGCCCTCGGGCGTGGTGCCGGCGGGGGCGTTGGGGGTGGGCTTCGTCGGGCAGTGGTGGGCCCTGCCCCCGGAGGTGGCTTCCGAGGTGGGGGGGCTGGGGCCGTTCCTGGTGGTGCTCATGGGCCTGGCGCTGATGGGGCTGATGATGGCCCTGTTGGCCCCTGAACGTTCTCCCTCCAGGCGGGCGGGCCTGTTCGTGCTGCTCCTGCTCTCCCTCGTCGAGGTGTTTTTGGGGGGGCCCGCCGGTTATCACGGAGCGGCGAGTGGCCTGGGCGGGCTGGTGGCCTGCCTGCTGCTCGTGCGGACACGACGCTGAACGTTCTGGGTCATGTCAGACGGATGGACTAGGGTTTTCCCATCGCGTACTAAACGTGAGTTCAGGTGAGCCGGGGTGGCTCGCCGCATACGCAAGGAGCAAGACGAAATGGCCGTGAATCCGGAGAAGGAGAAGGCGATCGAGTTGGCGATGTCCGCGGTGGAGCGCCAGTTCGGTAAGGGGTCCATCATGCGGCTCGGTAACGAGGAGCCGCTGGTGAGGGATGTTCAGGCCATTTCGACGGGAAGCGTCTCGCTCGACATCGCCTTGGGCGTCGGTGGCGTGCCCAAGGGCCGTATCGTGGAAATCTACGGGCCGGAATCCTCGGGTAAGACGACGTTGTGCCTCCACATCGTGGCCGAGGCGCAGAAGCGCGGCGGCGTGGCGGGCTACATCGACGCCGAGCACGCCATGGACATCGGCTACGCGCGCAAGCTGGGCGTGCGCACCGATGACCTGCTGTTGAGCCAGCCGGACACCGGCGAGCAGGCGCTGGAAATCGCCGAGATGCTGGTGCGCTCGGGAGCCATCGACGTGCTGGTGGTGGACTCGGTGGCCGCGCTCGTGCCGAAGGCGGAACTCGAGGGCGAGATGGGCGATGCGCACATGGGCGTGCAGGCGCGCCTCATGAGCCAGGCGCTGCGCAAGCTCACCGGTACCATCAGCAAGAGCCAGACGTGCGTCATCTTCATCAATCAGATCCGCATGAAGATCGGCGTGATGTTCGGCAACCCCGAGACGACGACGGGCGGCAACGCGCTGAAGTTCTACGCGTCGCAGCGCCTGGACATCCGCCGCGTGGGCGCCATCAAGAATGGCGAGAACGTGGTGGGCAGCCGCACCCGCGTGAAGGTGGTGAAGAACAAGGTGGCGCCTCCCTTCAAGGAGGTCGAGTTCGACATCATGTACGGCACGGGCATCTCGAGGGAGGGCGACCTCATCGACCTGGCGTCGACGGACAACATCATCGAGAAGAGCGGCAGCTGGTTCTCCTTCAAGGGAGAGCGCATCGGCCAGGGCCGCGAGAACGCCAAGGACTACCTGCGTGACCATCCCGAGGTCATGAAGGAAGTGGAGCGGCAGGTGTACGAGAAGTACGGCATCGGCAAGCCGGCCGTGGCGGCGGTGCCGCCTCCGACGGATGGCGAGCCCGCGGCCGAGGGCCACACCGAGAAGCGCCAGCGCGTGAAGGCCGTGAAGTAGTCCACGCCTTCATGGCCTGTCGTGCCTGAAGTCCCAGGGGCCGTCTCCCTTCACCGGGGGGCGGCCCCTTCGCTTTTCGGCTCCGACGCCGTCTGGCGGGACCCTGGCCTGGGTGGCGAGGGGCGCCTCGGTCCGACACTCCTGGAGGGGGCGTGGTGGTTCTCTGTGGACAACGGTGGGCCTTCCGCCGGAAGGTCTCTGTCCCCAACCGCGGGCCGCGCCGCGGTGAGGTACTGGAGACAAGGAGCCGCATGATGCGTCGCATCGAGACCGCCCTGTTCGCCGCCGTCTGTGCCGTGGTTTTCGTGGCCTGTTCCGCGTGTGGAGGGAAGGACAATCCCAACGGCCCCGTCAGCAAGACGAGCCAGTTCTTCCTGCCCACGGGCGAGCCTCGCAACACGGGGGATCCGCACATCCAGGCGGATGCGCAGGGCAACTTCCACATCGTCTACCCGGCCTACTCCCGGGGCGATGCCTACTACGCGTTCTGCCCGTCCAATTGCAGCTCGGTCGAGCAGGCCAAGGTGGTGCACCTGGAGACGCAGGGCACGGTGGACAACGCCCGGGTGGCGGTCGGTCCGGACGGCAAGCCGCAAGTGCTGCTCAGCACCCACGAGCGCGTCTACTACGCCACGTGCTCGGGCGACTGCACCCAGCGCGCCTCGTGGACGGTGACGCCCATCATCGAGCACGGCGGCGAGCGCGAGGTCTCCGGAGACGCCTTCGCCGTCACGCCCCAGGGCAAGCCGCGCTTCATCATGCACAGCTACCGCAGCATCGGCATCGGGGCGCCGACTCCCGCGACCTTCTATGTGCAGTGTGACAACAACTGCCAGAACCCGGCGAGCTGGACCCAGGGGCAGATCTCCGCGCGCAACTGGCAGATGAACTCGCTGCGCTTCACCCCCTCGGGCCAGCCGCGCCTGGTCAAGGCGGAGCTCGTCGATGGCGGCAATCACCTGAGCTATTACTACGAGTGCGACACGGATTGCGCGTCGGCCGCCAACTGGAAGGGCACGGCCCTCTACAAGACGTTCTACGGCTTCTCCGAGGCGGTCCGCATGTACCCGGCCATGTCGCTGCGGCTCTCGAGCCAGGGCAAGCCGCGCCTGGCGCTGATGGGCGATGACGGCAGCGGCCGCAACCTGCTCTACCTGGAGTGCGACACGAACTGCACCTCCGCGGAGGGCTGGTTCGCGCAGATCCTCTTGCCGTCCGACAAAGGAGGCGCGGAGCTCAAGGCGGGGCTCGAGCTCGCGCTCGACAGCAAGGATCAACCGCGCATCGCCTACGCGGCGGGCTACAACATCGTGATCGCCCACTGTGACGCCAACTGCACCGACGAGACGAAGTCGAAGTGGAACCTGGCCAAGGTGGAGTTCGCCGCGGACATGGAGAAGGACAAGATCATCCCCTATCCCGACTGCAACATCGCGGGGGGCTGGTTCCTGCACAGTCCGTCGATCGCGCTGGGCAAGGAGGGCCTGCCCCGGGTGGCGTACCGCGCGCAGGACATCAGCGGCGGTGGCTCGAATCCCGGCCCCGGGGAGATCAAGTGCACGGCGGGCGCGGACATGACGTTCGCCCGCTTCGCGCAGATCGACGAGCTGCGCGCGCCGTGAGCGCGGGCCTGGAGCCGCGCCGTGCGGCTCAGGGCACGAAGGTGAGCGCGCCCGGGGGTAGTTGCGTTCCCGCGGGCCACAGCAGGTAGGCCGAGCGGCGCGAATGGTCCCACGCCCGCAGCAACTCCTCGCGGCGGTACGTCACGCTCACCGTGTCGTCGCTGGGGAAGGCCGGGTCGTTGCAGACGACGTCGCCCTGGGGAGTGAAGCCCTTCACCACGAGCAGGTGCCCATCCGAGCGGGGAACGGGCGAGCCGGTCAGCTCGCCGCGCTCGTAGGCGACGCTGATGCTCACGGGGATGCCCTGGGCGATGAGCCGCTCCACCTGGGTGAAGGTGTCGAAGCGCGCCACCAGCCCGTGGAGCGCTCCGCCCGCCAGCGCCGAGGCATAGGCGGTGTTGAAGGGCCAGTTGCCCGTGCCCCCATAGACCGCGTCATGGACGGAGGCGGCCGCCACGGGCACGCTCACCTGGAGCGCGTCCTGGCTGAGCCGGTGGCTCCAGTACGCGAGCAGCATGGAGACCGAGGTGGGGGAGCACCAGGCACCGCCATGGGGCGGGTAGAGCATCTGCGAGCGGCCGGGCACCTCGAGCACCGTGCCCCAGGCGCGCTGGTCCGAGGGCTCCTCGGGCGCGGTGCGGCCCGTGTCGGTCACCGCCGCCGCGAGCGCGCGCACGCGGGGGCTCGTGCCGGGCTGGGTGGAGAAGAGCCACACCGTCATCCGCAGCCCGTCCGCCTTCTGCTTGAGCACGAGGGTGTCGGTGAGCACCTTGCCCCGCGCGTCCTCCTGGCGCTCCACGCTGTGGCGCGTCACGGTGCCCGGTTCGAGCGCCCAGACGCCGAAGTCGTAGTCCTTCGTCCACTCGCCCTCCACGCGCGCCGCGAGCGTCAGCCGCACCCAGGTGCCCGGCGGGGTGAGCACGTCGAACGAGGGCACCACGTTGTCGAAGCCACCCGGCATGGCTTGCACCTCGGAGCGGGCCCGGCCCACGAGCGCGCCCCCCTCGGGCAGGGGACTGTCCGTGCCGGGGAGGGTGTGGCCCGGGAAGGGATCCGCGGGGGCGGGGCTGGAGGGATCCAGCTCGAGCTGGCCCTCCGGGGTGAGCCGGGTGCCCTCGCGGGTGAAGTGCTCGAAGTCGCGCGCCTGGGCGCTCTTCCTCCAGATTCTCGCCACGGGTGTTGTCTCCTCGGGGGATGAGGGCCGGGTCTGCCAGCTACACGCCGTCAGCGCGGCCGTCAGGAGGACCAGGGACGCGCGGACAGGGGCCTTGGGGAAAGTCGTCATGAGATCCTCTCGGGATGAAGCGCAAGGGGAGGGCGCCGGGGCTCACTTCACCAACTCGGACAGGAGCCGGTGGACGAAGTCGGCGCCGGGCTGGAGCGAGGCCACGGGGATGCGCTCGTTGGGGGCGTGGGCCGTGCGAGCGTCCTCCGGCGTGAGGGCGAAGGGATCGATGCCGTAGGCGTGGATGCCCGCGCGGCGCAGGGCGGTGGACTCGGTGGTGCCGGTGGACATGCGGGGGAAGACGGGCGCGCCGGGCCAGACCCGGGCGGCGGCGGCGCGGGCGGCCCGGAACATCGCGTTGTCGCCCACGGGCGAGGCGGGAGAGTCCAGGGGCCGCGCGTTCCATTCCACCTGGATGTCCGGGTCGGCGATCGCCGCGACGAGCCGCGCGCGGACCTGCTCGGGCTCGTCGTCCGGGAGCAGCCGGCAGTTGAGGGTGGCCTCGGCGGTGGCGGGGATGACGTTGGGGCGGGTGCCCGCGGTGAAGACGGTGGGCACGCACGTGGTGCGCAGCACGGCGGCCAGGGCGGGCTCGAGCCGCGCGAGCGTGTCCACCGCGTCCTGGGGCGGAGCCTCTGGAGTGGCGGCGAGCCGCTTGAGGGCCTCGCCCGTCTCGCCGCCCGTGACCTTGAGCCGGCCCTCGATGTTCAGCCGGGTCACGGGAGTGAGCCGGGGGGGGAAGGTGACCGCGCCGACGCGGGCCACCGCCGCCGCCAGCCGCACCAGGGGCGAGGGCGTGACGGGCGGCACCGAGGAATGACCACCGGGGCCGGTGGCCCGGAGCACCATGTGGCGCGAGACGCGCTCGGCGGCCTGGAGGTTGACGAAGCGCACCTGGCGGCGGTCCTCGCTCAGCTCCGTGAGCCCGCCTTCATTGATGGCGAACTCCGCCTCTCGCAGCTCGGGGCGGCGCTCCAGCAGCCAGTCGATGCCAGCCTGGGAGCCCACCTCCTCGTCGGCGCTGAGCACGAGCACCACGTCGCGCGAGCGCTTCCCTCCCTCTCGCGCGAGCCGCCGCAGCGCGAGGATGCTGGCCGCGGCCATGCCCTTGTTGTCCTGGACGCCGCGCCCATACAGGAAGCCGTCGCGCTCGGTGAGCGTCCAGGGATCGGAGGCCCACTCCTCGCGCCGCGCGGGCACGGTGTCGAGGTGGGCGAGCACGAGCAGGGGCCTCGCGGCGCCGGAGCCCTTCAGCCGGGCGAGGAGGTGGGCACGTCCGGGAGTGGCCTCGACGAGCTCGGAGGAGATGCCGGCCTCGCGCAGCCATCGCGCGGCCACCTGGGCGGCGGCGGCCTCGTTGCCGGGAGGGTTGGAGGTGTCCACGGCGATGAGCTCGGCGAGCAATGCGCGCATCTCTCCCTTCGCCGGGGGCGGGGCGCTGGCGGCGAGTCCGCGGCCGGGCGCGAACAGGAGGGCGAGGGCCAACAGGAGGGGGCGCATGCGTGGGGAGTCTAGGGGAGTCGCTCGGGGCTGTGCTAATGCGGCTCCTTTCCCAGGGTCCTCCGCATGCCACTCCCCATGGATGTCCGAGTCCTCGAGCTTCCCCTGCGCCACGCCTGGACGATCGCGCGGGGGACGAGCACCTTCAAACGCAACGTCATCGTCGAGCTGAGCGTGGACGGGGTGGTGGGCCGGGGCGAAGCGGCGCCGAACGTGCGCTATGGGGAGTCCGCCGACACGGTGACGGAGGCGCTCGGGCGGCTCGCTCCGGCGCTCGAGGGGGACCCCTGGCACTTCCGGGTCCTCTCCGAGCGCATCGACGAGGCCCTGCCGGGAAACCATGCGGCCAAGGCGGCGTTGGACGTGGCGCTGCATGACCTGGCGGGCAAGCGCCTGGGGGTTCCGCTCTACCGGATGCTGGGGCTGGATCCGGCGCGCATGCCGATCACGTCCTTCTCCATTGGCATCGACGACGCACAGACGCTGGCGCGCAAGGTGCGCGAGGCGGAGCCGTATCCGGTGCTCAAGGTGAAACTGGGCGCACAGGCGGTGCGAGAGACCTTCGGCGCGGTGCGGGAGGCCACGTCCAAGGTGGTGCGGGTGGACGCCAACGAGGCGTGGGGCCCCGAGGAAGCGCTGCGTCACATCGAGTGGCTGGCGGAGCGGGGAGTGGAACTGGTGGAGCAGCCCCTGCCGGCGGCGGATGTCGAGGGCGCGAAGTGGCTGCGCGAGCGCTCGCCGCTGCCGCTGGTGGCGGACGAGGCGCTGATGAAGGCCTCGGACGTGCCGCGGCTGGCCGAGGGCTATCACGGCATCAACGTGAAGCTGCAGAAGTGCGGGGGCATCCGCGAGGCATTGCGCATCATCGAGACGGCGCGCGCGTGCGGGCTGAAGGTGATGTTGGGGTGCATGGTGGAGACGTCGGTGGGCATCGCGGCGGCGGCGCACCTGGGGCCGCTGGCGGACTGGTTGGATTTGGACGGCAACCTGCTGCTGGCGGCGGATCCCTTCCAGGGGCACCCGGTGGTGGACGGGCGCATCCGTCTGGGGGATGGGCCCGGGCTCGGCGTGGAGCCCCCATCCCAACCATGAGCGGACCGCTCATCCAGGAGCCCATGGCGGTGCTCACGGTGCTGCTGGCCGTGTTGGCGCTGCTGCTCTTCGTCGAGCGGCACCCGGTGCTCGGGCGCTTCTTCAAGGTCGTGCCCCTGCTGGTGCTCGTCTATTTCATTCCCACGCTGCTCTCGAACACGGGGGTCATTCCCACACAATCGCCGCTGTATGGCTTCGTGTCGGCGTACCTGCTGCCCGCGAGCCTGGTGCTCCAGGTGTTGTCGATGGACCTGGGAGCCATTGCCCGGTTGGGGCGCAACGCGGTGGTGCCCTTCCTGGCGGGGACGGCGGGCATCATGCTCGGGGGGCCGATCGCCTATCTGCTGCTGGGCCGGTGGATGCCGGCGGAGCTGGGAGATCAGGCATGGAAGGGATTGGCGGCGCTGAGTGGCTCGTGGATCGGGGGGAGCGCGAACTTCGTGGCCATCGGGCGGAGCATCGGGGCGCACGAGGACACGTTGAGCATGATGGTGGTGGTGGACGTGGGGGTGTCGAACCTGTGGACGGCGGTGCTGCTGTGGTTCGCGGGCCAGGAGTTGAAGATGGACGCGCGGATGGGCGCGGACCGGCGGGCGCTCGATGCGGTACGCGAGCAGGTGGCGCACTTCCAGGCCTCGGTGGCGAGGCCCGTGACGTTGTCGGACCTGGTGTGGCTGCTCACCCTGGGGCTCGGGACGACGGTGGTGTGCACGGAGGTGGCGCGGCACCTGCCGGACGTGGGCACCTTCATCACTGGCTTCACGTGGGTGGTGTTGTTGGTGACGACGGTGGGGGCGGCGATGTCTTTCACCCGCCTGCGAGAGCTGGAGGGGGCGGGGGCGAGCCGGGTGGGTGCGTTGTTCCTCTACGTACTGGTGATGACCATCGGGGCCAAGGCGGACTTCCGGCGGCTGCTGGACGCGCCGGCGATGGTGGCGGTGGGGCTGGTGTGGATGGCGATCCACGCGGGCTTCATCCTGGCGGCACGGCGGTGGCTGCGCGCGCCCATCTTCTTCGCGGCGGTGGGCTCGCAGGCGAACGTGGGGGGCGCGGCCTCGGCATCCGTGGTGGCCGCGGCCTTCCACCCCGCGCTGGCTCCGGTGGGCGTCATGCTGGCGGTGGCGGGTTATGTGCTGGGCACCTACGGCGGGCTCGTGTGCGCGGTGATGCTGGAACAAGTGTACAATTGGCTACACTGAATTCATCTGTTCGACGTCGAATGCTATAAACCAGTGTTACATGAGAGCAAGTGTTCAGTTGGTTGTATTGAGTGCGTGCCTCGTCGGATGAGGCCTTGGAACGCCTGATATACCCTTGGGGGACGTGGCCATGCGTTTCCGAGCGTGCATCGCGCTTCTGCTTTATGTCTCAGCCTGCGCTACGTCAGCCCCCAGCCCAAGAGAGCCAGCGGCCTGGGACCCGCGGCTCACCAACCTCCAGCGAGCGGCGACGCTGCCCTGGATGGATGGGGGGCGGTGCGCCGTCCAGGAGGCTTCCGAGCCCTGGTCCGTGCTGGCGGAGAGATGCTTTCATGCCCTCGACCATGACCGGATCGAATTTCACGACACCATGGGACGATGCGCGATCGCCTCAGTGGGTGCCGCTGCCGCGGGCGTCGGACTCTGCGTCCTGGCGGCGCCGGAGATCGTCGTGGGAGCGGTGGTTGTGGCGGGCGTGGTGGTGGTGGGATTCGCGATCAAAGAGGCGCTGGATGCATATGAGAAGAGGGGCCGTCCCCAAGTAAGGCCCGTGCCTGAAACGAAGCCCGTACCTGAAACGGAATCTTTCACGCCGCTGTTCAATGAGAACACGAAGGAGCAGGGACCGAGGATTACCGAGGTCAAGGAAGAGGAGGGGGTGATTGAGATCGTCGCAGAAGGTGAGAATGGCGAAATTCGAATCATAGGCAACATCGAAACCAATGAGGAGACGATCACGCTTGATCAAACCCACATTCAAGGTCAGGGCGCCGGAACAAGCGGTTTGAGGGAAATGGGTGAGATCATCCGCGAGTTCGGGCGATCACGTGGCGCAAGCGAAGTCATCATTCAAGGTGCGACGCGAACGACGGGAGCGCGCCCCGGTCACATTCCTCGTCCAATTCGAGTCAGGGTGAAATGAGCACCATTCAACTCGTATTCTCGGGCTGGAAGGACGAGCCGCGCTCAGTGGATCTCGTTCATCTTCTTCGTCGTGAGCTCAAGCTGTCGCTTGGTGTTTCCAAGCGGATCGTGGATTCTATTGTTGCTCGACCAGTGGAGATGATCGAGGTCCCCAATGAAATGGTCGCGAAACAGGTGCGCGAACTCGGTGCGGGTATCGGACTATATGCCGCCGTGAGGGGACCGAAGATCTATTTCACTGGCCTGAGACCCAACGCGAGTCGGGAATCTCTGGTTCACTTGCTCTCGGAGGATGGTGGCCTCGCGGTGGATGAGGCAGGCCGCTTGGTTGATCGACTGGTTGGCTTGGGTGAAACAGCAGTGGAGAGCGATGATCGGGAGTGTGCTCTTCGATGTTGTGAGGGGGCCGAGTTGCTGGGTTTTGTCTGTACTCTCACCGCATAGGGGCCCGTGTCAAAGGACCCCAGGAAGGGTCCTCACGTCAGCGCTACGGCGCCAGCCCCAGTTGCTGCATGTACGTCTGGTTGTCCCAGAACAAGTACTCCTCGACCATGACGCCGTTCTTCCAGCGGCCCACGGTGTTCATCACCAGCCTGAACGACTTGCCCGTCGGCGGGATGCTCGTTCCATCCGGCAGCGGCATGGGCCGGGTGAAGGTTCCCTCCATCACCCCGATGACGCTCGTCCACTCCCCCGAGCCGAACTTGATGGGATGCACCTGGATGCGCGTGTCCGGTGCGTACACGAACATCGCCTTCAAGTCCTCGATGTGGACGTCAATCCCTTGCGTCTGATGACCATCGGGCCAGTGGACGATGATGTTCTTGCCGTGGCTGTGATGGAGCTGGTCCCACTTCTGGTTCGTGAACACATCGAAGTCGAGCGTGTCGAAGGTGGCGAGGTTCTCGCGCACCCGGCGCGCGTCCTCCCGGTACTGCTCCAACTCCTGCCACGGATTCGTGTAGGGGGCAGTGCCGAGCAACGACAACGTGAGCAACAGGGGTCGAGTGATCATGATGGTGCTTCTCCGGGTTGATGCGTGACGTCGGGCCCAGCCCGCCGTCGCGCTGTTCGAAGAGCAATATGTCGGCGTTGCACCCGAGCGACTAGATGACTTCAGCGTGCTTCACTGTTGCTCGATTGGAACGCCCGCCGATGCCACTCCGGCCCTGGCATATCGATGTTCCCCTCACTAAAAGAGGCGCCTCACCGGAAGGACCCCGGAGCAGGAGCCTCGCATGACGACCCAGGGAAACATTGGCGCGGTACACATGCTGAATCGGATCGCCACGTTCCTGGCCCGCCGTGATCTCGGAGCGCTGACGAAGGCCGCTCTGCGTACGAGCGCGGGGATCGAGCGGGCGGACCTGCTCCTCTTGCTGGGCAGCAGCCTGCCGCGAACCGCCGAGTGGGCCGCCGCCGCCTTCGCTTCGGGGATCGCCGAGCGCTTCATGATCGCCGGCGGTATCGGTCACTCGACCGCGATGTTGAGGGCGGCGGTCCGCGAGGAGCCGCGGTACTCGGACCTCGAGCTGGAGGGCAGGAGCGAAGCGGAAATCATGGCCCACATCTCCGCCCGCACCGCGGGGCTGGTGCCGAGCGACATCCTCCTGGAAACCGTGTCGACCAACTGCGGCGACAACGCGATCCAGTCGAGACGCGTCTTGAAGCAGCTCGGGCTGTCGCCACGCACCGTCATCCTGGTGCAGGACCCGACCATGCAGCTCAGGACCCACGCGTCCTTCGACCTGTACTGGAACGCCCAGGCGGAAGGAATCCAGCTCATCAGCCATGCGCCCTTCGTTCCCCAGCTCGTCGTGCGGGACGGCGCGTTCGCCATCGAGCCGGGGATTGATGCCGGGCCGATCTGGAGCGTGGAGCGCTTCATCTCCCTCCTCCTGGGGGAGATTCCACGGCTCCACGATGACGAGGCGGGCTATGGCCCTCGTGGGAAGGGGTTCATTGCCCACGTGGACGTGCCCGAGGACATCCTGGAGGCCTACCGCCAGCTCCTCCCGGAGTTCGGCTCCCTGGTGCGCAAGCCCGGCTGACGGAGCGCCTCTAGCGTGAAGGCTGGCCCGGCTTGCGCGCCGGCAGCACGCCACAGTGCACGAGGGTCGGCACCACCTCGCCGGGCTCAAGGCCCGCCTCTCGCATCCAGGCGCGACATCTGGGGAGGAGCCAGTCGCCAGCCGACGGAGCCCATGGGACTTCAGAGGCCGCTATGTGGCTGAGGTCCGTGTGGGCAGTGGCTGGAACACGACTCCATCCAGGCCCGACCGCTGGCGGGTTGCGAAGAAGCGCTCGGTGCAGACCATTACGGAAGAGAAGTCCTCCAGCCGGAACAGGTCCATGTGAGCTGGTAGCGTCTCGGCATCGAGCAGAAGCTCATCAGGCAAGGAGAGTCCGGTTCGACCGCAGCGTGGGCAGGGAGGAGCGCGCTTCGTTGGAAGGCAGTCCGGGTGGAGTCGGCCCTGGGGAAGGAGCTCCAACTCGTGCAAGTCAGGCAGGTCTGTCTGGCGGGTGTTCAGTGGCCCGCGGGGCCTCCCGAAAGCGCACCTCCTGATCGAACCGGAGCCGGATCGTCAGGAACACACCGGTTCCCAGCAGGAGCGCCAACATCCACGGCCCCCACACCGTGTTGCTTGCTACATCGAGGGCATGGCGGATGGATTCAGGCCGCATGACCTTCCGTCATACTCCCGTGGCAACCTCCGCGGTACGCCATCGCGAGGACACTGCGCTCATGATCGTTCCCACCCCCTCCCGTGAACTCCTCGATCTCTGGGCGGACGTCCACCCCGGGGATCTGCCGCCCCCCGCCCTCGTGCGCCAGCCCCACGTGGGTGCCGCGCTGCGGCGTCTGCGCGACGCCGCTCCGGAGCTGTTCCACCTCGAGGAGGTGGGTCGCTCGGTGGAGGGCCGGCCGCTCGAACTCGTGCGCTTCGGCCAGGGCCCGCTCCACCTCCTGCTCTGGTCCCAGATGCACGGAGACGAGCCCTCCGCCACCACCGCGCTCCTCGATGTCCTCGAGTACGTCCACCGCCACCGCCACTCCCCCCGCGTCGCGCGCTGGCTCTCCTCGCTCACCGTGCATGCGCTCCCCCTGCTCAACCCGGATGGCGCCGAGCGCTTCCAGCGACGCAACGCGCAAGGCATCGACATCAACCGCGACGCGCTGGCGCTCCAGACGCCCGAGGGCCGCACGCTCAAGGCCGTGCGCGACCGGCTCCAGCCGGCGCTCGGCTTCAACCTCCACGACCAGAGCTGGCGCACGGCGGTGGGCGACACGGGGCGGCCCGCCTCCATCTCCGTGCTGGCTCCTCCCTTTGACGCCGCGCGCAACGACAACCCCGGGCGGGTGTTCGCCAAGAAGGTGTGCGCCGTCATCCGCGATGCCCTGGAGCCGCTCATCCCCGGCCAGCTTGGCCGCTTCGATGACTCCTTCGAGGCGCGCGCCTTTGGCGACAACCTGGGACGCTGGGGCACGCCCACCGTGCTCATCGAGACGGGCCCCTGGCCCTCTCCCGAGCCCGATGAGCCCATGCTCCGGCTCACCTTCGTGGCCCTGGTGTCCGCCCTGGAGTCGCTCGCCCAGGGCAGCGCGGAGCACGCCGACGTCGGCCGCTACGAGTCCATTCCCTTCAATCGAAGCAACGGTCTCCTCCACCTGCTCATCCGGGGCGCCCGGGTGTTTGGCGAGGCGGGAGACGCCTTCGTCGCGGACATCGGGGTGGTCGCGCAGCGGGCGCTGCGCCAGCGCCAGGGTGCCCCGTGCATCGTGCTCACGGGAACCGTCGAGGAACTGGGCGACCTGAGCGTCCTGGGGGCGATGGAGGTGGTGGACGGCTCGGGCCTCACGGTCGTCCCGCTCCCGCCCGGGGACGTGACGGTCGGACAGGTGTTGCCGCTGCCTCCCCGGAGCGCCCGTGTGGTGCGCACGGAGCAACCCGCGGAGTTGATGGTGCTGCGGCCGGTGGATTCCTTCGGGAACCACCGCGTGGAGCGGGTCATCCGTTACGAGCGCTGATTCCCAGTTCCCAAGAAATATGGCAAAGGATTCCCCTCCGCATCCCAGGAGGGGAACGACCGTGAACTCGCAGGTAGGACGCGTGCGCGCGTGGTGTGTGCTGTTGTTGCTGTGGGGCACCAGCGCGATGGCGCAGGGCACGGCGGTCATCGTCGGGAAGATCATCAACGGCGCGGACAAGCAGGCCTTGCAGGACGCGGTGGTGACGGCCTCCTCGCCGAGCCTCCAGGGCGAGCAGGTGGTGGTGTCGGACGCCAGCGGTCTCTACCGCATTCCGCAACTGCCGCCGGGCGTCTACACCCTCCGGGTGGACCGCGAGGGGTTCAAGCCCTACTCCCGGACGGACATCCAGCTGCGGATTGATCGCACCATCCGCTTCAACGTGGAGCTGCTGCCGGAGGCGGGCCTGAGCGAGGACGTGATCGTCGTGGCCACGCCGCCCACGGTGGACGTGGGCTCGAGCACGCAGGGGGTGAGCGTGGATACCGCCCAGCTGCGCAACCTCGCGTTGATCCGCCCGGGCAGCAAGGGCTCGGCGTCGCGCTCCTTCGAGTCCCTGGCCGAACTGGCTCCGGGCGCGCAGGAGGACGCCTTCGGAGTGAGCATCAATGGCAGCACCTCGCCCGAGAGCCAGTACGTGGTGGATGGCCTGTCGGTGAATGATCCCTCGGTGGGCACCATCGGCACGCCGCTGTCGGTGGAGTTCATCAAGGAGGTCAACGTCATCACCGGGGGCTACATGCCCGAGTACGGCCGCTCCACGGGCGGGGTGCTCAACGTGGTCACCAAGTCCGGCTCCAACGAGTTCCATGGCTCCGTCTTCGGCACCATCGCCCCGGGCTTCCTGCAGACGCCGGGGCTGGAGATCCGACGGGCCGGCAGCGTCATCTCCGCGCAGGGCACGCCGTGGAACCAGGGGGACGTGGGCTTCGAGCTGGGCGGCCCCATCCTGCGCGACAAGCTCTGGTTCTACGCGGGCGCGGCGCCCTCGTTCAATCGCATCCAGGTCGCCCGGCAGATCAGCGCCTTGACCCTGTGCACGGAGGTGAATCCCGCCATCGGCTGCGCGAAGGTGGGGGCGGCCCAGACGGATCCGGTCACCGGCCTCCAGCGCGCCACGCCCATCGAGGGCACCCGGGTGGAGCGCTTCGCGGACGAGCGGACCCTGCAGTACATCGGCAAGCTGACCTACCTCTTCAACCCGGACCACACCCTGAGCGTGTCGGTGTATGGCACGCCCAACCAGTCCGGCGGCCCGGGCCGCTACTCCTTCAGCCGCGATGGAGCCCCGGAGGTGTGCACCAGCGGGCTGTCGTGCACCGCGTACGTGCAGGGGGCGTATGAGTCCATCGCCACCCTTCGCACGGGGGGCGCGATGGACGTGGTGGCCAAGCAGTCCTCGTCCTTCTTCGACAAGTCCCTGCTGCTCGACGCGACGGTGGGCTGGCACCACCAGCAGGCCTCCACGCTGCCGACGGATGGCTCGGGGCTGTCCGGCGGCTGGGGCCTCTCCTCCCAGTCCAACATCTCCTGGCGGCGCACGAGCAACCCGGGCTACCACTCCATCACCGAGTTCGAGCGCCTCCCGGATCCTTCCGTCTGTGAGGGCGGGCGCTGCCCGGTCTCCTCGTACACGACGGGAGGGCCCGGCACCCTCAGTGTCTCGGAGCTCAATCGCTATCAGGGCAAGGTGCTGGGGACGTACCTGTTCCAGGCGCTGGGTCACCATGTGCTCAAGGCCGGCTTCGATGGCGAGGGCGCCAGCTTCTACAACAACCGGGTGCGCACGGGCCTCGCGCCCTGGGTCGAGTGCGGCAACGGCTCGTGCTTCTACACCCAGAACCAGTACGGCTACCTCGAGGCGCCGGACGTGCCCGTGTTCGACCCGAACAAGGAGGGCACGTCCACCTCGATGACCCTGGGCGGCTTCGTGCAGGACAGCTGGTCCGTGCTCGACAAGGTCACGGTCAACGTGGGCGTGCGCTACGACACGCAGACCATCTGGGGGTTGGATGGCAAGGTGGGCTTGAGCCTGCCCCACCAGTGGTCGCCCCGCCTGGGCGTCATCTATGACTTCACCCAGCAGGGCCGCTCGAAGCTCTACGCCAACTTCGCGCGCTTCTACGAGAACGTCCCGCTCGACATGGCCGACCTGTCCTTCCCCCAGCAGCGGCTGCTGTCGGCCTACTACAACGCTCCCGCCTGCAACCCCTCCCGCCCGGGCGACCTCGCGCCGGGGGGCGCCTGCAACTCGAACAGCAACCGGCAGCCCAGGGGCAACCCGGAGAACCCCAACCAGTATTGGATCGCCCAGGGCGGAGACCGCGTGCCGGTGGATCCCCACATCCGGGCGCAGTCCAGTGACGAGCTCGTCGTGGGCGCGGAGTACGAGCTCGTGTTCGGCCGCCTGGGCGCTTCCTACACGAAGCGCTACCTCAATGACGTCATCGAGGACATGAGCCGCGACGACGGCAGCACCTTCTTCCTGGGCAATCCCGGCAAGGGCACCTCGTCGGACTTTCCCCTGGCCCGTCGCGACTACGACGCGGTGAATGTCTATTACACCAAGACCTTCTCCAATTCGTGGCTGGCGCAGGTGAGCTACACGGCGTCCTCGCTGCGTGGCAACTACTCGGGCCTCTTCCGGGCGGACACCAACCAGTTGTCTCCCAACCTGACGCGCGACTTCGACCTGCTGTCGCTCACCACCAACCGCGATGGGCCACTGCCGGGAGATCGCACGCACGCGTTCAAGGCCTTCGGCGCCAAGGAGTTCCGCGTGTCGCGCGACGTGAACATCGACCTCGGTGGGAGCTACCGGGTGCGCTCGGGCTCGCCGCTCAACTACCTGGGCTACCACCCGCGGCGCAGTGGCGCGGAGACGTTCATCCTGCCGCGTGGCAGCGCGGGCCGGCTTCCGTGGGTCCACAACATCGACGGGCACCTGGGCCTGAGCTATCGGCTCGGCCGCGACACCTCGCTCGGCGTCACCCTGGATGTCTTCAACCTCTTCAACTTCCAGCAGGTGACGGACGTGGATCAAGTATTCACGTTCACCCAGGTGCTCCCCATCGAGGAGGGCGGCAAGCCCGCGGATGTGGCGAGCTGCGCCGAGCCGGGCAACACCGGGTGCCTCGTGCGCTCCTCGGCGGCCAGCAACCCCCTCATCACCAGCGCGGACATCAACCCCAATTTCAAACGCCCCATCGCCTACCAGGCGCCGCGCTCCGTCCGCCTGGGCGTGAGGCTGAGCTTCTAGGCGCGTGCGCTCCGGAGAGACATCATGAAGCGTGGACTGATTGGTTTGGGGTTGCTCCTGGGCGCCTGTGGGGCCCAAAGGCAGGATCCGCAATGCGTGGTGGCGAGGGCCGTGTCCGATGGCGCCCCCGGCTCGTTCGCGGCCACCTATTCGCTCAAGCCGGGGGAGGATCCGGCACGCGCCTGCGCCCAGCTCAAGTCCGAGCCGGTGGGCCTGCAGAAGTACCTCGGTGAGGAGGGGGCACTGGACTCGGTGAGCTTGCGCACCGCGCGGGTGGGCAAGCTGGTGAAGGAGGCGATGCTGGACCCCGCGGCCGCGAACCAGCCCAACTCCGTGGGCGCGTTGACGACCGAGGCCCCGGGGCCGGACAACTTCTGCGAGGTGCCCGTCCTCAACCCCACGCAACTCGTCACGCTCGCGTCCTCGTCGGAGGGGGCCAAGGCGCTGACGTACGAGTGGTCCGGGCTGCGCATCTACAACACCCCCTCCATCCCCGGCACGCAGTTCATCGCGGACCTGCGCTACACGGAGAACGGGTGCACCGCCCAGTACACGGTGCGCGGCATCTGGCCCGTGGTGTCTTGCGCCACGAACAATCAGCCCGACGAGTCCAAGTGCGATCCCTACGCGGACCCGCCCAGGCGCCTGCGCGGCTCGGGCATCAACCCGAGCTTCCCCGTGAAGTGCGATCCGATCGCCCTCCTCTGCGTGCTCACGGGCGAGGTGCCTTCCGTTCCGTAGCCCCAGGCGTCGGGCGGCTCTTTCTTCGGATGTGAGAAAAAGCGTCACTCCCAGGCGCTTTTTCTCAAAAGCTTTGAGTGACAGGCTTTCGCTCCGCGCTCGGAAACTCCGCGAACTCTAGGGGCGATAATCCTACATATAACCAGTACGTGCGCTGAGTACGTACTGGTTTCACTCGAGGACTTCGTGATGAGCGTTCGCTTCCACTCACCCAGGTCGCTGTTCCACCGGACCCACGCTCCCTCCTCCTCGCAGCCCAATCAACTCTCGCAGTCCAAGCCGCTGCCCATGCCCCCCGGGGCCCAGCCGAAGAACGCCCCCGCGCCCAACCTCAACAAGCCGCTGCCGGCTCTGCCCCCCTCGGCGTCGCCCCAGGCGTCCGCTCCGGCGAGCGCGCCGACGGTGGCGAAGAAGCCGACCCCCGGCACCCCGGGCGGTGCGCTGCTCGTCCCCGTCAACAACAACAATGGGATGCTCGCGAGCTCGGGCAATGCGGTCAACCTGCCGGGCCCCGCGCCCTTCCAGCCGGCCACGGGCGCCAAGCCGAACACGCTCGTCGATGCCCAGGGCCCCAAGGTGGAGAAGAACCTCCCGGGAGCCACGCTGACGGCGCAGGCCGGCTCGGCGAACCTGAAGACCGTCAAACACAACGCCGAGGGCTCCCACCAACTGTACGTCCAGGGCGAGGCCAACGGGCCCAACGCCTCCTTCGTGGCCAACGCGCAGCACGATGGCCGCCTGGGGACGAGCTCAGTGCAGTTCGTCGCCGACGCCAATGCCCTCAAGGTGCAGGGCCAGGCGGGCTACAGCCTCGACACGCGCAACCACGTGTACACGGCGAATGCGTTCCTCAAGGCCGAGACCTCGGTGGGGGTCGCGGGCCAGGTGAGCCATGACTTCAACGAGCACGTCGGTGCGTACGCGACAGGGTCGGCGAGGGCCTCCGCCCTGGCGGTCGCGGAGGGCAGCGCGGCCTTCGATCCGAAGAACCGCACGCTCCTGGTGGCGGGCCGGGTCGGGACGGGGGCGTCCGCCGAGGCCAATGCCACCTTCGGGGGCCATTTGGGCCGCATGCACGGCTCCGTCACCCTGGGCGCGGTCGCGGGCGCGGTGGCGACCGCCGGCGGCAGGGCCGGGTTCGACAAGGGCAAGTTCACGCTCGCCACGGACGTGAAGGCCGCGATGGGCGTGGGCACTCGCGTCAGGACCGAGGTGGCGCTCGACACCAGCCACCACCCGAAGCGCTCGATCAAGCAGGGACTGGTGAACTCCGGACTGATGGGCCTGTCGCCCGCGCTCCCGGCGGCGAGCACGGGCCCGATGACCGGCCCTTCCAAGTCGGCGCTCGGGGCCCTGCTCAAGTCGAGCCAGATGGCCACGGCGCCCGGGCTCCCCCAGGTATCCCACCCCACGTGATGAGTCGAGGCCGTCCCCCGCTGGCGGCCCGTTCGTGAGTTCTCGAGTCCAGGAGTCGTGATGCCATCCCTCGGTGAGATGTTGGCGATGGGCCAGGTGAAGCAGGCCGCGGTGCTGGCGACTCAGCGGTTGAGCCGCAATCCCAACGATGGGGAGGCGCTCGTCGCGCTGGCCAGGGTGTCGCTGGTGGAGGGCGATGGGGCTCGGGCCGAGTCCCTGCTCCAGCAGGCGGACGCTCATGGCGCGCGGCGGGACGTGGCGCTCGTGCGGGGTGCCCTGGCGCTCCATCGCGAGGACTGGGAGGTGGCCAGGACGCTCTACCTGCCGCTCGCCGCCCAGGGCGATGACCGGCCCGAGGTCTGGTATGGCCTGGGGGTGGTGTTGCTCCGGCTGGGCAACGCCGAGGCCGCGCGCGAGGCGCTGGAGCGCGCCGTGACGATCGATCCCCAGGCACCCTCCTACCGCTTCGAGCTGGGTCGTGCGTGGGCGATGGGGGAGCGGGTCCGGCCCGCGGTGCGTCAGTTCGTCTGCTGCTTGCGGTTGGACGCGCGGGATGCTCGGGCGTGGCGCTTCCTGGCCGAGCTGTTGGCGCAGCGGGGCAAGGTGCGCTCCGCCGAGCGGCTCTTGAAGCGGGGCCTGGAACTGGTGCCCGAGGCGGCGGTGCTTCGCGAGCCGTTGCCCACGCCCGCCCCGGCCGCGGATCCAAACGCCGCCCTGATCGAACAGGTGGTGGAGCTGCTGGGCCGCAGCCGCAATCGCGAGGCATTGGCGCTCGTGCGGGAGGCGGAAGGCAAGGGCGTGCGCTCGTTGACCCTCAAGCTCCTGGAGGCCAAGGCCCGCGAGTCCCAGCTCCGGCCGGATGAGGACGGGGTCATCCGCGCCTATGAAGAGGCGATGGGGATGGATCCCAAGGCGTGGGAGGCGTGCAACGATCTGGGGCTGTTCCTGCTGCGGAGGGGCCAGAGGCACGCGGCGCTCGCCATCGAGGTGCTGCGCGAGGCCCGGCGGCGCGCGCCCACCCGGCCCGAGCCGGTCTTCAACCTGGCGGTGGCATGCTCCAAGGGTGGAAGGACCACCGAGAGCGCCGAGCTGGCGCGGCGGCTCGTGAGCTCTCTGCCCGCCGAACATCCCTTCCACGGCCATGCCCGGGCCCTGCTCCAGAAGCTGGGCGAGGCTTGAGCGGGGTGGCTCCGCGCGCGAGCAGATGGGATGCTTTCGCGTTCCATGTCCTCTGCTCCTCCCGCCGTCATTGACAAGGATGACCTGTGGTTCCTGGAAGTCGTGGCGGAATTCGGTACGCCGCTCTACATGCTGCTGCTTCCCGATGTGGCGGTGGCGTTGAACATGCGTCGTTCACATGGCCTTTCTCCCGAGGCTCTGTGCGAGAAGTTGGCCTCGCTGTGTGAGCGTGACCTCATACAGATTCGTCAGTCCGTGGATGGGGGGCAGGTGGCGCGCACCCGCGAGGACATCGCGCGAGCATTGGCTGGGAGCAAGCCGCGTGACCCCGAGGGCTTTGGCTTTCTGTTGACCGCTCGCGGGGGGATCACCTGGGAGCACTACGCCCGGCCAGACTGGAGCCGCTACGTCTCATACGATGGCTTCGAACCACAGGAGGGCATCATCAATGCCTCCAGCCGTGAGGCCGCGGAGGCGGCGTTTCAGCGCTGCATGGACGACGGCGGCACCGAGCAGCCCCTTCCGGAGTCGAAGCAGGGGGAGGTGTTGGTGCCCTGGCGGGCCACCTATTGGAAGGAACTCCCCTCCGGGTACCGGCTCCGCTACGCCTGGGTGAAGCGGCGGGCGGATGTGCTCCGGACAATCACCTCGGTCCGTCAGCCGTGGTTCTCAAAGCTCGTGCTCGACGGGTGAGGAGGCATGCCTCACGTGGACCAGAGCAACGCCATCTCGAGTTCGATGGCCTCGAAGGGCTCGGCGCGGACCCGCTGCTCTCCGGAGAAGGAGTCGACCAGGAGCCATTGGCTGCCTTGGAGCCGGAAGATCTCGAGCGTGCGGGCCAACGGGTCCACGTGCCACATGTGCTGGACCCCTTCCCGGGCGTAGATGCGCTGTTTGGGCCCCTTGTCCCTCTGCCGCGTGCGCTCGGAGAGGATCTCGCACACCCAGTCCGGAGCGAGGTCGTAGTGCGCTGGAGCGTCGTCCCCGCCGAGCGCATCCGGCAGGCGTTCTCGCCTCCAGCCCGCGAGGTCCGGGACGAGCTTGTCCGGGCGTGGGCCGAGGTGCAGCTCCGGCTCAACGAGGATGACCCACCCGCCCGGTCCGCCCCTGCCAAGCTTGAAGGGCACCGTGATGAGGCCACCGAGGTTCGATGCCACGTTGGCATGCGGACGGGCGGGGCGAGGGCTGACGTGCAGCTCCCCGTCGAGGATCTCCGCCACCATCTCAGGTGGAGACGCCTGGAAGGCCGCCTCCACGGACGGGGCATTGCGTTCGGTGGCGTCGGAGCCTGGCGGGTCGCGGGGAGGCATGAGGGAAGAATTCAGCATGGCCCGCGGCTCGTGCAACGCGGGGGCCGGATTCCTCCCAGTGAGGATCCGTGTGCCACGGGCCCGCCCGGTCCCTCCTTATATGGGCGGGGTGGGGGAGGGCTCCCGGACGGGGCCTCGCCATCGGGTGTGGGATGGTGTAGGGTGCGAGTCGCCATGCACGTCTACGCCATCGAGCTGTCGAAGGAATTGGGCCTCAAGGCCGAGCAGGTGGACCGTACCCTGGCGCTGAGCGCCGAGGGGGCCACGGTTCCGTTCATCGCCCGCTACCGCAAGGAGGCCACGGGGGGCCTGGACGAGGTGCAGATCCAGACCATCCTCGACCGCGCCGCCGAGCGCGAGGAGCTGGACGCGCGCCGGGAAACCATCCTGCGCTCCATCGAGGGGCAGGGGAAGCTCACCCCCGAGCTGACCCAGGCGCTGCAGCGGGCGAAGACGCGCACGGAGCTGGAGGACCTGTACCTGCCCTACAAGCCCAAGCGCCGCACCCGCGCGGCCATCGCCCGGGAGCGGGGCCTGGAGCCGCTGGCGGACCTGCTCTGGAAGCAGGAGGGCGCGCGCGGCGAGGACGTGGCCACCCGGGTGCGCCCGTTCATCCACGCCGACAAGGAGGTGCCGGACCAGGAGGCGGCGCTGGCGGGCGCGCGCGACATCTGCGCCGAGCGCGTGGCCGAGGACGCGGGCCTGCGCCGCACCGCGCGCGAGCTGTGCGTGAACAAGGGCCGTCTGCGCTCGGCCGTCGTGGCCGCCAAGAAGGGCGAGGCCACCAAGTTCGACAACTACGCCGACCACGAGGAGGACCTGTCCAAGGCGCCCTCGCACCGCATCCTCGCGCTGCTGCGCGGCGAGGCCGAGGAGGTGCTGCGCCTCCAGCTCGCCCTGCCGGATGACGAGGTGAAGGGCACGCTCGCCTCGCGCGTGGTGACGAAGCCCCAGTCTCCGTTCGCCCCGCACCTGCGCGCCGCGGTGGAGGACTCGTGGGAGCGGCTCATGGGGCCCTCGCTGGAGAGCGAGCTGCGCAACGAGCTCAAGGAGCGCGCGGACCGCGAGGCCATCACCGTGTTCGGTCAGAACCTGCGCCACCTGCTCCTGTCCCCACCCGCGGGTGGCCGGGCCGTGCTCGCGTTGGATCCGGGCCTGCGCACGGGCGTCAAGGCCACCATGCTGGATGCCACGGGGAAGCTCGTGGACACGGCCACGCTCTACACCGAGCGCGGCGCCAACGAGCGCGCCACGGCGGCGCGGCAGTGCGGCGCCATCATCCAGAAGCACAAGCCGGAGCTCATCGCCGTGGGCAATGGCACGGGCAGCCGCGAGGCGGAGGGCTTCGTGCGCGAGGTGCTCAAGGTGCTCGGGGTGAATGTGCCCGTGGTGTCCGTGAGCGAGCAGGGCGCCTCCATCTACTCGGCGTCCGAGGTGGCCCGGGAGGAGTTCCCCGACCTGGACGTGTCGCTGCGCGGCGCGGTGTCCATCGGTCGGCGCCTGCAGGATCCGCTCGCGGAGCTGGTGAAGATCGATCCGAAGAGCATCGGCGTGGGCCAGTACCAGCACGACGTGGACCAGGGGCAGCTCAAGAAGAAGCTGGGCGAGGTGGTGGACTCGTGCGTCAACGCGGTGGGGGTGGACGTCAACACGGCGTCGCCGCAGCTGCTCGAGCACGTGTCGGGCATTGGCCCCACGCTGGCCAAGAAGATCGTCACCCACCGCGCCGCCAAGGGCCGCTTCACCACGCGCCGGGAGATCCTCAAGGTGAGTGGGCTCGGCCCCAAGACGTTCGAGCAGGCCGCGGGCTTCCTGCGCGTCCACGGCCCGGAGCCCCTGGACGCGAGCGCCGTGCACCCCGAGCGCTATAGCGTCGTCGAGCGCATGGCGAAGGACCTGGGCGTGGACGTGAAGCAGCTCGTGGGCAACGCCGCGCTGGTGCGGAAGATCGATCCCAAGCGCTACCTCGGGCCGGACCTGGGGGAGATGACGCTCAAGGACATCCTCGCCGAGCTGGAGAAGCCCAGCCGCGATCCGCGCGGCGACTTCACCGCGCCCTCCTACCGCGAGGATTTGCAGAAGCTGGAGGACGTGAAGGAGGGCATGGTGTTGCAGGGCGTGGTCACCAACGTGACGGCCTTTGGCGCCTTCGTGGACGTGGGCGTGCACCAGGATGGGCTCGTGCACGTGTCCCAGTTGTCCAACCGCTTCATCAAGGATCCGTCCGAGGCCGTGAAGGTAGGGGATCGGCTGACGGTGAAGGTGGTGAACGTGGACCTGGTGCGCAAGCGGCTCGGCTTGTCCGTGCGCGCGCTCACCGAGGGCACTCCGGCGACGGCGCCTTCCAGCCGTCCCGCGGCCCCGTCCAGCCGCCCCTCGGGCCCGTCCCATGCGCCCATGAGCAAGCAGGGGGGCGGCAAGGCTCCCGCGGCGCCGAAGCCCTCGGCCGAGCCCTTCAACAATCCGTTCAGCAAGCTCAAGCGCTGACCCGGCCAGCATCCAGGGCGGTTTGGAGCGGACAGGGGGAGGGGGACGAATTAAGTCTCCCCCATGCACTTCCGACATCTTGGCGGCAGCGGTCTGATGGTCAGCGAGATTTCCTACGGCAACTGGCTGACCCATGGTTCCCAGGTCGAGGAGGACGCGGCGCTCGCCTGCGTCCGCGCGGCGCTCGACGAGGGCATCACCACCTTCGATACCGCCGACGTCTACGCCGAGACGCGCGCGGAGGCGGTCCTGGGCCGCGCCCTCGCGGGACAACGCCGCGAGGGCCTGGAGACCCTCACCAAGGTCTACTGGCCGACGGGCAAGGGGCCCAACGACCGGGGCCTGTCGCGCAAGCACATCATGGAATCCATCCATGGTTCGCTCAAGCGGCTGAAGACGGACTACGTGGACCTGTACCAGGCGCATCGCTACGACTACGAGACGCCCCTGGAGGAGACGATGCAGGCGTTCGCCGACATCGTCCGTCAGGGCAAGGCGCTCTACATCGGCGTGTCCGAGTGGAAGGCGGAGGAGATCCGCGCGGGCGTGACGCTGGCCCGGCAGCTCGGCATCCAGCTCGTGTCCAGCCAGCCGCAGTACTCGATGCTGTGGCGGATCATCGAGGCCCAGGTGGTGCCCACGTGCCAGGAGCTGGGGGTGGGGCAGATCGTCTATTCCCCGATTGCCCAAGGGGTGCTCACGGGCAAGTACCGCCCGGGACAGGCGCCGCCGCCGGGCAGCCGCGCCACGGACGAGAAGGGCGGAGCCGATTTCGTCAAGCGCTTCATCCGCGATGAGATCCTCGAGCGCGTACAGCAGCTCAAGCCGGTGGCGGACGAGGTGGGGCTGTCGCTGGCGCAGCTCGCCGTGGCGTGGGTGCTGCAGAACCCGAACGTCTCCTCGGCCATCATCGGCGCCTCGCGGCCCGAGCAGGTCAAGGAGAACGTGAAGGCCGCGGGGGTGAAATTGAGCGCGGAGGTGATGCGGCGGATCGACGAGATCATCGGCCCCGTCGCCGAACGGGATCCCGCGCGCACCGGGAGTCCCCCGAAGCGGCCGTGAGCTGAGGGGCCTCAGTCGTCGATGGGCAGGGGCCGAGCCTCAGAGGCGAGGCGCTGGGTGCGCGCGAGCAGTTGGTGGAAGCGGTCCGTGCCGTTGCGCGCGTCGAACTTCGCGGCGAGCTCCTCCGTCTGCGCGGCGAGCCAGCCACGCAGGGCCCGGGTCTCGTAGGTGCCCGCGGGGGAGTACAGCGCGAAGGTGCGCGGCAGGGCGAGTTCCACCCGCTCCCTCGCTTCCACTCCGGCGCGCTCCATCAGGGCGAGCGCGGCCGCGTGGAAGGTGAAGCGGTTGAGGGGCGTCGCGTGCTCCAGTGCCCAGCCCAGGTGCCGCTCGAAGAGCTTCAGCCCCCGCGCCACGTTCCCCGTGAGCGCGAGGAACTCCAGGTGCTCGCCCACGGTGCTGACGAAGTACCGGTCTCCGCGCACCATCGCGTAGCCGCGCAGATGGTGCTCGCGCGCCTGCTCCCACTGGCCCAGCTTGAAGAGCGGGTAGAGCACCCGTCCGAACGTGAGGTGCGGCACCTTCGCGCACGTATGGCGGCCCTCGAGCAGGGGCCGGGCCTTCTGCATCAGCCGCGCGTGGTCCCCCTGATCGAGGTAGTGGTGCAGCTCGACGTTCAGCTCGCACGCGAGACAGTCCGTGAGGTGGTCGCGAGGCGTCTCCAGCCACCGGGCGCGCATCTCCTCGGCCAGGGCCCGCTCGCCCATGTCCCGGGCGGCGAGGTAGCGCAGCTTGAACACCGCGCGCTGGCCCGCCCCCGCCTTCGCGTAGCCCTGCTCCACGTCCTCCAGCGCGGCCTCTATCTGCTTGCGGCCGATATGGGGGAACTCGGGCAGCACGCCCACCATCCACTTCTGCTTCCACAGCAGGCCCTCGGGATCGAAGCGCCGGGGGTCTCTCTGCTGCTGGCCGCGGCACCAGGCGTAGGCGACCAGGGCGCGCTCCGGGAAGCCCGCGAAGGTGGCCGCCTCGATGAGCTCGTCGCGCGTCTCATAGGCGAGCCCCACCTCGCCGTGCGTGTCCGCCAGCCGGGCCGCTTCCTCCAGCGCCATCACCTTGGACTCGCCCGGCTCCAACCGCTCGGCACGTGCGCGCAGGGTGTTGAACCGCTCGCGCCAGTCTTGCTCCGTCAATGCATGCCTCCCGTGCCTTCGTCGTCGTCCAGGCGCGCCGCGATGAGGCCGAGCAGGCCCCGGTTGAGCAGCGCCATCTCCCGCGCGTTGAGCGGCCGGTGCCCGAGCAGGAGTGCCTGGACATACAGCATCTCCACCGACAGCCGGAGCTGGGCGGTGTCGCGCACGCGCGCGAGCTGGCGTACCACGGGGTTGCGCAGGTTGAAGCACAACTGGGGCCGCTCCTCGTCGGAGCGCTTGCCCAGTGCCCCCTCGAGCACCGAGGCGTACAGCGCGTCCGTCTCCTCGCGTGCCCGCTCCAGGTCGCGCTGGAAGGCGCCGTCGCTCGCGTCGCCGTAGAGCGTGGGCACCTCGGGCGGGAGGAATTTCTTGAGGCTCACCTCGCACCGGAAGGGCTCCAGGGCCTCCTCCGCCACGCGCCGCAGCCGGGCCACCGCCTCGTTCTCCTCGTGCGTCAGCTCCTCGAAGCCCTGGGGGAGCCGCGCCGCGGAGAACAGCTCCACCTGGGCGTCCGGGTGCACCCGGGGCAGCTTCTCCAGGAGCGCCGTGTCGTGCGTGTAGGCGGCGTTGATGATGCACAGCCCCTGGGCGGCCGCCACGCGCGCCACCTGCCGGAAGGTCTCCAGGGTGTTGACGTAGCGCACCGTGGAGGACTCCTGGCGGTAGTGCTCCAGCGTCATCGTGCCGAGCGTCGTCTCGAAGGGCAGCCAGTGGATGACGAGCCGGTAGAAGTCGTCGTCGTCCAGCGCGAGCGACTTCACCGACAGGCCATGCAGGGCGATGAGCCGCTGGAGGGCGCGGGGCTGCTCGGTGGCCAGGTCCACGAGGTACTGGCGCAGCTGCTGGCCGAGCGCCTCGCGGGTGCGCGAGAGCGTGGCGTCCTCGTAGAAGGACTCGCGGCTGGCGGTGGGGCGCAGGCCCTGGGCGTCCACCACGCATTTGACGAAGAAGGCCCAGTCCGGCAGCAGGTTCTCCGCGCTCTCCGACAGCAGCATGCCCTTGAGGTACACGCGGTGCTTCTGGCGGGCGTTGAAGTGGGGCGAGAAGGGCAGCACGTAGGCCACGCCCTCCACGCCTCCGGCCTCCGCGCGCAGCGAGATGCAGTCCACGAAGTCCATGCCGAACACCTCGCGCCCATGGGCCAGCAGCGCCTGGCGCCGGGCCGCCGCGCTCGGGTACGTGCGGCGCCAGGGGGGCGGGGCGCGGTTGAGGTGCTCGGTGTGGCCGTCGGCGGTGAGGTGGATGGGGTAGGGCAGCAGGCCGCCGTAGTGGAGGATGAGCTGACGCACGCGCTCGGGGGTGAAGTACTCGGCGGCGTCCGGGCGGGGCAGGAGGAAGACCTGGGTGCCGCAGCGCTCCATCGGGTGCGCGGAAATACCCACGGAGTAGGTTCCATCATGCCGGCCCCGCCACTCCCAGGTGCTCCCGTCTCCCTTGACCGAGCGCGTCACCACCAGCAGCTCGTCACACACCATGAAGCACGAGAGCAGTCCGATACCGAACTGACCGATGAAGTCCGCCCGGTGGGCCTCGAGCGCCTCGCGCTTGGAGCTCTCGCCGATGGTGGCCAGGAAGCGGTGCAGCTCCTCCTCGGTCAGCCCCACGCCCTCGTCGCGGAAGAGCAGGGTGGGGGGCCCGCCGTCCTGCTTCTCGATGAGCTCCACGTGCACCGCGCCGGGGTGGGTGGGCTCCAGGTGCTGGCGGGCGCGGTTGGCGTCGGTGGCGTTCTGCAGCAGCTCGCGCACGAACACCCCGGGCGTGCTGTAGAGATGGTGGGAGAGGAGGTCGATAACCCCCCGGAGGTTGACCTGGAAGCGATGTGACACGGGCCGCGCACTCTAGCGCAGATGCCTGGGCCCGTATGCGCTCGTTCCGGGGCGTCCAGCTCATGACGGTCGGGCGGGCGTGCGCTCCGGTGGCGGGGGCCAGTGGCGTCCGGGGCGGCGGTGGAGTATTTCCTCTCGGGCGGGCCGGCGCGGTCTCCGAGGTGGGTTCCACACATGAAGCAGGCAAGGGCGGCCAGGTTCTCCTCGCTGCTGGGGCGCTACTACGGCCGGTTGCGGCGCGAGGTGCGCGAGACGGGTGAGCTGTATCATCTGCTCGCCCGGGCCGCGCGCCGGCAGCCGCTCACGCCCGAGGAGCGCCGACGCATGCGGGCGCAGTTGATCGACGTGGCCAAGGTGCTCCCCGCGCTCGCGATCTTCGCGGCGCCCGGCGGCATGTTGCTGTTGATCGTCCTGGGCAAGGTGCTGCCCTTCAGCTTGTTGCCCAGCGCCTTCCGGGAGGATCCGCCCGCGCCTCCCCCGCCGGTCCCGGTCCCGGTCCCGGCAGCGGACGAGCCCGTGCGGCGTGAGGTGGGCTGACATCCCCCGCGACGAGTGCTTGCCCGGCCCCGGGGAATCACGCTCTGTTGTCCCCATGGAGACCCACTCGAGCCTCGAGAACCAGCCTTCCCTCGCGCAGCGCCCGCTCTCCGCCCAGGACGTGAGGACGCTCGGCCTGGCGGCGCTGGGAGGTGCGCTGGAGTTCTACGACTTCATCATCTTCGTGTTCTTCACCGCGGTGATTGGTGAGCTCTTCTTCCCCGCCGACACGCCGGAGTGGCTGCGCCAGTTGCAGGCGTTCGGCCTGTTCGCGGCGGGCTACCTCGTGCGGCCCCTGGGCGGCATCGTGATGGCGCACTTCGGCGATCGCGGCGGGCGCAAGCGCATGTTCGCGCTGAGCGTGTTCATGATGGCGGTGCCCACGCTGCTCATCGGCTCGCTGCCCACCTACGCCACGGCCGGGTACGCGGCGCCGCTGTTGCTGTTGCTCATGCGCATGATGCAGGGCGCGGCGGTGGGCGGGGAGGTGCCCGGCGCGTGGGTGTTCGTCTCCGAGCACGTGCCGGAGCGGCGCGTGGGGCTCGCCTGCGGCATCCTCACCGCGGGCCTCACGTTCGGCATCCTGCTCGGCTCGCTGATGGCGACGGCCATCAACGTGCTCTACACCCCCGCGCAGGTGAAGGACTTCGCCTGGCGCATCCCCTTCCTGGTGGGCGGCGTGTTCGGCTTCTTCGCCGTCTACCTGCGCCGCTGGCTGGCCGAGACGCCCGTGTTCGAGCAGATGCGCCAGCGCAAGGCGCTCGTGCAGGGGCTGCCGCTCAAGGAGGTGCTGCGCGGCCACGGCACCGGCGTGGGGGTGTCCATGTTGATCACCTGGTTGCTCACCGCCGCCATCGTGGTGGTCATCCTGATGACGCCGACGTTGATGCAGAAGCTGCACGGCATCGCGCCGGCGCTCGCGCTGCGCGCCAACAGCCTGGCCACGCTGAGCCTCACCCTGGGGGCGGTGCTCTTCGGCCTGGCGGTGGATCGCTTCGGCGCGGGGTGGGCGCTGGCCGCGGGCAGCCTGCTGCTGTCCGTGACGACGTACCTGCTCTATGTCGGCGTGGGCGCGCGGCCCGAGCACCTCGCCCCGCTGTACGTGCTCGCGGGGCTGGGCGCGGGCGTGGTGGGGGTGGTGCCCTCGGTGATGGTGCGCGCCTTTCCCGCGCCGGTGCGCTTCTCGGGCCTGTCGTTCTCGTACAACATGGCCTACGCGATTTTCGGCGGGGTGACGCCGTTGGTGGTGACGCTGATGATCCAGGTGTCACCCCTGGCACCCGCGCACTACGTGGCGGCGCTCGGGGCCGTGGGGCTCGCCGTGGCGCTCTACCTGCTGACCGCCGGGCGCGAGCGCTTCGCCTCCATGCGCGCCTCCTGACCAGGCACGGATACGCACTCGCACACGGGGGACTTGCCGGCCGCCCCCGTGTCGTCTATAAGTGTGCCCGCTTCATGATTTTGATTTTCATTATCATTATCAGAGCTGGAAGGGCGTCGAGTCCTGGGAGCCTGTCGTGACCGTATCCACCCCGCCGAGGTCCGAGCAGCGGATGCTCTGGCTGCTGGCCGCCGTGCAGTTCACCCACCTGCTGGACTTCATGATCGTCATGCCGCTGGGGCCGGAGTTCATGCGGCGCCTGGGCATCACGGCCGCGCAGTTCGGGGTGCTGGTGTCGGCGTACACGCTGGCGTCGGCGGGGATGGGGCTGCTCGGGGGGCTGTGGTTGGACCGGTTCGATAGAAAGCGCACGCTGCTCGGGCTGTACGCGGGGTTCATCGTGTCCACGCTGCTGTGCGGCTTGTCGGACACGCACCTGGGGCTGCTCGGGGCGCGCACGGTGGCGGGGGCGTGCGCGGGGCTGATGAGCGCGGTGGTGCAGGCCATCATCGGGGATGTCATCCCGGCGGAGCGCCGGGGGCGGGCCATCGGCACGGTGATGTCGGCGTATGGCCTGTGCGCGGTGGCGGGCGTGCCGCTGGGGCTGTGGCTGGCGAGCCAGTGGGGCTGGCGCTCGCCGTTCTGGGTCATCTGCGCGCTCGGCGGCGGGTTGTGGCTCGCGCTGCTGTTCGTGCTGCCCGCGGTCAACCAGCACCTGGCCGGGCGGCGTGAGGCGCGGGGGGGGGCCACGGCCGGGCCGGGGTGGTCGCCCGCCCTGGCGCTCGGGTGGGTGTTGACCTTCTGCGTGGTGTTCTCCGGCTTCCTGCTGATTCCCTATTTGAGCCCCTACATGGTGGGCAACCTCGGGCTCCAGCTGTCCGACCTGTCCTGGGTGTACCTGGCGGGTGGGGCCGCCACGTTGTTCAGCTCGCGGTGGATTGGCCGGCTGGCGGACCGGTTCGGCCCGGCCCGCGTGCTGGGCGGACTGTTGGTGGGCACGGTGGGGCCGCACCTGTTGTTCACGCACCTGAGCGCGGCGCCGCTGCCCGGGGTGGCGGCGGTGTTCGTGCTGTTCATGGTGCTCACCTCCGGGCGGGCCATTCCCACCCTGGCGCTGGTCGCCTCGCGGGTGCCCCCCGCGCTGCGCGGCCGCTACATGGCGGTCAACATGGCGGCGAGCGATGGCGCCTCGGGAGCCGGCGCGTGGGTGGGGGGCCTCTTGCTGACGGTGATGCCGGATGGCGCGCTCGCGGGGTTTGGCCGGCTGGGGTGGATCGCCGCCGGGGTGACGGGCTGCGCGCTCCTCACGCTCTGGGTGTTCGGCCGCCGTGTCACCGCCCCGAGCGCGGTGCCGGCCTGAGTTCTTCCAACGCAGTTTCCCTTCAACTTCCCTTCACACGAGGAATCCCATGGACGTACACGCGAACAGGCATCCGTCTCTGCCCCGGCCCATCGTGGGCAAGATGGACCTGACCAACTCCAACCGCCTCCTGGCCGAGGCCAAGCGGCTGGTGCCCGGTCTCACCCAGACGATGATGAAGAAGCCGGAGATGTTCGCCCCCGGCTCCTTCCCCGTCTACCTCGCCCGCGGTCAGGGCGCGCTGGTGGAGGACGTGGACGGCCAGCAGTACATCGACTTCATCTGCGGGCTCGGGGCGAACTCGCTCGGCCACAACCACCCGGCCGTCGTGGACACCATCCGCCGGCACCTGGACGAGGGGCTCCTGCACTCGCTGCCCACGGCCTGGGAGGTGAGCGCCGCGCGGACGCTGGTGGAGATGATCCCCGGCGCGGAGATGGCGCGCTTCTTCAAGACGGGGGCGGATGCCACGTCGGCGGCGGTGCGCCTGGCGCGCTACGTCACGGGCAAGGAGCACCTCATCACGGTGGGCTACAACGGCTGGCACGACCACTTCATGTATGACACGCCGGGAGTGCCCGCGGTGCTCGCCCAGTACACCACGCGCATGCCGCTGTTCGAGGAGCCGGACGAGGCGGCGCTGCTCGCCCGCATCGAGCAGACGGGCAGCCAGCTCGCGGCGGTGCTCCTGTCGGTGCCCTTCAACCGCTGCCTCACCCGCGAGTTCATGCACAAGCTGCGCGCCACCTGCACGGCGCACGGCGTGCTGCTCATCCAGGACGAGGTCATCACCGGCTTCCGGCTGGCGCCGGGCGGCGCCCAGCAGTTCTTCGACGTGAAGGCCGACTTCGTCTGTCTGTCCAAGGCGATCGCCGCGGGCATGCCCCTGTCGGCGGTAGCGGGGCCGGAGAAGTTCCTGAGCAAGCTGTCGGACCTGCAGGTGTCCACCACGTTCGGTGGCGAGCTCTTGTCCCTGGCGGTGTGCGAGGCCGTGCTCAAGGTGAGCCGCGAGCCGGGCTTCACCGAGCACCTGGCCACCCTCGGCCGGCGGCTCGCCACGGGCATCAACGCCCGGGCCGAGCGCGTGGGCTCGCCGCTGCGCATCCTGGGCTATGACGCCATCCCCCTGTTCCGCTTCTCCAAGAACCCCATGGAGAACGCGAAGCTCACCCAGCCCTTCCAGGCGGGCATGGCGCGCCGTGGCATCCTGCTGCGCCGCGACCTCAACTTCATCTGCTCGGCGCACACGCTCGAGCAGATCGACTACACCGTCGAGATGGCCGAGGAAGTGATGCGCGAGTGCCTCCAGCAGGCCCCGGCCCCCAGCGCGGCCTGAGCCGGACGTCCACCGGGCCCGGGGGGGGACCCCCGGCCGGCTTTGGGGGGGGAACCCGGCCATGCGGAAGGCGCCGCCCGACCGGGGAGATTGGGGTAGGCTGCCCCGCCATGTCTCTTGACTCCTCGCCCTCGGGTCGCCCCCACATCCTGCGTCGGACGCTCCTGCTCGATGCCGGCTTTCAGTTCCGCTACATGTTTCGGTTCGCCGCCATTGGCGCGTTCGGGGTGCTGCTCATCGGAGTGCTCGCCTCCCGGGTGATTCGCAACGCGGTGGTGGAGGAGGGCGGCTCGCCGGAGGTGATGCTGGCGAGCAGCGACACCCTGCTGTGGCTCGGTGGGGTGGGCGCGATCGTGATGGCGATCCTCACGTCCCTGGTGGGGCTGGTGCTCACCCACCGGGTGGCGGGGCCCGTGCACGTGATGAACCTCTACCTCGCGTCCATCGCCGCCGGCCGCTATCCGCGGCTGCGTCCGCTGCGCAGCGGCGACGAGCTGCGCGAGTTCTTCGAGTCCCTGAGCTACACCGTGGACCGGCTGCGCGAGCGCGAGGCCGAGGAGGCCCGCCTGCTCACCGAGGTCATCGACGCCCTGGAGCCCCTGGCCAGCACCCAGGATGCCCAGGCGGCGCTGCGCATCCTCGGCTCGATGCGCACCCGCAAACGTCAGGCCATCGAAGGTCCCACCTCGGGCACGCTGAAGTCCGTTGCCTGAAGCGCCCGGGTGCAGCACAACACCCCTTCCATGACCCGTCCCCGCATCGTCTTCATGGGCACGCCCGACTTCGCCGTGCCTTCCCTGGCCGCCCTCTTCGACATCGGGGACGTGGTGGCCGTCGTCACCCAGCCGGACAAGCCCAAGGGCCGGGGCCAGGCGCTCGCCATCTCCCCGGTGAAGGCCTACGCGCTCGAGCGGGGCGTGCCGGTGTTGCAGCCCCAGAAGCTGCGCACCCCTCCCTTCTCCGAGGTGCTGCGCGAGCTCAAACCCGATGTCGCCGTGGTGACGGCCTACGGGAAGATCCTCCCCAAGGACTTGCTGGAGACGCCCAGGCGCGGGTGCCTCAACGTGCACGCCTCGCTGCTGCCGCGCTTCCGCGGGGCCGCCCCCATCCAGTGGGCCATCGCCCATGGGGACACGGAGACGGGCGTGGCGTTGATGGTGATGGACGAGGGCCTGGACACCGGGCCGGTGCTGGCCGAGAAGCGGCTGCCCATCGCCCCGGACGAGACGAGCGCCACCCTGCACGACAAGCTGTCCTCGCTGGGCGGAGCGCTCCTGCGCGAGTACCTCCCGGCCTACCTGCGCGGCGAGCTGACGCCGGTGCCACAGCCGTCCGAGGGCATGGTGCTCGCGCCCATCATCCACAAGGAGGAGGGCAAGCTCGACTTCTCGCGGCCCGCGGTGGAGCTGGAGCGGCGGCTGCGGGCCTTCACCCCCTGGCCGGGCGCCTTCACCACCCTCGAGGGCAAGCTATTCAAGGTCCACAAGGCGAAGGTGGGCACGGGGCAGGGCGCGCCGGGCACCGTGCTGTCCGCGGACGCGCGGGGGCTGGAGGTGGCGTGCGCGCAGGGCTCGCTGGTGCTGCTCGAGGTGCAACCCGAGGGCAAGCGGGTGATGCCCGTGGGGGACTTCCTGTCGGGCCGCAAGCTCGCGCCGGGCAGCCGGCCTTTCGAGACGTAGGAGAGACACGACATGGGCAAGAGGCTGTTGGTGCTGCATGGGCCCAACCTGAACCTGTTGGGTGAGCGCGAGGGCCGCGAGGGCGGACGGTTCGCCGACCTCGACGCCGCCCTGAAGGCCCGGGCCTCGGCCCTGGGGCTGGAGCTGACGGTGGTGCAGTCCAACCACGAGGGCGTCCTGCTCGACACCCTGCACGCCGAGCGCTCGCGCGTGGAGGGCGTGGTGGTGAGCCCCTCGAGCCTCTTCGGCTCCTACCCGCTGCGCGATGCGCTGGAGGCCATCGGGCTGCCCGCGCTCGAGGTGTACCTGGAGGAGCTCGGTGGGCGCGAGTCCGTGGTGGCCGAGGCCTGCGTCGCCACGCTCGAGGGGGAGGGGTTCGACTCGTACCTCCAGGCCCTGGAGCGCTTCGCGAGCGGAGACCTCACCGGCGAGTCCTCCGAGGAGGACGAAGGCGACGAGGACGTCGAGGACGAAGACGTCGAGGATGAAGACGTCGACGACGAGGACGTCGAGGCAGAGGACGAGGAGGCGGGGGAGGACGCGGTGGCCGAGGCGCCCGTGGGGCTCGTGAAGACGCTGGGCCGCCGGGGCACGGGCGCGAAGGCTCCGGTCACGACCCCTGCCCCGGGCCCCCGCAAGACGCTGGGCCGCAAGGGGGTGGAGGAGGCCCCGCCCCCTTCGTCCGTGAAGACGCTGGGCCGCAAGAGCCCTCGGGCCGCGCCCTCGGAGGACGTGCTCTCCCGGGAGCTGGTGCGGAGCAAGATCGCCGATCGGCTCGCCGGACGCCTGTCTCCCGCGGACCTGGCCACCTGGGCGCGCTCGTGGTGGACGCGCATCCAGGGCGGCGCCCCGGCGGAGACGGGCCACCGGGAGCTGCTCGAGGACATCCTGCAGCGGCTCACCCTCGCCAACATCCCGGCGACCCGCATGTCCGAGACGGAGCTGGTGGATTGGATGACCCGGTTGGAGGGGTGAGGGACACTTCATGAACGCACGCGCCATCAGCATCCAGATCCTCAGCCGCGTCCGCGCCACGGATGCCTACCTCAACGTGGTGCTCGACACGTTTCTCTCGGAGTCGCCGCCGGCGGATCCCCGGGACGCGGGGCTCATCACCGAGCTCGTCTACGGCACCACGCGCCGCGAGCTCGCGCTGGACTACGCCATCACCCGCTTCGCCGACCGCAAGCTGGACGCGCTGGAGGACAAGGTGCTCGCGGCGTTGCGCGTGGGCGTCTACCAGCTCTTCTACACGCGGGTGCCGGCGCGCGCCGCGGTGGCCGAGACGGTGCAGGCCCTCAAGGACGTGGGGCTCGCGCGCGCGGCGGGCTTCGCCAACGCCATCCTGCGCAAGCTCGCGGCGCTCCCCGCGCAGCCCCTGCCCCCCGAGGACGACCTGGCCGAGTTCCTGTCGGTGCGCGAGAGCCACCCGCGCTGGCTGGTGGAGCGCTGGCTGCGCCAGTTCGGCCGGGAGCGCGCCGAGGCGATGCTCGTCGCCAACAACCAGACGCCCGCCGTGGTCATCCGCGCCAACCGCGCGAAGGTGACGCGCGACGCGCTGCTCGCGCAGTTGCGCGAGACGGGGCTGGAGGCGCGCCCCACGCCGGTGTCCCCGGTGGGCATCATCCTGCCTCCGGTGGGCCGGGTGGAGGACGTGTACGGCTACGCCGAGGGCCTGTGGCAGGTGCAGGACGAGGCGGCGCAGCTCGTCGGCGTCTACGGCGACATTCCCGACACGGCGCGCGTGCTGGATGCGTGCGCGGCGCCGGGTGGCAAGGCGTGCCACCAGGCCGAGACGCACGTGGTGGTGGCCACGGATCTGCACGCCAACAAGATGCGGAAGATCCTCTCCGAGGCGCGGCGCCTGGGCCTCACCGAGCGCCTGCGGGCCGAGGTGCACGACGCGACCGAGCCCTGGCCGGAGGCGTGGGGCGAGTTCCACGCGTTCGTGGTGGACGCGCCGTGCTCGGGCCTGGGGACGCTGCGGCGCCACCCGGAGCTGCGCTACCGGCGCAAGCCGGAGGACATGGCGCGGCTGGCGGTGTTGCAGCGGCGCATCCTGGAGAACTGTCAGGAGGCGGTGCCCCCCGGGGGCCTGCTCGTCTACGCGGTGTGCACCCCCGAGCCCCAGGAGGGGCAGGATCAGGTGGAGATGTTCCTGCGCAGCCACCCGGAGTGGACGGCGGAGCCCCCGGTGCCGCGCGAGGGCGTGAAGCTGCCGCTCACCCAGGCGTACCTGCGCACGTTGCCGGGACCCGAGGGGTGGGACGGCTTCTTCGCCGCGCGCTTGCGCAAGCTGTACTGAGACGCCCCCGTCAGCGGGGCGGGAGTACCAGCGGATCCGGCGGCTCGGGCTGGTAGTTGTCCGGCGGTGGGGACACCGGGGTGGGCAGGGTGTTGAGGATGGGCAGGAGGGCGTCGAGGGCCGCGGCGACGTCGCCGAAGCGCTCGTGGGGCGCCGGAGCCGTGGCCCGCTCCACCCAGGACTCCCAGCGTCCGCGCCACGCCCCATCCCGGCGCGAGCTCAGCATGTCGTGCAGGACGCGCCCGAAGGCGAAGACATCCGTGGACGCGGGCAGGGGCCCCTCTTCCGTCCACTCGGGCGCGAGGTAGTCCGCGCCTGCCTCGGGGGGCTTGAGCCAGCCCGCGGCGTGCGTGCGCCGGAACTGCTCCAGGCCCATGTCGAGCACGCTCAGCCGCGCGCCCGTCGGCCCCGAGGCGACGAGCACCCGCGAGGAGCGCAGCCGTCCATGCACGAGTCCCGCGCTCCGGGCGGCGGTGATCGCTCCGGCCAACTGCCGCGCGAGCGCGCGCAGGTCGGGCAGATCGACTCCTATCTCGTGCAGTCCCCTCAACATGGAGGGCAGGGACTCGCCGCTCCACCAGGGGCGCACGAGCCACAGGCCCTCCCGGGCCTCGTCGTACCCGGTGTCCACCACGGGGGCGAAGGCGGCGTGTCCGGTGCGTTGGGCCTCGCGCAGTACGTGCGTGAAGTGCTCCACCTCGGCGTGGGAGGGGGCCCGGAGCGTCCGCCACAGGGTGAGCCGGCCGGCTTCTCCTCCCTGGGTGGGCTCCACCTGGCACTCCACACCGGGCTCGTCGCCAAGGGCGGGCCGGACTACCCGCCACGTCCCCCCAAGGATGTCACCTGGAATCAGTGGGCTCATGGGAGTGAAGTGTAAACTGGATGAGGACCCTGGACGTGAGGGGTCCTCTTCAGGTGGAGTCCATCCCCGAACAAGAAGGTCTCGCGGTTCCCTGGTCACCCAACGAGCGACATGGAGCACGGCGCACAGCAGGAACTGGAGCGGCGGCTGGAGGTGATTCGTCCCGAGGACACCCTGCGGGGTTTCTTCTTCAATGGCGTGCTGGAGCAGGTGCGCCCGCTGGGTGACCCGGTCTCCTGGCGCCGCTGCATCGAGGCGGCCGGGGGTGATCGGTTCATGGCCTTCTTCAGCTACCCCATGGATTCCTTCATCCGGCTGCTCTACGCCGCGGCGGGCGTGCTGAGCGAGGGGCGCGGGGACTTCCGCACGGCCTTGTGGCACCTGGGACGGGAGATGGTGCCGTACTACCTGGAATCCAGCGCGGGGCAGGTGCTGTTGCTGTTGGCTCGAGGGGAGCCGCGGTGGTTGCTCGAAGGACTTCCCTCCGCCTTCCGGACGGCCGTCCGGCATGGCGAGTGCTCGGTCTCCTGGTTGGGGCCGAACCATGGCCGGCTGCTCTTCCAGGGCTGTACCCTGCCGGCCGAGTACTACGAGGGCGCGGTGCGGGGCGTCTTCCAGAGCACGCGCATCGCGCAGACCCTGGTCAGCGCGCGGCAGGTGAACCTGCTCGACACGGAGGTGGAAGTGTCCTGGGACAAGGATCGACATGCGGCGGGTGGTTGAGTGGACGCAGATGCCGGGCGAGGGACCCCGGATCCTGATGTTGCCAGGGCTGGGGGCCCGGGGCGCGGGCTTCCAGGCGCTCGCCAGACGGCTCCAGCACGTGGCGCGGCCCCTTCTCGTCGAGTACCCCGAGGGCCCTCACGCGGCCCGGGGCGCGAGGGCGCTCGCCCAGGAGGTCTTCGAGGCCTGCGGCCCGGTGGACGCCGTGGTGGCCAGCTCCTTCGGAGGCATGGTGGCCGCGCACCTGGCCGCGGCGGGCGCCGCGCGGGGCGTGGCCTTCCTGGGCTCCTTCACCCGCACCGAGCACCTGGGCGCGCGCGGCCGGCTCATCGCGATGATGGGGCCCATCGCCGTGCTGGGGCGGCCGGGTCCGCTCACCGCCGCCCTGGCTTCCTGGAAGCCCATCGCGCCCGCCCGCGTGCCCGAGGTGGTCCCCACCACCCGGCTCGAGCGGATGACCACGCTCCACCGGGCCTTCGCCATTCGTGGCGAGCCGCCGCCTCCGTCCCTGCGGGGCCTGCCCGTGTCGTGTGTGTGCATCCAGGGCAGTCGTGACGTGCTGGTGCCACCCGCGACGGTGAAGCGCCTCGTCGCCTCGCTGCCTCCGGGCACGCCCCAGCACCTGCTGCGCGGCGCCGGTCACGTGCCCTACTTCACCCACCCGGAGGAGTGCGCGCGCCTGCTCGAGCCCTGGCTCGCGGCGCTGGCGCCTCCCGTGATGCTCAGCTCTCCTCGGCCGATGCTTCAGCGAGCTTGAAGGCCTCGAGCACCGCGGCGGACGCGCGGTCCAGGTACTTGCCCTTGCGGATGAGCAGGCCGATCGGCCGGGACACCGGCCCCTCGGCGAAGGGCTTGGAGACGATCGTCCCCTGGGCCACCTCGGCCGCCACCGTCGCCATGGGCAGGATGGCCACGCCAATGCCCATCTCCACCGCGCGCTTGATGGTCTCGATGTTGTCGATCTCCATCACCGGGTTGAGATCCAGGTTCTTCTCGCGCACCAACCGGTCCAACGCCTTGCGCGTGGGCGCCTCGCGATCGAAGGCGATGAAGGGCACGCCCGAGAGCGCCGTGAGGCTCACCTTCGCCTTGCTGGCGAACGGGTGGTTGGGGGCGCAAACAACCGCCAGCTTGTCATCGCGGAACGGATGGATGTCCACGCCGGCGCGCGGCTGCGGATAGGCGACAATGCCAATCTCCGCCGCACCCAGGATGACATCGTCATACACCTGATCATTGCGCCGGTAGTTCAGGCGCATGTTCACCTTGGGATGGGTCTTGAGCAGCTGCTTCTGCACGTTGCGCAGCTCGTGCAGACCCACCGAATAGATGGTGGAGACCGTCGTGGTGCCATGCACCTCGGCGGACTGCTCGCGGATCTCCTGCTCCACCTCGGCGAAGCGCGCCAGGATTTCCTTGCACCCGCGGAAGAGGCGCTCGCCCGCGGGCGTCGGCGTCACCTGCCGCGCGCTGCGCGACAACAGTTTCTGCTCGTAGCGGTTCTCCAGGGCACGAATCTGCTGGCTCACCGCCGACTGGGTCACGTGGTTGAGTTGCGCGGCGCGCGAGAAGGAGCCGGTCTCAACCACGTCACAAAACATTTTCAGGGATTCAAGCTGCATGGCGGCGCCCCTCCTAACCGAAGCCTAATAACGAGGCTAGCCCTAATTAGTCGGTCTTCGCCGGATGGCGGCTCGCTTGATTGACTGGCTCGTCAGCCTGACCCCTCGGTGGAGGTAGGAGATTTGGAGCGCAGCACGAGCACCGCCGTGGCCAGGCCGAGCGCCAGCAGGGCCGCTCCCGACAGGCCCTGCACGCGGCTCATCTCCCGCGTGGTGTCCTGCATGAAGGTGCACTCCTCCTCGGAGAGTTCCATGCAGTCGGCGGGTTTGAATCGTGTCACGAGGCCCGTGCCGGCGAGGAAGAGGCCGCCGAGCAGCAGGCCTCCACTCAGTCCCAGCAGGGCCGCCCGGATGAGCCTCTGGGCGCCCGAGGGGCCCTGGGTGTTTCTGGCTTCGCGTCGCATGGCCGGACGCTATCCCCGCCCTGGGGTGGCGCGCCACATCCCGCGTATGCTCGGCCCCCATGCGAATCCTCTACGGTGTCGTTGGTGAAGGCATGGGGCACGCGACCCGCTCCCGCGTCATTCTCGAGGAGCTCACCCGCGAGCACGAGGTGCAGATCGTCGTCTCGGGGCGGGCCAAGGACTACCTGGCCAAACGCTTCGACCAGGTGCACGGCATCTGGGGGCTCACCCTGGCCTACGAGGGCAACTCGGTGAAGAAGCTGCAGACGCTGCTGCAGAACCTCTCCGGGGCCATCAAGGGCTGGCCGCACAACATCCGCCAGTACTTCGAGCTCGCGGAGAAGTTCCAGCCCGACGTGGTGGTGAGCGACTTCGAGAGCTTCAGCTACCTCTTCGGCCGCAACCACCGCCTGCCCGTCATCAGCGTGGACAACATGCAGATCATCAACCGGTGCCAGCACGACAGCGCGCTGCTCGCCGGGTGGGAGGAGGACTTCGAGGGCACGCGCGCCATCGTGAAGTCCAAGCTGCCCGGCTGCTTCCACTACCTCACCACCACCTTCTTCTATCCGCCGGTGCGCAAGGAGCGCACCACGCTGCTGCCCTCCATCCTCCGGCCGGAGATCCTCGCCGCCCGCTCCGAGCCCGGCGAGCACCTGCTCGTCTACCAGACCTCCACCTCCAACACCGCGCTGCCGGACATCCTCAAGCAGAGCGGGCTGCCCTGCCACATCTACGGGCTGCGGAGGGATCTCACCGAGGACGTGCGCGACGGCAACCTGCTCTACCGCCCCTTCAGCGAGGCGGGCTTCATCGACGACCTGCGCACCGCGCGGGCCGTGGTGGCCGGTGGCGGCTACACCCTCATGAGCGAGGCCGTCTACCTGCACAAGCCCATGCTCGCGCTCCCCGTGCAGGGCCAGTTCGAGCAGGTGCTCAACGCCCTGTACCTGGAGAAGCTCGGCTACGGCATGTACGCGCCCACGCTCACCGTGGAGCGGCTGCGCGACTTCCTCGAGCGCGTCCCCCAGTGCCAGAAGGCGCTCGAGGGCTACACCCAGGACGGGAACGTGAAGATGATGAGCGCCCTGCGCGAGCAGCTCGCCCGGGCCGCCGAGTACAAGGGCCGCTGGTGGGAGGACGTCGAGCCGGGCGAACCCGTGAAGGGCTGAGGCTCGCCCCGTTCCACACGACGCACCGCGTGCGCCGCGGTGCGTCGGCGGCCAGTCGACCCAGGACGCCCGGGTGGGTTTGACAGCCCGGGTCTCCCGGGTTTTCCATGAAGTCCATGAGAAACCAATTGCTGGTTGTGTCCGCGCTCGCGTGGGTGTCCTCCGCGTGCGGTGGCGAGGCGCTGGTCGACGAAGGAGAAGCGGCGGGAGGCAGCACGGGACAGGCCCTCTACGCGGGGGTGAATGGCGAGGCCTGCACGGCGAGCCCGTACAACTGCAAGCTGCGCCCCACCGGGGGCAATCGCGTCGCCACCAACGATCCGGATGACGATGACTCGTGGGGCGTGGTGACGGGGGTGCCCATTCGCGACGGCAACGGCACCGTGATGGGCACCTCGACCCGGACGCGCGTCACCTTCAACTACGGCCAGACGCGCACCTTCGCTGGCGAGACCTACGCCTTCGCGGTGTCGACGTCCAACTCGAGCGCCGGATGGATGCCCCTGTCGAGCATCCTGGGCCAGGAGTCCTTCGCGCAGAAGGTCGGGCACGTGTCGGCGTTGGGGGCGGGCCTGGCGAAGCTGGGCTGCTACGCCGTGCGCGACTCGCATGACACCACCCTGGAGTTCAAGAAGGTGGTCTACGACAGCGACGCGGTGCACGAGCGCGCGGGCGACTACCTCCCGCTCGTGCGCGCCAATGGCGGGCGCTCGGCCAACCTCGCCTTCAACGTGCCGGGCTTCGGCCTGGGCGGCGTCGCGGTGGACCACTTCCCCGCGGGCACGAAGTTCCAGCGCCTGGACGTGCCGACCGATGCCGGCGCGCCGTCGATCGACATCCCACTCTGGGTCCAGGACAGCGAGGGTCGCTACCGCACCCAGTCGGGCACGATGAAGTTCATCTACGGCTACGTCATCGCCGCCACGGGCACCAAGCGCAACGGGTGGATGGCGTACGACGCGCTCTCGGTGAGCAGCGGCTGCCCCTGAGCCCGCCGGGGGGAGGTGGCCCGGTCCTCGGGCCGTGCCGCCTCACGGGGTGCGGCTCAACCGCAAGGCCCGGGAGATGAAGTCGTTGCGGCCATCCGCGCCCACCCTGTCGTAGCTCGCATCGGTGTGTTCCTTCACGGTGCCCAGGGCCATGCGGAGCTCGAGGGCGATCTCCTTGTCCTGCATCCCCCGGAGCACGCAGTCCGCCACCTGGAGCTGCGTCGGGGTCAACAACACCCGCCAGGCCTCGGGCAGGAGCACGGTCTCCTTCAGCTTCAACTCCCACAAGCGAAGTCCCGCGACGTGCAGGGGCAGGAACGTCACCTCCAGATCCCGGCAGGTTCCCTCGCGGCGCCACGTGTACGGCTCCGGTCCGAGTTGGCCGTCCGTTCTCACCAGCAGGGCCAGCCGCTCCACCCACTGCCGGGGGAGTCCCGAGGCGTCGAGCTCGAAGCGGGAAAACCACCTGCGCAGCAGCGCGGTGGCGGAGGCCGTCCGCAGGAATTCCTTCCCCCGGGAGGTCAACACGAGGGCCGCGGAGTCCTGACCGGCGATTGACTCCAGGACCTGCTGCCGGGTGGTGCATTCGGTGATGCGGTGGAGGGTCTGGAACGCACGCCGGAACCGGGGCATGAACCAGTCGAGGATGCGTTGGCTCTTCCTGGGGGACAGCCGGGGGTCCTCCCAGTAGAGGGTGACGCCTCCCGCGACGCCTGGCCCCTCGGGGAGGACCAACATCGCCAGGGCCCGGTGGAGATCCAGTCCTTTGTCCCGGCTTCGTCGCCACGTCTCGGTCTGATCGAGCGCTGTGCCCTGGAGCATCTCCTGCTCTGTCAACGCCTTGTTGGGTCGCTGGATGACGCCGCGGCTCACGAAGTCGGTGCTGCTCCAGCGGGGGAGATCCCCGAGCAGGGGCCACAGCGTGCGCGTCTTGAATTCGAACGCCATGGGGTTGTCGGGCTGGGCCATGCACAGCGCCACGTGGTGCGCCCCGCAGAGTCTGGCCAGCACCTGCTCCGTGGACTCATACAGCTCCGAGAAGCTCGAGGCGTCGTCGAGCGCGCGCAGCAGCTCGAAGGCCAGAGGCCATTCCTTCTCCGTCAATCCCGGCGAGTCGACCATGCCCATGTCCTCCCGAGCCCGAGGCATGAGAACCCCCCCTCTGGCCGTGCGAGGGGGAGCATACCCTCCCGCCTACGGGTGCAGCGAGTCGAGGAACGCGGTGACGTCGGCGACGAATCGCTCGGGCCGCTCGACGTGGGGGGCGTGGCCGGTGTCCGGGTAGAGCAGCAGCCGGCCCCGGCCCAGCTCCTCGGCGAGCGCCCGCTGCTCGGCGACGGAGAAGATGCCGTCCTGGTCCCCGCCCACGACGAGCGCGGGGACGCGGATGCTCCCGAGCTGGGTGGAATGGTCCTCGGCGGCGAGTCCCGCCAGGGCGTCCTTCCAGACGCGAGCGGGCACCTTGAGGCTCTCGGCGACGGCGGTGTCGAGGAAGGTGGAGGGGATGGGGCGGTGGAAGGTGCTCGCCTGGAAGTCGCGCACGAAGGCCGGGTCGATGGGATCGCTCAGCGTGTCCACGACGGACTTCAGGTCGGCGATGACGGCATTGCCCCGGGCGGTGGGGGCCGAGCCGACGAGCACGAGGGCCTGGACGCGCTGGGGGGACTCGAGGGCGACCTGCTGGGCGATGAAGCTGCCCATGGAGTGGCCCACGAGGGTGGCGCGCCGGTGGCCCCGGGCGTCGAGGAAGGCCACCACGTCGGCGGCGAAGTCGGACTGGGAATAGCCGCCGCCGGGCCGCGAGGAGTCACCGTGGCCGCGCTGGTCGAGCGCGTAGACGTGATAGCGGCGCGACAGCAGCGGGTAGTCCAGATCGAAGGAGCGGTACGAGTCGGTGTAGCCGTGCAGCAGCACGAGCACCGGGCCGTCGCGGCGGCCCTGCTCGACGTAGTGCATGCGCACGCCGGTGGACAGCCACACGAAGCCCTCGCGCGGGCCCGCCTCGGCGCCGAGGGCCTCGGCCCCCGTGCCCAGGTGGGCTTCCAGGGATTCGTCTTCCGGACCGCAGGCGCTCAGCGCCGCCACGGCGAGCAGCAGGATCAGATGGTTCTTCATGGGCCCCCCTCCAGGAGCATTCACCCCGGCCCACGTCAGGCCGGTGGGCGAGGGGACCCGCCACGGGCTCCCCTGTCGTTCCTCCTGGATACCGATCCAGCAAAGAATGGCAAGATTTGTATATCAGGAAATAACAGGCAAATCCGCTGCGTGTGGAATAGTGCAGTTGATGTCAATCGTCATCGAGCCGGCCTGATTGGAGTTGACGCACCCCGCGTTCGAGGACGGGCTCAATGACAGCACAGCGATGACGTCCCGCGTCACCCGCCCGCTCGCCCGGGCGGCTTCCCGTCCTCTCACCCTCTGGGAGAGAGGGGGACGAACATAGCGCTTGCGCTGGGCGCGACATGGGACTACGCCTGCCCCTGCAAAAGTCATACAGCACGCAAGCATCACCAACATCAGACAGTTCAGGAGGACGAAATGCGCCTTTGGAAGAACCTGATCGTGGCTTGTGCCGTGTCCTTGCTCTCGGCGTTCACCGCCTCCGCCGCCGACGCCAAGGACGTGAAGATTGGCTTTGTCGTCAAGCAGCCCGAGGAGCCCTGGTTCCAGGACGAGTGGAAGTTCGCGGACATCGCGGCCAAGGAGAAGGGCTTCACCCTGGTGAAGATTGGCGCCGAGGACGGGGAGAAGGCCCTGGCGGCCATCGACAACCTCGGGGCGCAGGGCGCCCAGGGCGTCATCATCTGCACGCCCGACGTGAAGCTCGGGCCGGGTCTGGTGGCCCGGGCCAATGCCAACCAGCTCAAGCTCATGACGGTGGATGACCGGCTGGTGGACAGCAAGGGCCGGCCGCTGGAGAAGGTGCCGCACATGGGCATCTCCGCCACCAAGATTGGCGAGGCGGTGGGGCAGGCCATCGTGGATCAGATCAAGGCGCGGGGCTGGAACATGAAGGAAGTCGGCGCCATCCGCGTCTCCTATGATCAGCTCCCCACGGCGAAGGAGCGCGTCGAGGGCGCCATCTCCGTGCTCAAGAAGAACGGCTTCCTGGCGCAGAACATCTTCGACGCGCCCCAGAGCAAGACGGACACCGAGGCGGCGCTCAACGCGGCCAACGTGGTGCTCAACAAGAACGCGGGCCTCAAGAAGTGGGTGGCGTTCGGCCTCAACGACGAGGCGGTGCTCGGCGCCGTCCGGGCCACCGAGACGGCCGGGCTGAAGGCGGCGGACGTGGTGGGCATCGGCATCGGTGGCTCGGACGCGTCCATCAACGAGTTCAAGAAGTCCGCCCCGACGGGCTTCTACGGCAGCATCATCATCTCGCCCAAGCGCCACGGCTACGAGACCGCGCTCAACATGTTCAACTGGGTGAGCACCGGCAAGGAGCCGGAGAAGCTCATCCTCACCTCGGGCGAGCTGGCCACCCGCGACACGTACAAGGACGTCCGCAAGCAGCTCGGACTCTAGCCGTCCAAGGCGCATGACCCCGTTCCTCGAATTCACGAACATCACCAAGAGCTTCCCCGGGGTCCGCGCCCTCAAGGAGTTGAGCTTCTCCGTCCCCGCCGGCCGGGTCATCGGCCTGCTGGGCGAGAACGGCGCGGGCAAGTCCACGCTCATCAAGATCTTGGGCGGGGACTACCAGCCGGACTCGGGAGAAATTCGCATCGCGGGCCAGGCGCGGCGCTTCACCTCGACGCGCGCCTCGCTCGCCGCCGGAGTCACCGTGGTGCACCAGGAGCTGCAACTGGTGCCCGAGCTGACGGTGGCCGAGAACCTCATGCTCGGCCGCTTCCCCGCGAAGGCGGGGGTGGTGGACTTCCGCAAGCTGTTCGAGCAGGTGGGCGCCGTCCTGAAGGACATCGGCGTGGAGGTGGATCCCCGGGTCAAGGTCTCCGAGCTGTCGATCGGCACCCGGCAGATGGTGGAGATCGCCAAGGCGGCCATCTTCGACGCCTCCGTCATCGCCCTGGACGAGCCCACCTCCTCGCTCTCCGCGCACGAGAGTGAGGTGCTCTTCCGCCTGGTGGCCCGGCTGCGCGAGGCGGGCAAGGTCATCCTCTACGTGTCACACCGGTTGGATGAGCTGTTCCGGCTGTGCGACGGCTGCGTGGTGCTGCGCGATGGCCGCCTGGTGGCGCATCACGAGACCATGGAGGGCCTCACGCGCGAGGTGCTGGTGCGCGAGATGGTGGGGCGGGAGATCCAGGACATCTGGGGCTGGCGGCCCCGGAAGCTGGGCGAGGTGCGCCTGTCGGCCTCGGGGGTGAGGGGCTCGCGCCTGCCCATTCCCGCGTCCTTCGAGGTGCGCGCCGGGGAGATCCTCGGCTTCTTCGGGCTGGTGGGGGCGGGGCGCAGCGAGCTGTCGCGCCTGCTCTACGGCGCCGACCGGCGTCACGCGGGCGAGTTGCGGATGGATGGCCAGCCCATCCACGTGCGCGACCCGCGGCAGGCGGTGCGCGCGGGGCTCGTGCTCTGTCCGGAGGACCGCAAGGCGGATGGCATCCTCCAGGGCCGCTCGGTGGAGGAGAACGTCAACGTCTCCTGCCGCCGCCACTTCTCGCCGCTGGGGCTCATCAACCCGGGCCGCGAGGCGCGCATGGCCGAGGACTACATCAAGCGGCTCGGGGTGCGCACGCCGTCGCGCTTCCAGGACATCGTCAACCTGTCGGGCGGCAATCAGCAGAAGGTCATCCTGTCGCGCTGGCTGGCCGAGCAGGGCATCAAGGTCTTCATCGTCGACGAGCCCACCCGTGGCATCGACGTGGGGGCCAAGAGCGACATCTACGAGGTGCTGTACGGACTGGCGGAGCAGGGCATCGCCATCATCGTCATCTCCAGCGAGCTGCCCGAGGTCATGGGCATCAGCGACCGGATTCTCGTCATGTGCGGTGGCCGCATCACGGCGGAGTTCGACCGACCCCACTTCTCCGAGGAGAAACTCCTGGCGGCGGCACTGCCCGACCGCTCCGTGGCCCAGGTGGCCCAAGAGGATTCGAAATGAATCGTTTGAAGCGCATCGTGCTCGGTGAGCAGGGATTGGTCATCCTGTTCCTGCTCGCCCTGGCGATCGTCTCCCTCACCGTTCCCAACTTCATGACCCAGCGCAACGTGCTGGGTCTGCTGCAGGCGGTGGTGACCATCGGCATCGTGTCCTGCACGATGATGTTGTGCCTGGCCTCGCGCGACGTGGACCTGTCGGTCGGCTCGACGGTGGCCTTCACCGGCATGATCGCCGTGATGATGGCCAACCACACCGAGAACATCCTGCTCGGGCTGCTGGCGGCGATCGCGGCCGGCGTGGTGGTGGGCGCGGTCAACGGCGTCATCATCGCGAAGCTCGGCGTCAACGCCTTCATCACCACGCTGGCGACCATGCAGGTGGTGCGCGGCCTGGCGCTGATCTCCTCCGACGGACGCGCCGTCGGCGTGGATGACTCGGACTACTTCGAGATCGCGCAGAAGAGCGTGGTGGGCGTGCCGATGCCCATCCTCGTGATGGTGGTCGTCTTCCTGCTCTTCGGCTTCGTGCTCAACCGCACCGTGTTCGGGCGCAACACCCTGGCCATTGGTGGCAACCCGGACGCCTCGCGGCTGGCCGGCCTCAACGTCGGCGCCACCCGCGTCATCATCTTCGTGCTGCAAGGCATCGCGTGCGCGGTCGCCGGCATCCTGCTGTCCTCGCGCATCACCAGCGGTCAGCCCAACGCGGCCCAGGGGCTCGAGCTGTCGGTCATCTCCGCGTGCGTGCTGGGCGGCGTGTCGATGTCCGGTGGCCGGGCGGCCGTCTCCGGCGTGCTGGTGGGTGTGCTCATCATGGGCATCGCGGAGAACGTGATGAACCTGATGAACATCCAGGCCTTCTACCAGTACGTGGCCCGAGGCGTGATCCTGCTGCTCGCCGTGCTGCTCGACAACCTGCGCACGCGCGCGATGGGGCGGCGCTGAGAGGCAAGGGCCCCGTTCGAGACGAACGGGGCCCGATTGGCCCGGGACAGCGGCTCAGTGCAGCAGCTCGTTGTTGCGCTGGGCCGCCCACCGCGTGAGCTGGGTGACCCAGGAGCGCGTGAGGGGCGTCTCGCTCTCGAAGCCCCAGTGCCGCTCGGTGCTGCCGTCCTGGGGCATCAGGCGGGTGATCTGCGCGAGCACCGCCGCCGTGAGGTTGGGCGCCAGCGTCCTGGCGAGCGTGGCGACCTTGGCGGGCAGTCCCACCAGGGCCTCCGCGTCACCCCGGCGGCAGGACTCGATGATTTTTCGCGCCGCCCGCTCCGCGTTCATCGACAGGCCCGGCAACGAGTCGCTCGTGATGAACCAGGCGTACTCCGCCTCGTGGTCTCCCTTGACGACCACGTTGGGCGGGCTGCCCGTGCGCATCAGTCCCGGGCACACCGTCGTCACGAGAATTCCGTCCTGCGCCAGCTCCACGCGCAGCCCGTCCGACAACCCCACCAGGGCGAACTTGCTCGAGCTGTAGGGCAGCATGTGCGGCACGCTGACCTTTCCTCCAATGGAGGAGATGTTCACGATGCGGCCCCAGCCCCGTTGCTTCATCTCCGGCAGCACCGCCAGCGTCGTGTAGAGCGGCGCCCAGAAGTGCAGGTTCATCGCCTCGGAGAAGTCCTGCTCGTCCATGGACTCGAGGGGCCCCACCTGGATGGTGCCGGCGTTGTTCACCAGCACGTCCACCGGGCCGAAGCGCTCGTGCACCCGGGCCACCATCGCCTCCACCTGCACCCGGTCCGTCACGTCGCACGGGATCGCCAGCACTTCGCCGCCGCTGGCCTCCAGCTCGTCCTTCGCCCGCGTCAGCTCCACCTGCTCGCGCGCGCACAACACGACGCGCGCTCCCTCGGCGACGAAGAGCCGGGCCATCTCCAGGCCCAGTCCGCGCGAGCCACCCGTCACCAACACCGTGCGTCCCTGGAAGGACGGCTTCTCGCGCCGCAGGGCGCGCAGTCCCATCACCGCGCCCACGCCCGCCGCGGCCACGGCGCTCAGTGTCAGCCGCGAAGACTCCTTCTTCTTGTGGTCGGCCATATCGCTCCTCGAAATCTGGGGTTCAGGGCGCGGACGCGCCGGAGGTGGACTCGGCGGAGGTGAGCCGCTCCAGCAGCGGCCGCAGCACCTCCTCCAGGGACTCATCGCCCAGCACGCGCAGGCGCAGCTTCAGCGACTCGTCGAACACGAGGTAGGCGGGGGTGCCCTGGACACCATAGGCCTTCGCCATGGAGCCATCGTCCACCGCCACCGGGTGGTGGAAGCCCAGGCGCTTGACCGTGGCCTCGATGTCGTTCGTGTCCATGGCCTGCTTCGCGTCCTGTCCCTTCATGGGCTCGTGGACGCCAATCACCTGGAGCCCTCGGGGGAGGAACTCCCTCACCAGGGCCTGGAGCCGTGGGAGCTGGGTCTGGCTGGAGGCGAAGCGCTCCGTCCAGAAGTACAGCAGTACGGGCCGTCCATGCAGGTCGTGAACGTGTACCGGAGCGTTGATCCAACCGCCCCGCGGATCCAACAGCGTCAGGGGAACGTCGAGTGAGGACATGGCCTGAAGCTATGCATCGGCTCCATGCCCTCTGGAGGCCCCGGCCCCCAGGCCGCTCTCCGTCCACGCGGGGGATGGCGCGCCGCGTCTCCCGCGCCCTGACGCGGTGAGTCGTGGATGTCAATGGGAAAAAGGTGGCCCTGTTTCAAATTCTGAGAAAGCGAGGTAGATTGGGCTCACCTGTCTGGCAGCCCTGCATGCAGGTCCCCCCCGGAAGTTCGAGCAGGAGGTACTCCCCCATGAAGCAGTTCCTGAGCGCGGCCGCCGTGGCCGTCACCACGCTGATGGCCGCCGAGGCATCGGCGACCAACTACACGCTGTGGATTCACGGCAAGAACGGCAGCACCACCAAGCCGGGCAACTACACCGACTTCAGCTACTGGGGTCCGAGCACCACCGCGGCGGGCGTGAACAAGAAGGCCGTCAACTGGAACGGCACCCAGCGCATCTCCGTGGAGAACTACCGCGTCCGGGACGCGCTCGACTGCTTCTGCACGGGCGCCAACTGGTGCTACATCGCCGCGCACAGCGCGGGGGACCTGCAGATCGGCTACGCGCTGTCGCTCTACGGTGGCTCCACGCGCTCCATCAAGAACGCCGTGCCGAGCAGCACGGGCGTATGCGGCAACGCGGGCGGCACCCAGGTGGGCTGGAACATCAAGTGGGTGAACGTGGCCTCGGGCGCGAGCGGCGGCAGCGAGCTGGCGGACCATGGCGACTGGGCGGTGTCGGATCCGCTCGTGAGCGACCTGGTCACCACCACGGCGCGCGGCATGTACAACCACAACACCACGCGCTCGTTGTGGTTCTACAACTTCGCGGGCGCCAAGGGCACGGCCTACTCGGGCGTGCTCCCGGGCCAGGACGACGAGGCCGTCTCCTATCACTCGACCGGTGGCGTCTCCGGCTCCTCGGGCAGCTCCCAGTGCAACCCCGGCGACTGGTTCTGCGACGGCACGCTGAACACGGGCACCAGCGCGTGCAGCAACGGCATCGCCAAGTGGTCCTACCACTCGGTGTCGCTGCGCGATGATGGCGAGTCCTATGATCACCACGCCGCCGGCAACTGGGCCGGCATCGTCGGGCCCGTGCGCTCCGACGTGGTCACCTACGCCAAGTAGCTCCCTCCGGGCGTCCTCGACATGAAGCACGACAGCAGCCCTTCCACTCCGTCCGCTCCGCCGGCTCGCCCCGCGCGCCGCGGCCGATGGTTCCTCCTGCTCGTTCCCCTCGTGGTGGGTGGAGGGGGGCTGCTGTTGTCCCTGGGGATGCCCGCTCCGGAGCCGGATTCGCCGGAGACGTCCGGGCCGGGTGTTTCCTCGGCCTCCCCGGTGCGCGCGAGCCCCGGGGCCCGCGTGCCGGGTGCTCCGTCTCCCTCGGTCCCCAGGGCGCCAGTGGCTTCCGCTCCGTCGCCCGAGGAGGCCGAGCGTGAGGCCCAACGGCGGCTCTGGACGGCGCGGTTGGAGCGGGCGCGCTTCTCGCTCGACTCCTACCGGCAGTCCACGCGCTACCCGCACGAGTCCCGCCCCATCGAGGAGCACCCGGACCGGGTGTACCCGGCTTCGCCCTCGCGCAAGCAGCCGCTCGGCAAGAAGGGGGGCGACATCTCCCTGCGGCTCAAGCAGGAGAAGATCTTCGTCGTGGGCGAGGAGTCGGTGCGCTTCTTCGTGGGCTGCGAGAACGCGCACACCGGACAGCCCCTGTCCTGCGAGGTGCACTCCGCCACCGCGAGCGAGGCGCCCTACCTGGAGCAGGCGGGGAAGATCAGCGCGGTGCCACTGGAGTTCAACGACTCGGGGCGCCTGGGGGACGAGGTGGCCGGGGATGGGACGTGGACGACGAGCTTCCAGCCCTTGCGTCAGGGGTTCCCCCTGTTCGAGGGCACCCTGCGCGTGGGCTTCGGCGTGAGGGCCGCGGGCAGTGCCGAGGGCAGCTCCTTCTTCGACATCCAGTTCACCCCCGCGCCCCCCGCCACCTTCACCGGCAAGGTGCGCGAGGTGGTGGAGCAGGGCTCGTTGCGGTTGTACGTCGGGCTCCAGGTGCGCAAGCCCGGCCGCTACGTGTTCGCGGCGCGCGTGGATGACGAGGCGGGCGTGCCGCTCGCCTACCTGGACTTCAACGAGGAGCTGGAGGCGGGCGCGCGCGAGGTGCGCTTCTCGCTCTTCGGGTTGTTGCTGCACGACAAGAAGCCGGACTTCCCCCTGCGGCTGCGCGACGTGGAGGGCTTCCTCCTGCGCGAGCGGGGGGATCCGGATCGGGAGCTGGTGAAGACCCTCGCGGGCGTCGTGCACACCACGGGGGAGTACCCCCTGGAGCGCTTCGCCGCGGACGAGTGGACGAGCGAGGAGCGCCAGCGCTACCTGGACGAGTTCTCCCGGGACGTGGCCGACGCCCAGGCGCACCTGGACGCGCTCGCGGGCAAGGGTCCTCCCTGAGCCAAGGCTACTCGTTCGCGGTGAGCAGGGCGAAGGCGGCGGCGCGCACGGCGGCACTCGGGTGCTGACGCAGGGCGCGCAAGGCCTGGGCCGCGTCCTCGCGCCAGTTCAGCCGGTGCCCGGCGGTGGAGACGAGCACCACCGCGACCAGGGGCAGGGGTCCGGTGACGGCCTGGGCGAGCTGCAACAGTCCCTCGGGCGTCCACTCGGCGCCGCGATGGTCCACCGCGCTGGCCACCGTGGTGGTGAGCCCCGAGGCGAAGAGGGGCTCCTCCCGCGTCTCCTCCGCCAGGGCGAGCAGCACCCGGGTGGCGTCCGGCACGTCCTTCCACGGGAGTCCCGCCAGCCGCAGGGCCGCGCTCTCGGGCCAGAGTGACGGCTCTCGCGCCAGCACCTGGGCCAGCTCCTCGAGGTGCGCTCGCAGGCGCACGCGCACCGGCAGCGGCTGGCCGAGCAGTGCCCGGATCAGCCCCGCGAGCCGTTGCCGCTCGGGGATGTCGCGCTCGGCGGTGGCATTGAAGGCGAGGGGCGCGGAGACGAGCCGCGCGGCGCAGTCCTTCACGTGCTCGAAGGCCTTGCCCTCGCAAGTGGTGCCCACCAGGGCGCCGAGGGCCTCGCGCCACTCGATGCCCTGGGCGATGTCCAGCACGCGCCCGGCCGCCTCGCGCGCCACCTCGTCCTCCATGCCGCTGGCCCAGTGCGCGAGCCCGGTGAAGGCTCGGCGGCGCACGGTGGGCTCGGGGTGGCGCGACACCTGGAGCAGGAGCGCCGCGTAGCGGGGCCGCGCCTCGGGAGGCAGCCGCGCCGGGGCTTCGTCGAGGAGGCTCGCGGCGATATCCGCCTCCGGACTGCGCGCGATGGCCTCCAGCAGCTCCCACGCCGCGGGCTCGTCGAGCAGTTGCCGCGCGGCGTGGCCCACGGCGATGCGCACGTCCTTGTGCAGCCGGGGATTGTCCCACTGCTCGCGCAGCAGGGGGAGGCTGCGCGGCGAGCGGAAGGCACCGAGCAGCCGCAGGGCCTCCTTGTGCACCGTCACCTTGAGCCGCTCGCGCGCGAGCAGCGTGCCGAGCGTGGTGGAGAGCACCTCGGGGGCGACGCGGCGGGCCACCCGGGGCACCGCGTACATGGCCACCCGCGCCCGGTCTCCGTCCAGGGCGTCCAGCAGCAGGGGCAGCCCGGGCTCGGGCTGGTCCAACGCCGCGAGCGCGCCCAGCGCGGCCTCCACCGTGGGCACGTCCGGGGAGGCGAGGAACGGGGCGAGGGTGTCCACGTCGACCACGAACAGGCGTGGCAGGACGTGCAGCACGCGCATGCGCTCGAAGGCACTGCGCTCGGTGTCCGCGGCGATGCGCAGCAGCAGGTCGCGCAGCAGCTCCTGCTGGCGGGGCACCCAGCGGTGGAAGCCGTCGAACACCGAGGGCACCCAGATCGTCTTGCCCGTGCTGAAGCGCCCCTTGATGCGCCGGCCCTTGAGGAAGGGATCCAACCACTCCTGGCGCCTGCGGTGCAGGTGCTCGAGGACGGGGTAGAGGACGACGTGGCTCTCGTCGCGATCGAGCAGCTCGCGTACCCGCGCGTCTCGCGTGCGCGGCGGGGCGAGCCAGAGTCCGATGGCCTCCTGCGCGCCCGTGTCGGGGGTGGATTCGGTGATGGTCGCGAGCTGGCTCTGGAGCATGTCCAGGTTCCACGCCCGCCGGCCCAGGGCGCGCGCGAGGGCGAGGGTCATCCCGTGGCTCTCGCGCTGGTTGGCGGCGCGGATGAGCGGGAGCAGGGCCGCGAAGAGGTGGTGCTCCGCGCCCCGGGGAAGATCTCGCTCCAGGGAGGGCAGATGGAGCGCTCCGGCCCGGACCACCAGCCGCTTCACGGTCTCCAGGGCGAAGCGGAAGAGGGGCTGGTCCGGCGCCGTGGCGTACTGGCGCAGCAGGCGCAGGGCCAGCGCCTGGAGCGCATGGTGCGTGCCGAGGGACGTGTCGCGCGCCTCGACGGCGTACGTCACCAGGGCCTCGAGGGCGGGGATGTGCTCGGGCGCGAAGAGGGACAGCGGGATGCGGGAGAGTTCGAGCAGGACTCCATGGCGGACCGGATCCTGCTCGTTCCTCAGCCGGGCCAGGGCGGCGAGCGTCTCCGTGAGGCCTCGGCGGGACAGGCCGGTGCAGGCCACGAGCAGGGAGAGCGCCCGGGCCCGGTCCTCGGCCTTGCTCGCGGAGGCGGCCTGGCGCAGGGGCTCACGCGCGTGCTCGATGGCGCGCAGGGCCAGCATGGCGAGCCGCCGGTCGCGGTCCTCGCGCACCTCGCGCAGGCCGAGCTGCCGGGTGGCCTCGGCGTCGCGCGAGGCGAGGGGCAGGACGGTGAGCAGGGTGTCGGGGTGCGCGCGCGGTGCCGTCCCCTCGAAGGCGTGGGCGAAGAGGGCGGGGCGCTCGGAAGGGGGACACGCCGCGAGGACGCGGGCGAGGAGGGAGGGCTCCTCCGCGAGGGCCCGCGCGAGGGCGCGCCGTTGGTCCGCGGAGGCGCTCTTCAGCTCGCGCAGCGCGCCCCGGGGCAGGGGCGTGTGGAGGAGGGTGGCCCGGAAGGCGGGACGCAGCAGGAGCGCGAGAATCTGCTCGGGGTGGCGGCGCACGAGGCGCGGCAGGGCGCGCGTCACGAAGGCGGGCAGGTGGTCGGGAGGAGCGAAGTCCTGGACGAGCGCCAGCACGGCGTCGGCCCGCGAGAGCGTCAGCTCCTGGAGCGGCACGTGGTAGCGCTGGAAGAGGGAGACGCGCTCGAGTCCGGAGGCCTGGGCGAAGGTGTCGCGGAGGAAGGTGAGCACCACGTCCGGCATCTGGTGCACGAGTGAGCGCCAGACGTTGACCTGGTGGGCGAGCTCGGGGAGCAGGCGGTGCAGCGCGGCCGGGTCGAGCGCGGGCAGGAGGAGCGAGGCTTCCGCGGCCCCGTGGCGCGAGCGGATGAGGGGGAAGAGCCGCGCGGCGAGCGCGCTCCGTCGGTTGTGGGCCAGGCCCTTGAGGACGCGGCGGCGGACGAAGGGGGCCAGCTCGGGCAGGCGCCGCTCGAGGGCGGTGTCGTCCAGGACGAAGCGTCCGGCGAAGGCGGCGGCGCGGCCCTGGACCTGGCAGGAGGGGTGGGTGAGTCCCCGCAGCAGGATGTCGCCGTCGCTCGCCGCCCGGGCCATCTCGAGCGCCAGCAGTCCTTCGTGGGCGCCGCCGGAGAGCAGCCGGCTCATGAGCGATTTGAGCTCGGGGAGGTCGCGGTTATCGCGGCCCAGGAGGGCGACTCGCTTGAGCCGCGCCCCGTGGTTCAGCTTGTCCAGCTCCGACAGCAACGCTTCTCGCGACGGGATCCGCATGCGGACTTCCTCTCCAGGTGGCCGCCCGGGACGGGACGGCATGGGGCGGGGATGTCCCCCGGACCCGGAGGCCGGGGCACTGATGGAGTTGCTGGGGCGTGCCTGACAGGCCGCTCAGCCCGCCTCGCCGGCGTCGATGTTGTAGGCGGAGCCGGTGATGGAGGCCGCCGCGTCCGAGGCCAGGAAGAGGCACAGCGCCGCGACTTCCTCGGGCTGGATGACGCGTCCCATGGCGTGCATGTTCGCCAGCGCCGCGTGGGCCTCCTGCTCCGAGCGGCCCGTGGTCTTGCTGATGGCGGCCTTGGCGTTGGAGAGCATGTCCGTCTCCGTCCAGCCCGGATTGACGATGTTCACCGTCACGTTCTTGCGCGCCCACTCCGCCGCCAGCGAGCGCGTGAGCCCGAGCAGCGCGTGCTTCGACGCGCAGTAGGCCGACGTGTACTTCACGCCCCGCGTCGCCGCCATGCTGCCGATGTTGATGATCCGGCCCCCGCCCGCCGCCGCCATCGCCGGCAACAGCTCGCGGCAGAAGAGGAAGGGCGCCGTCACGTTCACTGCCATCACCCGGTGGAAGTCCTCCATGCTCGTCTTCTGGATGGGCGCCGACACGGTGATGCCCGCGTTGTTCACCAGCACGCGGGGCGCGCCCGCCTCGCGGATGCGCTGGCTCGCGGCGATCACCGCCGCTTCGTCCGCCACGTCGATCGCCAGCGGGCGCACCGCTCCATTGGACTCGCGCGCGAGCTGCTCCAGCGCGTCCACCGCCCGCGCGAGCGCCCACACCTCGTAGCCCTCCTTCACGAACGACTGCACCAGCGCCCGCCCGATGCCCCGGCTGGCGCCCGTCACCACCGCTATCTTCTTGGATGTCGTCATGGCGCCGAACCATACCCGGACCCGGGTCCCCCTGGCCCTGTCCGGTGATACAAGCCCCTCGGCTCTTGTCTGGGAGGACACGCCCATGCCCCGCGCGGACATCACCGACCTGATGCGCCTGGATGACCTGCTCTCCGACGAGGAGAAGGCCGCCCGGGACACCATGGCCCGCTTCGTCGACACCGAGGTGCTCCCCATCATCGGTCAGCACTTCCGCGAGGGCACCTTCCCCGCGCACCTCGTGCCGCGCCTGGCGGAGCTGGGCGTGCTCGGCGCCAACCTCCAGGGGTATGGCTGCGCTGGGATGAACGCCGTCAGCCAGGGCCTCGTCCTCCAGGAGCTGGAGCGGGGGGACTCGGGGCTGCGCTCCTTCGCCTCCGTGCAGGGCTCGCTGTGCATGTTCCCCATCCACTCCTATGGGAGCGAGGAGCAGAAACAGCGCTTCCTGCCCGCCATGGCCCGGGGAGAGCTCATCGGCTGCTTTGGCCTCACCGAGGCGGACTTCGGCTCCAATCCCGCCGGCATGCGCACCCGGGCCCGCCGCGATGGGGACACGTGGGTCCTCAACGGCTCCAAGGCGTGGATCACCAACGCGACCATCGCCGATGTGGCCGTCGTGTGGGCCAAGACGGACGAGGGGGGAGCGGAGTCCGTGCGCGGCTTCCTGGTGGAGAAGGGGATGCCGGGCTTCGGCGCCCGGGAGATTCCGGGCAAGTTCTCGCTGCGCGCGTCCACCACGGGGGAGTTGTCCTTCCAGGACGTGCGTGTGCCCGAGCGCAACGTGCTGCCCGGGGTGAAGGGGTTGCGCGGGCCGCTGTCGTGTCTGAACAGCGCGCGGATGAGCATCGCCTTCTCCGTCACCGGCGCGGCCATCGCCTGTTTCGAGGGGGCCCGGGAGTACGCGCTCACCCGGGGGCAGTTCGACAAGCCCATCGCCGCCTACCAGCTCACGCAGGAGAAGCTGGCGGACATGCTGCAGGAGATCGTCAAGGCGCAGTTGCTCTCGCTGCGCCTGGCGCGGCTCAAGGACGAGGGCAAGCTGACGCCCATCATGGTGAGCCTGGCCAAGCGCAACAACGTGAAGGTGGCGCTGGACATCGCCCGCTCGGCCCGGAGCATCTACGGCGCCAACGGCGTCACGGATGCCTACCCGCCCATCCGCCACATGCTCAACCTGGAGAGCGTCTTCACCTACGAGGGCACCCACGAGGTGCATACGTTGGTGCTCGGCAAGGCCATTACCGGCCATGACGCATTCGGCTAATTCCCACCCGGAGTGTGTCTGGGAAGGAACGCCCGGGAGGGAAGCGGCCGGGCGGGAGCAGAGCGGACGCCCATGGGGGCCCGGGGTGGTGTAGAGGGGAGGGCGCCTCGTGTTTCACGAATCGAACCCGGAGCCCATCCTCATGAGCACCCCCCGGTTGAACGTCACCACCGCCACCGCCACGTCCGAGCGCATCTGGGAGGAGGAGATCATCCCCCGGCTGCACGACTACATCCGCATCCCCAACAAGTCGCCCAGCTTCGACAAGGAGTGGGTGAAGAGCGGGCACATGGACAAGGCGGTGAAGCTCATCGCCGGCTGGTGCGAGTCCCAGGCGAAGCACATCCCCGGTCTCAAGGTGGAGGTGGTGACGCTCAAGAACGAGCAGGGCGAGGCGCGCACCCCCGTCATCTACATGGAGATTCCCGGCACCGGCGACGACACGGTGGTGCTCTATGGCCACCTGGACAAGCAGCCGGAGATGACGGGCTGGCGCGCGGGGCTCTCCCCCTGGGAGCCGGTGCGCGAGGGCGACAAGCTCTACGGCCGTGGCGGCGCGGATGATGGGTACTCGGCCTTCGCGTCGCTGGCGGCCATCCGCCTGTTGCGCGAGCAGGGCGTGCCGCACGCGCGCTGCGTGGTGCTCATCGAGGCGTGCGAGGAGAGCGGCAGCTACGACCTGCCGGCCTATATCGAGCACCTCGCGCCGCGCATCGGCAAGGCGTCGCTCGTGGTGTGCCTGGATTCGGGCTGCGCCAACTACGAGCAGTTGTGGATGACGACGTCGCTGCGCGGGCTCGTGTCCGGCAACCTGCGCGTGGACATCCTCACCGAGGGCGTGCACTCGGGAGACGCGAGCGGCATCGTGCCCTCGTCGTTCCGCATCATGCGGCAGATCCTCTCGCGCGTGGAGGACGAGCAGACGGGCCGCATCCGCGTCGAGGGCCTGCACGTGCACATCCCCCAGGCGCGCCGGGAGCAGGCCGCGGCCGTGGCGGAGGTGCTGGGCGAGGAGGTGTACTCGAAGTTCCCCTGGGTGCCCGGCGCCCACCCGGTGACGACGGATCGCGTGGAGCAGATCCTCAACCGCACCTGGCGCCCGGCCCTGTCCGTCACGGGCGTGGACGGCATGCCGGCGCTGGGCAGCGCGGGCAACGTGCTGCGTCCCTTCACCTCGGTGAAGCTGTCCATGCGCATTCCTCCGCGGTTGGATCCGAAGGCGGCCACCGAGGCGCTCAAGCTGGCGCTCGAGGCGTACCCGCCCTATGGCGCGAAGGTGTCGTTCGAGGGCGAGAAGGCGAGCGCCGGTTGGGACGCGCCGCCGCTGGAGAAGTGGCTGGAGGCGGCGGTGCAGGATGCCTCGCGCACGTACTTCGGCCGGCCGTTCATGGCCATGGGCGAGGGCGGCACCATCCCCTTCATGGAGATGCTCGGCCGGCGCTTCCCCCAGGCCCAGTTCCTCATCACCGGCGTGCTCGGGCCCAACAGCAACGCCCACGGCCCCAACGAGTTCCTGCACCTCCCCACCGGCAAGAAGCTCACCTGCTGCGTGGCCAGCGTCATCTCCGCGCACCTGTCCCGCTAGGTCGGGACTCGCCACCCCGTGGCCCGGCAGTAGGGCCGCGGGGGGGCTCTGTTCGACACCGCACGCCGCCGCTCGCGGCTCGGAGGCTCGGAGTGGGCAACGGGTAGGGTCCCGGCCCCTCGAAAAAGACCATGTACAGCAGCCTCGACAGCATCGACATCGTCACGCAGAACGAAGCGACGGGCCGCAAGGGCTTCCTGCAGACGGATCACCGCTCGGCCGCGGAGATCCAACAGGAGCGGGAGGTGTCCACCCTGTTCGCCCTCACCCGCGTGCTCAACGCGCGCCAGGCCATCGAGTCCGAGGAGGGACCGGTGGACGTGCTCTACGTCTGCTCGGAAGCGCCGCCCGACTTTCTGCGCAGCGTGGTGACCTCGGCGGGGGGCCGGGTGCAGATCAACGACGAGCCGGTCTCCGTGTACGAAGGCCCCATCGGCACCCCGGAGGATCTCGCGGAAGACGCCTTCCGCAAGCTCGCGTACCGGGTGGCGCATGGACGGGAGGCGTCCCTGGACGAGGGGGTCCTGTCGGCGCTGCAGGAGGAGTACGCCCAGCAGCCCGGCGTGGAGGAGGACGAGCCCGGCTACTGGACGCGCGTCGTCGAACTGGCGGCGGTAGCCGGAGAACTCCTGCGGGCCCGTCATGGCGGGCGGTGGGCCGAGGCCCAGGAGCTGGCGACGATGCCCTTCGCCTTCCGCCTCGGGGGAGCAGAGGGGGCGTCGCCCGCGATCGTCAACGTGGTGGGCAAGGCCGAGCGGTTCCTGACGAACGGGGAGCGCGACAGCCTCGTGCTGCTGCTGCGCATGGCGGAGGATCAGTCCCTCGCGGCCACCGAGCCCAGGCCCGTGCTGTTCACGCTCAAGCCCTCGGACTGGAGCGTGCGCGACCGGGTGCTCTGCCGGCCCCTGTTCGACGCGCCGGCCCGTGCCGACGTGCCGCTCGTGGCCTACGGGGAGGATCTGCCGAATTCGTTCTCCCTCTTCAGGCGGGGCGGCTCCCGGGATGGGGACCTGGACGCGCTGCATGCCCAGGCGCTCGAGAACCTGAAGGCCATCTCCGTGGAGATCCAGGAGGTGGGCGAGGGTCCCCAGCGGGTGCTCGCCGTGTCGGGCCACTACTTCGCCGCGGAGAAGGTGCTGGACGCGCCCTTCCTGCGCGCCATGCACGAGCGCCTCGACAGCCAGGTGCTCCTGGCGGCGGTGCCCCGCAAGGGGTTGCTCCTGGTCACCAGCGCGCTCGTGGAGCCCTCGCTCACGGCGGGATTCATGGGTTTGTGCGAGGAGCAGTACGCGAGTGAGGACTCCGCGCCCATCTCCCCGACGCCCCTGGTCATCCAGGACGGGATGATCTGCGGCTTCGTCCAGATGGGCGATGAAGCGCGAACCCCTTCCCCGTCAGGGGAGCCGCCCCGGTCCGGACCCACGGGAGGGCTGAAGAACTGAGGGAGACGCGAGCGCTCATCCAGGGGGCCGAGGGCCTGTGACAGTCCTCACATCCGGGGAGTGAAGGCGCGCACAGTCGGGGAGAGGGGGGACTGGCAGGGTAGTGCCTGTCTGGACGCCGGAGGTTCCGGGTCCGGACTCACGACCCCTCACCCCAGAGAGCGCCATGCGACTCCCTTCCTTGAAGTCCTCGTTGTCCTCCCTGGCCTCGCTGCTGCTGGCCAGTACGTCCCTGGCGGCAGCTCCGGCTCCCGAGCGCAAGCCCCGTTACTGGTACGACCAGCACGGCAGCTACGCACTCATTGGCAACACGCTCGCGCAGGGGTGCAAGGAGGGGACTCCGTCGCCGCTGGTGGGCCGCACGGGCCCCGTGTGCCGTTATTACGACGACACGTCTCCGGATTATTTCTGGACCCTCGATGAGGATGGCCAGGGCGCCTACGCCGACCTGTCCGTGTCCCCGGAGCAGGCGCGCAGCCAGGCCGAGCTCGTGCTGCCCAAGGGCGCGAGGGTGACCTACGCGCGTGTCTACTGGGCGGCGACCCGGTCGAATACGGTGTGGCCCACTCCGGCGGATCCGCTGAAGCAATTGCCTGACAGGGAGGCCCGATTGGCCTTCCGGACCGCGCCCTCCTCGCAACTGCTCCCCCTGGAGCTGCGCGACGATGCGTCAATCCCTGTCTCGCTCGCCACCCAGGACTATCAATACCAGTCCTCGATGGAGATCACGGCGTTCATCCGCCAGCACGGCTCGGGGCTCTACCAGCTGGGGGGGGTCGACGCGATCGATCTGCGAGGCCTCAACGCCGAGTTCATGTTCAGCGCCTGGTGGATGGTGGTCTTCTATGAGCTGGAGAGCGAGCCGATGCGCCATCTGATGCTGTTCGATGGACTGGATGGCGTGACGAAGGAGGTGTCGCTCAAGCTCAAGGGCTTCTACGTGCCGGAGGGGACCACCGACGCGAAGCTGGGGGTGGTGGCCTTCGATGGAGACGAGCCCGATGTGGGGGACTGGTTCAAGTTCAACGGGGTCAAGATGGAGAACACCCTCAACCCGGCGGACAACTTCTTCAACAGCTCACGCAGCTACCAGCCGCGGGCGGGCGGTGTCGGCACGCCCATCGCCCACCCGGTGAGTGAGCCGGGGGATCTGCCCCGCCTGCGGGGCAATGCCTGGAGTCTGTCGGGGTTGGATCTGGACATCGTGGATGTGTCGCTGGCGCCCGGGGACAAGACGGCCGAGGTGCTGGTGGGCAAGGAGAAGGACACCTTCTGGCTGGGGGGCTTCATCGCCTCCATTTCCACGCAGCGTCCGGACTTCCGGGACACCGTCAAGACGGTGAAGAACCTCTCGCGCACCGATGGCACGACGCGGCCGGGCGACCGCCTGCTCTACACCATCACGACCACCAACCGGGGCGATGACGTCTCGGTGGGAACGACGTTCACGGACACGCTGCCCGCTCAGCTGCAAGTCGTCCCGGGCTCCATCCGGGTGAACGAGCGCCCCATGACCGATGCCCCGGGTGATGACACGGCCTTCTGGAAGGGCACCACCCTCACCGTCTACCTGGGGCAGGGCGCCACGGCGGCCAGGGGCGGAGAGATGAACCGGATGGCGTCGGCGACCGTTTCGTTCGAGGCGAGGGTGAAGGACGAGGCCCAGGGGAGCATCGACAATCAGGCCCTCATCACCGCGGGGGGCAAGCTCGGGGCGGACGTGATGGATACGCCCTCGCGTCCGAACAAGGACGCTTCCCCCGGTCCCACCTCCGTGCCCGTGGGAATCCCCAACACGCCCGCGCTCGACACGCCGGCGGACGGTTCCACCCTCTCGGAGCACTCGCCCACCTACTCCGGCAAGGCCGATGCGGGAGCCACGGTCATCGTGCGGCGTGAGGATGGTTCGGAGGTGTGCTCGAGCGTGGCCGACTCCACCGGTGTCTGGTCGTGCCAGGAGCCCACGTGGCTCTCCGATGGGCCCCAGACCGTCCGCGTCGTGGCTCGCGATTCCCGGGGCGAGAGTGCTCCGGTGAGCTCCACCTTCACCGTGAAGACTCCCGACGAGCCCCACACGGGCACGCCCACCGGCGGCGAAGACATGGGGGGCTCGGGCCCCGAGTATCTCGTCGCCGGTCGCGGTTGCAGCTCCGCCGGGGGCGCGCCCCTGGTGTGGCTGGCGACGCTGCTGCTGGGAATGGGCGTTCGCTCGCGGCGCGCGGTTCACTCGGCCGGACTGGTGGCGCTGGGCGCGCTGTCCGCCGCGCCAGCGCAGGCCCAGAGCCTCGCGCCGTCCGAGCTGTCCCAGTCCATCGACGTGCAGCGCTACAAGCCCGGCCCTGGCGCCACGGACATCCTCGGCGTACATGGCGCCCGCGTGGACCGGCACCTCGGCTGGCATCTGGGCACCTCGCTCAGCTACGCGAACAACCCGCTGGGCTTCCTCGACTCGAGCCGGGGCCAGTTCGTCTACAACGTGGTGGCCACCCAGGTGACGGTGGAGGTGATGGGCTCGTTGTCGCTGTGGGACCGGTTGGAGCTGGGCGTGGCCCTGCCCCTCACGTACCAGGCCTCCCAACGCGGCGCGGCCGTCACCCCGGCCTTCGCGCAAGGGGTGACCGGTGGCGGCCTGGGGGACCTGCGGTTGGTGCCCAAGGCGCACCTCTTCTCCTCGGGCGCGCTGCACCTGGGCCTCGCCGTGCCCGTGGTGCTGCCCACCGCGGGGGGGCAGGGCTTCCGGGGCGGCTCGGGGCTGGCCGTGCAGCCCCAGGTGGTGGGTGAGTGGGCGGATGCGCGTGGCCTGCGCGTGCTCGCCAACCTCGGGGCTCACCTGCGGGGCACCGAGCAATTGAGCAACCTGCGCACCGGCCACGAACTGCTCTTCGCGCTCGGCGCGCGGGTGCCGGTGGGCGAGCGGTTCTCCGTCCAGGCCCAGCTCGGGGGCGCGCTTGGACTCGCCGAGCAGAACTCCGAGGAGTTGCCGCTGGAGCTGCTCGCCTCGGTGCGCTACCGCGTGCGCGACGGGCTGATGGTGCACGTGGGCGGTGGTCCGGGCCTCTCGCGGGGTTATGGCACCCCCGGCTTCCGTCTCCTCGCGGGCCTGGACTGGGCACAGCCTGGAGAGCGTGCTCCCTCGCCTCGTGCTCCCCTCTCCGATACGGATGGGGATGGCGTCGCCGACGCGCGGGACGCGTGCCCCCTCCAGTCCGAGACGCTGAATGGCGTCCAGGACTCCGACGGCTGCCCGGACGTGGCTCCCCCGGCGGATGCGGACGGTGATGGGCTCGGGGATGACCAGGACCGGTGCGTCACCGCGCCCGAGGATGCGGATGGCTTCCGGGACGAGGACGGCTGCCCCGAGCTGGACAATGATGAGGATGGCGTCGCCGACGCGCGGGACGCGTGCCCCCTGCGGCCCGAGGTCATCAATGGGGTGAAGGACGAGGATGGCTGCCCGGACGAGGGCGCGTCCAAGGTGCGCCTGGAGTCCAAGCGCATCGTCATCCTGGAGAAGGTCTACTTCGCCACGGGCGAGGACGTCATCCTCGAGCGGTCCTTCGATCTGTTGAAGCAGGTGGCGTCGGTGCTCAAGGCCCACGCGCAGGTGGAGCTGCTGCGAGTGGAGGGGCACACGGACGACCGGGGCGATGACGCCAGCAACCGGGCCCTGTCACAGCGCCGCGCGGACAACGTGCGCACCTTCCTCCTGCGGGAAGGCATTGCCTGGGAGCGGCTGGAGGCGGTGGGCCATGGCGAGAGCCAGCCCGTGGACACCAACCAGACGGAGGCGGGCCGGGAGAACAACCGCCGTGTCGAGTTCAACATCGTGAGGGTGGCCGAGGGCGGAGACGGCCAGACGCGCTGATGCCCGCCTGAGCCAGGCGTCCTCCACGCCCCGCGTCCCCCTGCTCGGGGCGCGGGGCGCGTACCGCTTCAGCGGCTCAGGACGGCGTGGGCTCGCTGGAGCCCTCGGGGGCGGTGCCCTCGGGGGCGGCGCTCGCGGCGTCGTTGGAGGCGGACGCCTCGGACGGCTCGTCGTCCTCGTCGGGCACGGGCGCATCACCCCGGGCCTCGGCCGCCTGCTGCTCCTTGACCTGGTCGTCGCTCATGAAGCCGATGGGCGACTCCTTGCGGTTGAGGAAGCGCACCGACTTCTTCGACAGGGCGTACATCTGCTCGGCCACGGCCGCGGGCACCAGCGAGTGCTCGATCTGCGCCGGCTCGGGGCGCTCCACCACGCCGAGGATGCCTTCCTCGAGCTGCTTGGCCTGGGCCTCGGTCAGCTCCAGGCGGCGCAGCTTCCCCTTGCGCGTCATGAAGTAGAAGACGGTGGCGCCGACGTCCACGGGCACCTGCCCGCCGTAGACCAGCTCGCGCAGCTTCCTGTCCTGCTCCACCTGCTTCTTGGACTCCATGCGCTGGGCGGCCTTGGAGCCCGGCAGGGGCGGCAGCTTGGGCACGGGGCGGCTCACCGCCTCCGCCTGGGGAGGACGCCCTCCCTGCGGCCGACCACCGGCACCCTGCGGACGGAAGCCTCCCTGCGGCCGACCCCCGGCGCCCTGGGGACGTCCTCCTCCTCCCGGAGCCTCGCGGCGGGGCGGACGCTCGTCACGTCCCCGGTGCTCGCGCGGCGGGCGCTCCTCGCGCTCGCCTCGGGGCGGGCCCGAGCGCTGGGCCGACGGCTCGGACGGGGGACGGGCGGCCTTCGGGGCCGTGGTTTCGGACTTCTTCGCCTGGTCCTCGGAGACCAGGCCGGCCTTCAAGAGCTTGTCACGCAGGTTCTGCATATGGCGCCTTCTATCTCGTACATTGCCGCGCGCAAAGCCGTCCCTTGCCCCTCTTGTACCTCCTTCGTAATTTGGGCAACCCCCCTCGTCTGGAAGTTGGAGGACCCGTGACCCGTTTTTCCCCGTCCGCCTTCGCCGCCGTCCTGGCGCTCTCCGCCTCGGCGTGCCGGCCGGACGAAGTCGACCGCGCTGCCAAGGCGCGCATCTTCTCCCCCGAGGATCCCCCCAAGGTGGTGGCCTCGGCGGCCGAGAAGCTCAACCCCCAGGACGTGGCGGACAACCCCCGGGTGGCGCGTCGCATCCTCTCCATGGATGCCGCCGAGGTGACCGAGCGGCTCGGGCCCCACGCCTACACGGCCACCATCACCTCCGAGTGGACGGGGGCGCAGAACAGCGGCTCGAACAAGCTCACCGAGACGCGCACCTTCCGCGCGGGCCCCGGCGGCGTGGGCGGGGACTTCCATGGTGTGCTGGAGAACAGTCGGGACCAGGGCCTGGAAGTGATGCGCGTGGGGGGCAAGGTGTACGCCCGCAACCGCTACGGCGTCTTCCGGCAGCGCTTGCGTGACCGGGGCATGGCCGAGCGCACGCGCTCCGAGCTCACCGGCGCCATCCGCGACCTGGACGCGCTCTTCCGGGATCGGCTGCATCTGGCGGCCCAGGGCACCGTCACCTATGAGGGCCGCACCGCGTGGCGCTACCAGGTGAGCCTGGGGCCCGAGGGCAACACGGGCACCCAGCCCGTCGTGCTGCCCGCGCTCGCCACGCCCAAGGGTGGCCGCGACGACACCACCCGCCGCCGCCTGGCCTTCTTCGAGCACCGCGTCCCCCAGTCGCTCAGCGGCGAGGTGCTCGTGGACGCCGCCACCTCCGTCGTCCTCAAGGTCCGTCTCGACGGCCGCATCTCCGTGCCCGCCAACGACGCCGCCGGTCTGGCCGAGCTGCGCATGGTGCTGGAATCCGCCGTGACTGAAATCGGGAAGGATCCCAAGCTGCAGGCGCCGGAGAACTTCCTGCCGGACGCGGACAAGCCGCAGGGCATCGCGGACGCGCTGGATCGCTTCGGGATTCCGCGCAACAAGCCCGAGGGCGCCACGACGGGCGGCGCCGCTCCCGCTCCGGCGGAGGATCCTCCGGACGAGCCGTAGTCCCGCCGGGGGGGGCCTCGTTGTCTCCACCCGCTGTCCCCCCGCTGTTCCCACGCGTGCCTGTCCGGAATTGGACTTGGGAATCAGACCCGGGTCTCATGCCCCGAGGTAGGCAGGCGTGTGCCTCGCTACAGGCAGGCACCGAGATGTTGGAAGAAAATTTGACCCTCCTCTTGCGATCTCTACAATCCTCGTCGGTTGCGGCTCGGACGCGTCCGACATGATCGGATGTTCAGGGTCGATCGCAAGGGAGTGGAAATGGAGCGCAAGGTCAGCGGTAGCACCACGGTGACGGCCAAGGAGGTCAAGGTAGCGCTGGAGAAGGCGCGGACCCTGGCACCCGAGGAGGAGAAGGTGCTGCGCATGCGGCACGGCGCCGGAGCCGCCAGCAAGAGCGCGCCGCTGCCGCGGGCCGCGGGCCAGAACGAGGAGCTGGGCGATGAGCTGCTGCTCATCGAGATGCAGCTCATGAAGGCCATGCGCGAGCGCACGGGCCAGACGAAGACGGCCAGCAACAAGCCCCAGACGGCCGCGAGCGCGAAGGCGACGAAGGAGAAGATCGTCCGCGCCCTGAAGAAGAAGCCGTAGCCGGTACCCGAGGGGGGGATTCCCGAGAAGGCGCTCAGCGATTGAGCAGGGCCACGAGGCGGTCACCCGCCTCGGGGAGCGCCATCTCCTTGCCTGAAATCTCCTGGGCGAGCGTCTCGGCGTCGTCGGTGCCACCCCGGGCGAAGAGGCCCTGGAGCCACTGGCGCGCGGAGGGGTTGCGCCACCAGTCCTCGTTGAAGCGTCCGGTGAGGAACGGGGTGAGCCGCGCCTCCAGCGCCCAGCCGCGCAGGTAGCGCGTGACGTACAGCTGCGGGTCCACGTCGAAGAGGAAGAAGCCGCGGTGGGGCTCGACGAAGAGCGCCTGGCGCTGGGTGTCGACGTATTCCTCGGCGCGCTCGGTGGAGGGCCCGCTGGTGCGCAGCGACAGCTCGTAGGCGAGCCGGGCGCAGTGCCGGCGCAACACGGTGAGCGCCTGGAAGGCCGCCATGCGGGCCGCGTCGCGCGCGGGTGCCGTGGGCAGGCCCGCGTAGCGCTTGAGCCACTCCTCGTCCATGAGCAGCCGCTCGAAGAGGGTGGCGAAGCCCTCCGTCACCGAGGCGTCGCCCAGGCGGCGCAGCTCCAGCGGGAGTTGCTCCGACACGTGGGCGTGGTGCAGCGCGTGTCCGTACTCGTGCAGCAGGCTGCCCAGGGCGTCGAGCCCCGCGTGGCGCTGGAGCACCAGGCGCACCTCGCCCGGCACGCGCACCGCGGCGGTGATGGGGCGCGCCGCCTTGCCGGGCCGCGCCTCGTCGTCCAGGCGGATGCGGCCTTCGGCGGACGGGTGGAAGCCCCACTCACCGAGCCAGCGGATGACGGCGGGCAGCCCGTCCTCGCGCCGGAAGAAGGCGTGCATCCAGGGCACCTGGGTGGCGGCGCGCAGGTCATGCCGTCGCGCGTTGCCCGTGGGCAGCGGTCGCAGCGTGGGCTCCACCTTCTTGAGCACGTAGGAGAGCACGTCCCGGTAGGCATCCTCGGTGGCGCGCAGCGTCCGGGCGGCGGCCTCGGCGAGCGGCTGGAGCGCGATGCCGGAGACGTCCTCGCGCAGGGCGAGGTAGCTCGGGGCGCCGAGCTTCTCGGCGACGCGGAAGGTGGCCTCGTGGCGGGCGCCATAGCGGCCGCGGTTGTCCCAGAGGAAGCCGCCCGCGGCGTTCTCGAGCACGGTGCGCCGGGTGCGATTGCCCTCGAGGGGAATCTGTCCGAGCACTTCTCCGAAGGAGAGCGTCCCATCGTCCACGGGGAGGCTCGAGCGGGTCTCGAGCCGGGCCACGGCCTCGGCCTCGGGGGCGGCGAGGGCTTCCTCGACCTGGGTGGCGATGAAGTCGCGCAGCAGCCGCAGGCGGCGCACGGCGAGCAGGTCTCCCTTGGCCTGGGCCTTGGGAACGGCCTCGGTGGCGGCGGCGAAGGCCTCGGCGGAGGCGATCTCCGGCGAGTCCTCATAGAGCTCGCGGAGGGAGGAGTCCTGGGGGCGGCCCGCGGCCGAGCGCCAGGCGGAGGTGGCCAGGGCGGCGAGGAAGTCGTCCAGGTTCTCGCGCAGAAGGGGAAGGGGACGGTCCATGCCCCTTCTCATACTCCAGCGGCGAGGGTCCGGCATGGGCCTTTGCCATGGGCGCCCTCGTTGGGCCGCATGGACATTCTGGTCATGGACGGAACACTCCGAACGCCGTGGGGTAGACGCTGGCGACGAGCCCAGGCACCTTGTTCTCTTTGCTCGCGAGCAAACATTCTTGGCGAAAGGATCCATGGCTGATAGGGGGGGGCGGATGCCGCGATTTGTTTTGCTGTTGATTGCCAGTGTGCTGATGTCTGGATGTGCCCACTCCCGGCCACCATCGGCTCGGGTCTACGTGATTGCCGAGGATGCTGGAGGCGTTGGCTCTTCGCTCGGCACGGGTGGGTCCGGTTTCCGTGATTGCGATGCGGAGCAGAACACCTGCTTTTCCGATTGCTGGAACGCCGATCCGCTCCCCTATCCGCACACGAAGAGAGATGGTTGGCTTCACGAACATTGCACCCGGAAATGCCGCGAGCTGTACATCGAATGCGAGAGGTCCAACGAAAAGAAATCAGGAGAATTGAAGTTCTCTCGTGCGGATGAGGCCGTCGAATGGATCAAGAATCACAAGGCCGAGGTGGCGCTTGGCACCGTTGTCATCATTGCCGGTACGGCCTTCGTCGTGACGACAGGTGGTTTTGGTTCCTTGATCCTGGCGCCTCTTGCGCTCTGAGCTGGTGTGCCCATGCCCTATAACCCGAACTTCAATCTCGACGCCGTGTTGGAAACGCTGGGAACCGTGAACAATGGATTCACGGAGGGCTCACCGGAAGATGAAGCGCTGCGGATCGCCGCGGTCGCCTTGCTCTACGTTCGAGACATCCAGAAGCTGGAGGAGTACCGGGATTATTTCCAGCGCTTCTTCACCCACCGGCCCGTGGTTGCCGCGCATGTCTTCCCGACCCGGGCGGACGCGGACGCATGGCTCGTCAGTGGAGAGGCTCGGGATGGCGAGTTGGTCAGCATCGCCGGTCAGGGGTTCACCGTCATCCAGGCCCTGCACGAACTGAAGTTCATCCGGACTCCCCTGCCAGAAGAGCTGAGCCGGTAGGACTCCTTCCGGGTGAGCTGGAGCCTCTGGGCTCCAATCCCACGGCGGAGAAATCACGAAGCGGACGGTTCGGGCGGAGGGTGGTAGCCAGCCTCGCCGTAGGGGCGCAGCCGCTCCATCCAGAGTGCTTCCAGGACGCGCAGTTCCTCGCCGAGGTCCGTGCCCGGCTCCTCCGGTGGCTCCAGGACGTCGAGCACCTCGAAGGAGAAGGCGTCGGCGCCGAGCCGGTTCCAGTCCTCCTGCAGGGCGGGGAACTTGCGGTGGCCGAGGTGCATCAGCTCGAAGCGCAGGCGGTTGAGTGCTCCGGGCAGGTTGAGGCTCGAGCCCACCAGCACCTTGCCCTCGGGGTGGTTGCGCACGGCGAACACGCCCATGGCGGGGGGCTTTTCCTTGTAGGCACGCTTCAATTCCGAACGGCGCGACGACGCACCGCTCGGGACGGAGGAATCGTTCGAGGACATGAGGAGGCTTTCGGGTGGGGGTTGAAGGGCGCGCGCGTGCTTCAGCGCGTGTAGCCGAGGGCGATGAGCTTGGACTCCAGCCGGGCCCGCGCGGCGTCGTCCGCCGGCTCCACCCAGTTGAAGCCGATGCGCTGCCAGTCCGGGTCCGTGGCGTCCACGCCGAGCGCGCGCAGGAAGGTGTGCTCGCAGACGAAGAACTGCTGGCGGAAGGGAAAGAGCCAGCCGCCGTGCGCGAGCAGGGACTCGCGTGCCTGGGCGTAGGTGGAGAACCAGCGCTTGAGGTCGCCGCCCCCCTCCCGGGTGAAGAAGGCTTCCGGGTCGAAGCGCCGCGGAGCCGTCTCGCGCGCGTGCTTCAACTCGCGCCACGAGGCATGGCCCTGCTCACGCGCGATGACGGCGAGCGCGTGCTTGTGGCTCACCTGCTCCCGGCGCGCGAGCAGCTCGTCCGGGCTCAGCCCCGCGTAGTCGGGCAGGGTGCACAGCCGCTGCGCGGCCCGCGTCGCGCTCGACGCGTCGGCACCGAGCAGGCTCTTGAGCAGGAGCGATGCTCGAATCTTGCACTCGCGCAGGGGCAGGGGAGCGGCGGAGGATGCGGTACGCATGGCAAGTCCCTCGGAGGCGGCCCCTTACCCTGGAGAGGACCGTGACAGGAACTTGAGCTGAACGGACCAGACTACCGGTGAAGCGAGGGTGACGTCGTCTTGGAGGGTACAGGCGCCCCTCGGCACCTGTGCGGGGAACAATGAGCGAAAGACAGGCATGCCCGCAAGTGCTTTTTATCCGGGATGTCTCGGGCGGGATTCCCCGCCCGCTCCGGATGTCTGCCTTCCCCACCCCTCCGAGGGTGTTGTCCTAGCGAGCCGCCGAGGTCCGCCGGGCCCCTCGCTTGGCCGCGGCCGAGCGCTTGGCCGTGGCCACGCGCTTCGCCGTGCCGCCGCTGGCCTTCGCCGCCCCTCTCGGGTTCTTGGCCCGGTTCACCATCTGGGTGGCCACCTTGCCCGCCCGGCGGCCCACCTCACGCGCCGCGTCGCGGCCCATGTCGAGGATCTTCGCGAGCGCATCGGAGATGATGTTGCCGGGCGGCGTGTCGGGCGACATCGGGTGCGGGCGCGTCGGCGCGAGGGTCTTCGCCTGCTCCAGGGCCGCGCCGAGCGCATTGAGTTCCGCCTTGCCCATCAGCCGCTCGAGCTTGGGAAACAGCTCGGTCTCCTCTTCCTTCACATGGTGGCGGATGCTCTCCATGAGCACGGTGACCTTCGCATCGAAGCGCTCGTCCTCGGGCGACATGCGATCGATCTCATCGAGCGTCCACTTCGCCACGTGGTGCTCCTCGAGCGCCTCGAGCACCTGATCCTCCAACCGCTCGTCACGCGCGCGCGCGGCGGGGTAGAGCAACTGCTCCTCGATGGAGGCGTGGATGGCCAACTCCTTCACGATCTTCCGGGCGATCTCCTGCTTCTCCTTGAATGCCTTGTCGCCCGCCTTCTCGAACTGTTTGAAAAGGGCTTCCACCGCGCGGTGATCATTCTTGAGCAGCTTGAGTGCGTTCATGGGTGGACAGGATGAGTCCTCGCCGCGCCGCCGGAAGTGTCTGACAATCCGAATTCCGGGAGGCCTTGTTCATTCCCATACTCCTTCACTCCAAGATGTTGGTTCCTGGGCGGAAGACGCGGGGGGGCACTCGTCCCGCCGTCGCATTGCCAGTTGCGGAGGACTTGAACCGCGAGCGCCCAGGAGATACGCGCCCGGGGGCCGTTTCCGCCGAGCCCCGAGGACTCCTTCCATGAAGCGCCGCACCTTCCGAGTCGAGACCCTTCACGTGGGCCGCCCCCTGGGCGAGGTGCTGGCCGGAGTGCTGGGCCTGCCGCGCGAGGAGGTGGAGCGGCTCGTGGGCGTGGGAGCGGTGTACGTGGGCGGACGCCGCAGCCGCGACGCGGCGGCGCGGCTGACGCCGGAGCAGGTGGTGACGGTCGTGCTCGAGGAGGGCGGACAGAGTCCCCTCGCGGCCGCGAGCACTCCCCGGCTCGAGCCGCGCATCCTCCACGAGGACGATCGGCTGCTCGCGGTGGACAAGCCGGCGGGCATGACGGCGCAGCCCACCGAGGGCCGCGTGGGCGACAGCCTCGTGGACTGGGTGGGCACGCACCTGGGGCGCCCCGCGGGCCTGGTGCACCGGTTGGATCGCGAAACCTCCGGGGTGACGGTGTTCGGCAAGACGCCCGAGGCGACGGCCGCGCTCGCCGGGGAGTTCCGCGAGGGCCACGCCCGCAAGCGCTACCTGGCCGCCGTGGGCCCCGTGTCGCTGCCCGCCCAGGGGTTCATCGACCTGCCCCTGTCGAAGGATCCCTCCCGTCCGGGCCGCTGGCGGGCGACCCGCGCCGCCAACGGCATTCCCGCGCTCACCGGCTACCGGGTGCTGTTCACCGGCTCGGACTTCCTCCTGGTGGAGCTGTTGCCCCAGACGGGACGCACCCACCAGTTGCGCGCGCACCTGACCGCCCTGGGCGCGCCCATTCTCGGGGACTCCCGCTATGGCGGCGCACCCCAAGCAGGCGGACTCGCCGCTCCCCGGTGCCTCCTGCATGCGCGCACCCTGGAGCTGGCCCACCCCCGCACGGGGGCTCCGGTCCGGTTCGAGGCCCCCGTGCCGGAGGACCTCGCCCGGTTCTTCTCGGCCGCGAGCCTCCTCGCTCCCTCGGGTGCCATCCCCGTCGCCGAGCCCCCTGGCGGACAGTGACGACCGGAGGCCCCATCGTGTGTAGACTGCGCGCCCCATGGCTGGCGTGAGAAACGGTAAGGGCTCCCGCGAGGGGGCCGAGGGGCTCGATCCCGTCGAGCGGCACCGCCAGAGCGCCGCCCGACTGCTGCGCGAGGGTCTCGCGGCGCGGGCCTTTGGCGAGATGGTGCGCGCCAGCCGCGTCCTGCCCATGTCGCCGCGCCTGGCCGCCGTGCTCGTCGCCTTCTCGCAACTCGCGGGAACCGAGGCCGCCGCCATCGCGCTCCTGTCCTCCTCGCTCCCCTCCACCCGCGGCGACACCCGCCGTGCCGTGCGGCTCCAGCTCGCCCGGGTGCTGCGCCGGGTGGGTCAGAAGTCCCGCGCCATCGAGACGCTCCAGTCCCTCGTCAAGGAGTTCCCCGGGGATCGCCGCGCCCGCCGGCTCCTCGAGCTGCTCTCCGGACGCGCCCCCACCACTCCCCGGCCGCCCCGGAGTGAGGGGACTCCCCCGGGCGGCTTCGTGGTCCCGCCCGCGCCGCCCGCGGCCGGCTCACCGCCCATTTTCAGTGAGACCCTGATGTTCGGCGCCACCTCCTGGGAGGAGGAGGACGAGCACACGCAGGAGAACCCGGTCCCGCCGGATGCGCGCTTCTCCCCGCGCGCCTCCTCCGTCGATGACCGGCATGGTACTCCGCTCGAGACGCGCTCTCCGTGGGCGAGGCAGGAGGAGGAGATCACCTCCGAGGCCTCGGGCCTGCCCTTCTCGACCGACGCCGCTCCTCCTTCGTCCCCGAGGGAGGACTCCGAGGGAGCCGCCTTCAGCCACCGGCGGATGACCCTCGACGTCACCGACGACCTTCCGTTGGACGAGGACGACGCCCCCGCGCGCCCCGCGGCCCCGCCGCCCGCGGCGCTCCGCTCCGGACCTCCCGTGCCCTGGGGCCAGGACGACGAGACGGGCCCCTCGATTCCCCGCGTGCGACGGCGCGAGCAGCCCGAGGATCCGCGCCTGGAGGCGCAGCTCATCGCGCGTCAGGCCTGGCGCGAGCTGGCTCAGTTCTACCTGGCCCGCGCGGACTCGGCCGAGGAGCTGTCCGTGCGCGCCGAGGCCCTCACGCGGCTCGCCGAGCTGCTCGAGAACGAGCTGCACGACGGGGCGGAGGCGGCGCGCGTCTACGGGCAGATCGTCGCCCTCACCGGGGACAAGTCCGCGCTCGCCGAGCAGGTGCGGCTGCTGTCCCAGCGCTCCGACGGCGATGACTGGGCGGTGCGGCGCGTGCTCGACGAGGCGGTGCAGCGCGCGAGCACCCCCGAGGCCCGGGCCAGCGCCTTCCTGGCGCGCGGGGAGCGGTTGTTGTCCACCGGTGAGGAGGCGCTCGCCCGCGCCGACTTCGAGGCTTGCCTGGCGCTCGCGCCCCAGTCCCTGCCGGCGCTGATCGGCCTGGCCCGGTGTGTCTCCGAGCCCGAGCGGCCCGGCGCCGCCGAGCGGCTGCGCGCCGTGCTCACCACCATGCCCCGCCGTGCTCCCCTGCGCGCCGAGGGCCTGCGCCGCCTCGCCGAGCTCGTCTCCCATCCGCTCGGCGACGCGCGGCTCGCCCACTGGGCCTGGACGGAGGTGCTCGCGGAGAACCCCGGAGATGCCGCGGCCCAGGAGCAGTTGCTCGAGCTGACGCGGCGCCTGGGAGACTCGGAGGGGTTGAGCCGCCTCTTGCGCGCGAGCCTCGCGCGCGAGCCCCGGGGTCCGGTGGCGCGCAAGGCCCGGCTGGAGCTGGTGGCCCTGCAAGAGGCCGCGGGCGATCGGGACGCCGCGCTCGCCGAGCTGCGTCAGGCCGTGCGCTTCGAGCCCGGCCACAAGGAGGCCTGGCTGTTGCTCGTCGAGCGCCTCATCGCGCTCGGACAGAATGGCGAGGCCGCCTGGGCCCTGGAGCACGCCGCCACCGCCACCGAGGACGATCGCGAGCGCATGAGTGCCTGGGAGCGGCTCGCGCGCTTCTGCCGCGACGTGCTCGGGGACGCGGCCCGGGCCCAGGTGTACGCCAACCGCGCGGACAATCTGCGCGCCTCCCTGGCCGAGCCCCTGCCACTGCCTCCCGAGCCGGTTCGCGCCGCCTCCACGCGGCCGGAGACGACCGGCACCCGCTCCGCCGTCCTCGTTCCGCCTCCCATCTCGCAGTCGGATGTCTCCGCGTCCGCGCCCACCGTCCTCGAGATGCCCGCGGTCGAGCTCCCGCTCCCGCCCGCGAAGCCGGCGACGTCCACCTCTCGGACGCGCTCCGCCGTGACGCCCCCGCCGGCCGCGTCCGAGCCCTCCGCTCCGCCCCCGTCCGGGGACGCTTCTCCGGCGTCCGCCTGGGAAGCGCCGCCGGGGAAGATGGACCCCGTGCGCCGCCGGGTGAAGGGGGCTCCCGAGCCGCTCCCGCTCGTGCCCGCCTCCCCCGATGTCACCGTGACCCGCGCCCTCGCCACGCCGCTCGCCCGCTCCGCTCCCGCGCCCGCTCCCGCCGAGTCCCGGCCGGCGGCCATCGAGCGCGTGCGCGAGCGTCCGCTGGATCCGGCGGCCTACCGCGAGCTCTCGGCCTTCTTCCAGAGCCGGGGGGACCAGGCGCGCGGCGCGTTGATGGCGGAGGTGTCCTCGGCGCTCGCGGGCAACCGGGAGGCCACGGTCCGCTTTCCGCGCCGTCCCCTCACCCCCGAGGAGCGCGCGGGACTGCGCCACCCGGGCCTGCGCAACCCGTCGGGCGAGTTGCTCGTCGCCGTGGGCTCCGCCCTCTGCCGGCTCTTCCCCACCTTCGGCCGGGCCGCGGGCTCGTCCGAGCCGCTCCTTCCGGACTCGGGGCCGGGGGCCCGCGCCGCCCTCGAGGCGTTGCAGGCCGTCGCGCGCATGCTGGACGTGCCCCTGCCCGACGTCTACCTGTCCGAGGACGACGGTCCACCCTTCTCGCTCGTGCATCCGGGCGGCCCGCGCGTGCTGGTGGGTCGGCTCGCGGTGCGCCAGGTGCTCCCGGAGCCGGAGCTGCGCTTCTTCGCCGGACGCGCCCTGTTCTGTGTCAGCTCGGATCTGCTCGCGCTGCGCTGCCTGCGCAAGGATCAACTCCTGCGCGCGGTGGCCATTCTCGGCTCGGTGCTGCGCGAGGGCTCCGACTTCGGCCCCGAGTCGCGGGTGGTCCGCGACGCGCTGCATCCCCGGGCGCGCGAGCGGGCGTTGGGCCTGTTGGAGTCGGCCCAGCGCGAGTTCGACGCGGCGGCGCTCGCGGAGGCGGCACGGCACTCGGCCAACCGCGCGGGGCTCGTGGCGGGCGGCGGTCCGGGACCGGCCCTGGCGGCGTTGCGCCAGCTCAAGTCCAGCGAGCCGGAGTGCATCGAGCTGGTGCGCTTCTCCGCCTCCGAGCGCTACCTGCCCCTGCGCGCGCTCGGCGCTTGAGCCGCCCTCCACGGTCAGCCCCGCGACAGCCCCCCGGTGCGCGCCCTGGGCATCCCTCCGGCCGTCCCCTAGAATCGCGCCCCCCTACGAACGACTCGAGGCCCATGGAGCCCTACCTCTTCAAACCGGGACGCATTCCGTTGCTCGTCAGCATGCCTCACGTGGGGACCCAGCTCCCGGAGGGGCTGCGCGAGCGGCTCACCGACGACGCCCAGGGCCTCCCGGACACCGACTGGCACCTGCCCATCCTCTATGACTTCCTCGAGGAGGTGGGTGCCAGCGTGCTGGTGGCCCGCTACTCGCGCTACACCATCGATCTCAACCGCCCGCCGGATGACACGCCGCTCTACGCCACCGCGACGACCGGCCTCTTCCCCGAGACGCTCTTCGACGGGCGTCCGCTCTACCGCTCTGGCCTCGCTCCCGAGCCCACCGAGCGCAAGGCGCGCCTCGAGACGTACTGGCGCCCCTATCACGAGCGCCTCGAGCAGACGCTGGCCGGGTTCCACGCGCGGCATGGAGTCGCGGTGCTGCTCGATGCGCACTCCATCTGCTCGGTCGTCCCGCGGCTGTTCGAGGGACGCCTGCCGGACCTCAACATCGGCACCGCGGACGGGCGGAGCCTCGCGCCGCAAGTCACCGAGCGGCTGGTGGCCACGTGCGCCACGAGTGGCTACTCGCACGTGCTCAACGGCCGCTTCAAGGGCGGCTACATCACCCGCCACTACGGGCGGCCCACCACCGGCTACCACGCCGTGCAACTCGAGATGGCCCAGTGCAACTACATGGACGAGGACGCGCCCTTCACCTTCCGCGAGGAGCGTGCGGCGGCCTTGCGGCCCGCGCTCCGGCGCTTCGTCGAGGTCCTGGCCGACTTCGCCCGCTCCGGCGGCCGGTCCTGAGCGCGAGGAACTCCCATGAGCCGTGAGACGAGCCTGTTCTGCCACTCGGTGCTGCTGGCGGACGGTTGGGCGGAGGATGTGCTGCTGCGGTTCGATGACCGGGGCGTCATCACCGCGGTGGATCGCGGGGCGCGACCCGGGGACGTACGGGCCGGGGGACCGGTGATACCGGGGCTGCCCAATCTGCACTCCCATGCCTTCCAGCGCGCCATGGCCGGGCTCGCCGAGCGGGCGGGCCGCACCGAGGATGACTTCTGGACGTGGCGGGACACGATGTACCGCTTTCTCGCCCGGTTCACCCCGGAGGGCCTGCAGGCGGTGGCCGCGCTCCTGTACCTGGAGATGTTGAAGGCCGGCTACACCTCCGTGGCCGAGTTCCACTACCTCCACCATGACCAGGCGGGGACGCGGTATTCCGACTGCGCGGAGAACTCGCACCGCATCGTGGCCGCCGCGCGCGAGACGGGCATCCGGCTGACGCACCTGCCCACGCTCTATGCCCACGGGGGCTTCGGGGGACGCGCTCCCACCGAGGGGCAGCGGCGCTTCCTGAACACGGTCGAGGGGTTGCTGGGCATCGTGGAGTCCGTGCGGCGGGCGACGGCGGAGGATCCGTCGGTGCGCGTGGGCCTGGCGCTGCACTCGCTGCGCGCCGTGACGCCCGAGTTGCTGCGCGAGGCGCTCGCCGGCATGAACTCGCTGGACGCGCGGGCGCCGCTCCACATCCACATCGCCGAGCAGGTCAAGGAGGTGGAGGACTGCCTGGGCTGGAGCGGTGAGCGTCCCGTGCAGTGGTTGTTGAATCACGTGCCGGTGGACTCCCGGTGGTGCCTGGTGCACGCCACGCACCTCACGCCCGAGGAGGTGACCCGGCTGGCGGCCAGTGGCGCCGTGGCCGGCCTGTGCCCGACGACGGAGGCCAACCTGGGGGACGGGCTCTTCCCCGCGGGGGACTACCTGCGCCAGGGGGGCGTGTTCGGAATCGGCTCGGACAGCCACATCAGCGTCAGCGCACCGGAGGAGCTGCGCCTGCTGGAGTACGGCCAGCGGTTGGTGGCCCGGCGCCGCAACGTGCTGCGGGTGGGCTCGGAGGACTCGGTGGGGGCGGGCCTCTACCGCGCCGCCGTGGCCGGAGGTGCCCGGGCGCTGGGGCTGTCCGCTCCCGGCTTGGACGTGGGGGCCCCGGCCGACCTCGTCGTGCTCGATGCGGACCACCCCAAGCTCTACGGGCGCACGCGGGATGCGCTCCTCGACTCCTACCTCTTCGCCAGTGGGAGCGATTGCGTCCGCGACGTCATGGTGGCCGGGCGCTTCGTGGTGCGCGAGGGGCGCCACCCCGCGGAGGACACCCTTCTGGCGCGCTACCGGCGCGAGCTGGACCGGCTGCTCGCGGTGGCCTGACCCCAGTCCCGTCCCGGGTGAAGTCGCGCTTCCCCGGGCGCCTCAGTGGCTGGCTGGAGGCGCGGAGCGGAACGCCCGGCGGTAGGCTTGTGGGCTCGTGGTGACGAACCGCTGGAAGTGCTCACGGAAGGCGGTCGCCGAGCCGAAGCCGACCCGCTCCGCGATGACTTCCACGGAGTGCCCCGTCGTCTCGAGCAGTTGCTGCGCGCGGCGCACGCGGGTGCGCAGGAGCCACTGCAGGGGCGTGGTGCCCAGCTGTTCGCGGAAGCGGCGGTTGAGCGTGCGGCACGCTCAGCGCCGCGTGGCGCGCGATGTCCTCGAGCGTGAGCGGCTCGTGGAGGTTCTCGTCGAGCCAGCGCAGCAGCGGCTCGAGCGACGAGCCATCCGGGGCGGGCGGCGCGTGCAGGATGAACTGCGACTGTCCTCCGTCGCGCTCGAGCGGCATCACCGAGAGCCGGGCCGCATCCGCCGCCACCGCGGCGCCGTAGTCGAGCCGCACCATGTGCAGACAGAGATCGAGCCCCGCCGCGGCGCCCGCCGACGTCAAGGAGTATAGGAAGGAGGGAAGGCCTGTTGAGGGGTGGCGAGCTGGAACGCCGGGGCCGAGGAGGGCCGCTGAAAGGGGCCGCCCGAGCAGCGCACCCGGTCGGTTGAGAGGCCGCGCAGCCCCATGAGGTACACGACTGCCCAGGCCGCGCTCCCCTGGGGTGCGCGGCTGGGGGCTGGCTCTCTTGGCCCGGGCGGCTTGAGCCTCAACACCACGCGGCCTGGGGGGGCCCTCGCGCCGGGGCCCGCCTCGCACCTGCCGTGGGCAGGCCCAGGTGCTAAAGAATCGCGCGCACCCCGGAAGCCCCCTTCACGTACGCCAGCACTCGCCGCCTGCCTCCACACCTCACGCAGGCCAACACCTCCACCGCGAAGGTCCTTCGTAGCAGCCCTGCCCAGTCCACTCGCGCTGTCCGCTCCTTCCTCGTTTCCTGCCTCGCAGCTGCCTGGGGCGCCACGCTCGCCTCCTCCTCTCCTGCTTGGGGGAGCAGTTGCTGGGAGCGGCGCGGCGGCGCTTCCAGTGGTTCAACTGGACGAAGCGCTGGAGCCTGGGGCGCCACGCTCGCCTCCTCCTCTCCTGCTTGGGGGAGCAGTTGCTGGGAGCGGCGCGGCGGCGCTTCCAGTGGTTCAACTGGACGAAGCGCTGGAGCAAACGCGGAAGTAGGGGCATGGCGGAGGGGGAGGGCGCTTCGCCAAGCAATAGGCCGAGCCGGTGGAGTTGGAGGTAGCGCCGCTGCCGTGTTGGGCGGGGAGGAGTGAAGAAGAGAGGCAGGGCGCGGTGCGGGGACTGCTCCAGGAAGTGGAAGCCGAAGCCCATGCGCGGGGCAAGCCTGCCTTGGGAGTGCGTAATAGCTCGCCGCGCCCCGTCTGGACGGGGCGGGGATGCGCCCGCCGGCATTGAAGCACGACGTAGCAGCGTCAGTCGGAGCAGGCCGGGAGCGAGACGGTGCCGGGATTCTCGATGGCGGCGAGCGCGGCGCGCAGCAGGTAGCGTCCGGGGTCCTCGCCGCGCAGGCGGGCCGTCTCAATCAGCGAGTAGAAGAGGGCGGCCACCTCGGTGCCGCGCAGTGACTTGGAGCCGTAGCGTATAGGAGGGATGGGGGCGGTGTGGAGGGAGAGGGCAGGAGCCGAGGGGTCGAGGAGGGCTGCGGACGGGTGCCACGAGGGCTGTGCGCCGGGCCGGTGGAGACGCGGTGCAGCCCCATGGGGCACACGCCGGCCCAGTGGCCTTCCCAGGGGAAGGCAGCAGGGGCGTGGGCGTCTTTGGCACCGTGACGGCTCGAGGCTCAACACCAGCCGCCCAAGCCGGGCGTCATCGCGGGCTTCGAGGCCGAGGCCGCCGAGGGCACCGACACCGGCGGCGGCACCGTGGACTACGAGCGGGAGAATCGCGGCCTGTTCCTCAGCCGCGAGTACACCACCATGCCCGTGGGCGCGGACTTCTCCCGGGACATGAAGCGCCTGGGGGCGGCGAGCCTCGTCTGGGGCCGCGAGGTGCTCGATCGCGTGGCCTCGCGCGTCTTCCACCCGGAAGAGCTCGAGAAGCGCTGAACCCCGCGTGGGCTTGTCCCCGGCCCGCGCCATCTGTCCGAGCACCTGACCCGCGTCTGTCTGGTCAGGTGCTTCGTGGCGGGCGCGTCCAGGGGGGCCCAGGAACGACCCGTCGATACCGTGTCTGTCAGGGCCTCCGTGAATGGGACGCGTGCTGGTGACCGTGATGGGACTCGTGCCCCTCGTGAGCCCGGGACAGTCGAGCTCCTCGGGCGCCGTGGCCCCCAATGTCATCTTCCTGTTGGACACCCGCCGGTCCATGCAGGAGTTTCCCATCTACCTGTCCGAGGCTGCCTCGGGCACCGCCCCGTCCAGGTCCTCGGTGGTCACGGCTCCACACCGCCTGCAGACCACGAGGAAAGAGTCCGTGCTGCCACCTCGAATGACTGAGAGAAATCCTGGAGATGTTGGCCAGTTGTGTCGTACGCGTTCAGCGCGTAGAGGCAGCCTCTATCGGACGACTGAACGCGTACCAAGCGTTGTTCAGGGACGACTCCCTGGTTCTTGAAGCTCGCCTGTCGTTGCTATGCCTGACGTAGCTCTTCGAGTTGTTTCAGTCTTCTCTTCACCTCGAATAGCTCGCGTTCCACCATTCTCTTCCCGATCGCCTCGAAAGCCTGCTTGCCGGCCTGTGTTGATTTGTAGCCGTCCCCTGTCTCCTCGGCAAACTTAAACTCGCAGAGCGCTTCCAGGTATAAGTCGACCTTGCTCTTGTCAATGTCGATTGCCCGCGCCAATTTGGCCGCATCACACTCCCCCTTCGCAACCAACATCGCCAGCGGCAAGATGGCCTGAGGCGAAAATTCGTCCAGATTGGGAATGTTTAAGGCCTCATAGCTTACTTCTTCTGCAAGCCACTTCTTCGGGTTGAGTAGTGCGTCACCGTAACAGATAAGCTCGGCGAATCCCTGGGTCATATTGGCCATTGCTTGGGTTGTCCTGGTTTGTACGGAAAGTGTGCTCAAACGGGCAAGCTTTCCTTGTTGTGTCCTGCGGCTTAATAGTTGCTCCTGATTTTTCGAGCCGTCAAGTGCATTGCTGCAAAAACCCAGACACCCAATTGCCGTCCCATTTAGCCTGAGTATGGGCGAAAGGACTGGCGGGGGAAGGAGCGAAAG